>JBFWJN010000058.1:0-15877 GCA_050253185.1 Kiritimatiellales bacterium | reverse complement strand
GATGCCGCGCCCTTCACAGGCAGTCGCCAGCATGTCGATCATCTTCTTCACCGCCACTTTGAAAACGGTCAGTCCTTCCATGGCGACGGTCTCCTCACCGCCCATGTTGGGCACATACAGCACCTTGTCCTCAACGCCCTTGGCGGAAAGCTCCGGCCGGTTGATGAGCGCGTTGATGTTTCCTTTGCGCGGTTCGCAGCTGAGCAGGGATGCGGTTGCAGCGTCGCCGAACAGCACGCTCGTTTTCGGATCGTTGATATTGATCATTGGCGAAAGCGTTTCGGACGTGATGACGATGACTTTCCTGGATGGATCATCGCGCAGGATATCGACGGCGCCCTGCAGGGCGTACAGGAAGCCCGAGCAGGCGGCGTTTACGTCGTGTGCCTGCATCAGCAGTTCACCTTTTTCGGGGCTGATGGCGCGGAGGACGCGGCAGGCGAGCGACGGCGTCATCGCCGTCGGCGTACCGGTCGAACAGATCAGCGCATCGATATCGCCCGGTTCGAGGTTTTCCTTGGCGAGCAGATCGCGCACGGCCTGAACAGCCATCGAGGTGACGTCCTGTGTGTCATCGATCCAGTAACGTGTTTCGATGCCGGTGCGCTTGCGGATGTCTTCGGAATCCCATTCGTCGCCGGGCTTCACCAGGTCGTCGTTGACGATTTTCCGGTTGCCGAGCACGGTGGTGATCGACGACAGCAGGACTGGTTTCCGAACATTGGAAACATTTTTTCCAGAGGTTGGAACGATTTCGGAGAGTTTTTTCTCGATGACCGGTGTGCCGGAATTTTCGCGGGTAACCGGTTTTTTAATGAGGTCGGTTTCTTCGGTTTTGATGCGCGCCAGCGGCGTGCCGACGTCGACCGAATCGCCTTCGGCGAGGAACAGTTCGTCGACGGTTCCGCTGACCGGCGTGGAGATTTCCATGGTTGCCTTGTCGGCCTCGACCGATGCGAGCAGGGTGCCGGCTTCGACGGACTGCCCGGCTTCGATGTGCAGTTCGGTGACGGTGACGGTCTTGTCCGACGGGCTAGAACCGATGGCATTGACGACGACAGAACCTTCGGTTTCCTCCACCGGCTTCTGCCAGCTGACGGAATAGCCGGTCAGTTCCGCGGCCTTTTCGAGCACGCGCTTGAAGGACGGAACGACGTCGATCTGATTTTCAAAAGTGTACGGAATGTAGGTGTCGCGGCGGGTGACACGCGCCATCTGCACGGAAACGCCCGCTTTTTCGGCGACGGTCGCCATCACTTCGCCACCGAGGCCGCAGGTGTGGTTGTCTTCGTGGACGACGAGCAGTTTCCCGGTCTTCTTTGCGGAGGTCAGCACGGTTTCTTCGTCCCACGGCGAGAGGGAGCGCAGGTCGATGACTTCGGCGGAAGCACCGGCTTCCTCGAGTGCGTCGGCGGCTTTTTCGCACAGCGGCATCGTGCTGCCCCAGCTGACGAGGGTCAGGTCTCTGCCGGGCCGGGTGATGCGAGCCTTACCGACCGGCACGAACTGCTGCGCGGCGTCGGCGGCGCAAAGCACGGAGCGGTCGTTGATGAGGTTTTTCGGGAAAAGGAACACGGTCGGTCGGCCGGAGTCGAACGCGGCGTTGAGCAGTCCGGCGGCATCGGCGGCGGTCGAGGGCATAAAGACGTCGAGGCCGGGAATGTGCGCGAACGTTGCGTCAAAGGTCTGCGCATGATAGGGGCCGAGACCGGGACGGTAGGCCCCGCAGATGGCCATGAGAATGACCGGGCATTCCCACTGCCCGTTGGTGCGCCACCACATGGCGCCGAGTTCGGAGGCGATCTGGTTGAAACCGGGAAGCATGAAGTCGGCGAACTGGATGCAGGCGACCGGCTTTTTTCCGGCAAAGGACTGGCCGATGGCCGCGCCGACAATCGTGGCCTCGCTGAGCGGCGAGTTGATGACCTGTCCGGGAAATGCTTTACCGAGGCCGCGGGTCAGGCCGAAAACATCGCCTTTCGGGTCTTCAATGTCTTCGCCGTACATATAAACCGATTTGTCACTGCCGAGGCGGGCGCGGAGGACTTCGCGCATGGCTTCGAGCATCGTGAAGGCATCGCCGTCGGACCGTTGTTCGGCGCTGGTCGCGGTCAGCGGTCTTTTTGCAGAAAGCTCTGTGGTGGCGCTCGGGGCCTTGCGGGCGTCGGCGAAGGCCTGGTCCATTTCCTGATTGATTTCGTGCTCGATCGCTTTGAGCTGTTCTTCCGGCACGCCGGCGGCGATCAGCTGTTTGGCGAGAATCATGACGGGATCGGCATGTTCGCGGATGTCGCGGATTTCTTCGGCGGAGCGGTAAAGAGTTTGATCGTCGGCATTTGTGTGACTTAACAGCCGTTCGATGTTCATAACGACGAGCTGCGGTCCGCGGGTTTTCCGAACCTTGGAAACGGCTTCTCCGAAGACGCGGTGGGTTTCGACGGCGTCGGTACCGTCGGCGCGCAGGATCGGCAGGCCGTAGAATTCCACGGCGTCGCCGTCCGGCAGCGAGAAGAAGGTGCGGCCCTTAGACGGGGTCGAAAGAGCGAATTTATTGTTCTGAACGACGAACAGAACGGGTAGCTTCGAGCGGACCGCTTCGGCGACCGCTTCGAGGAATTCGCCTTCCTGTGTGCCGCCGTCGCCGATGCCGCAGTAGACGAGCGGGCTGCCGGATTCGTCTTTGACGGCCTGGGCCACGCCGACGGCCTGCAGAGCATTGGTGCCGACGCCGGTCGGTGCGCTGAGCAGCTTCAGTTCCCGGCTGCAGGCAAAGCCGGGCATGCGGCGGCCTTCAGAGGGCGAACCGGTTTTGCCGAGCAGGCCGCGCAGCAGGCTTTCCTGGGTGACGCCGCGCGCGAGCATGAGTGAGCGGTCGCGGTAGTGGCAGTGGAGCCAGTCGTTTTCGGTCAGATGAGGGGCGAGCGCAGCGATGGACTCGTGACCGGAGGAGGGAATATAGAAGAAGGCTTCGCCGCGCTGGGCGGCATCGGCCTGGACGGCGTCGGCCTTCCGGGAAGCGAGCATATGGCGGTAGATATCGAGAAAAAGAGTTGTATCAAGTTTCTGCATGGGTATCGCTTTTCTTAAAAATGAGCATACTAGGAGGATGCCTCGGGGAGGTCGAATCATTTTTCCAATGATTGGAAGCCGTTGCGTTGCGGCTTGCTATATTTTTCCAGACATTGGAAAAACAGCTATGACACAGGCAGGACAGCAGTTTTTACCGATGAGCCGCGCGGAGATGACCGCGCGCGGCTGGGATGAGCTTGATGTGCTCATCATCAGCGGCGACGCCTACATCGATCATCCGGCCTTTGCCGCGGCGGTGATCGGCCGCGTTCTGGAGGCGGAAGGCTGGCGCGTCGGCATCGTCGCCCAGCCGGACTGGACCGATCCGGAATCGCTGACCGGTATGGGCCGTCCGCGGCTTTTCTGCGGCATTTCGCCCGGCAACCTCGATTCCATGCTCGCGCACTACACTGCCGCTCGCCGCAAGCGCAAGGAGGATTACTACACGCCCGGCGGCGCGGTCGGCAAACGGCCGAACATGGCCGGTGTGGTCTACACGCAGCTGGCCAAGCGCGCCTTTCCCGGCATCGCGACTGTGCTCGGCGGCATCGAGGCCAGCCTGCGCCGGACGGCTCACTATGATTACTGGCAGGACAAATTCCGCCCGTCGATTCTCGCCGACTCCAAGGCCGATATTCTCGTCTACGGAATGGGCGAACGAGCCATCCGCGAAGTCGCCCGGCGCGTGGCGGAAAACAAATCGCTGGACGCCATTCCCGGCACGGCGCGCCTGCTGGGCGGAAAGGAGTCGGCGCAAATCGATTTTTCCAAGGTCTGCAAACTTCCGTCGTTCGAAGAGTGCAAAGCCGATAAACGCAAGGTGCTGGAGCTGACGCAGAAAACGGAACGCGAGCAGAATCCGTTTACCGGCCGGCCGCTCGTTCAGTTCCACGGTCCGCGCGCTGTGTTTGTCGAGCCGCCCGCGAAGCCGCTGACGACTGCGGAAATGGACGCGGTGTACGAGCTGCCGTATCTGCGGCAGCCGCATCCATCCTATAAAGAGCCGATTCCGGCGTTCACGATGATTAAGGATTCGGTAACCGTCGTGCGCGGATGCGGCGGCGGCTGCGCGTTTTGCGGGCTGGGGCTGCATCAGGGACGCTTTCTGTCGAGCCGCTCCGAAAAATCGGTGGTTCACGAAGTGGAGCGGATGGCGGAGTCGCCGGACTTTAAAGGAACGATCACCGATCTCGGCGGTCCGTCGGCCAACCTGTACGGCTGTGTGAACGGTGTCTGCGACGCCTGCAGAACCTGCCGGCGCACGAGCTGCCTTTATCCGAAAATCTGCCCGAATCTGGAGCTCGATGCCGAGGCGGCAATCCGGCTGATGCGCCGCGTGCGCGAACTCAAAGAGGTGAAGCATGTTTTTGTGCAGTCCGGCATCCGGATGGATGTGGCGCTGCGCAACCCGAAATATATCCGCGAGCTGGCGAAGCATCATGTGTCCGGCCATCTGAAGGTGGCGCCGGAACATATGCACCCGAAGGTGCTCAGGGCCATGCGCAAGCCGGGGCCGGAAACCTTCTGCGAGTTCCAGAAGGTGTTCGAGCAGGAAAGCCGCGCGGTCGGCAAAAAGCAGTATCTGGTGCCGTATTTCATTTCCAACTTTCCCGGATCGACCGAAGCGGAAATGAAGGCGGTTGAAAAATTCGTGCGCAAAGAGGACTGGAAGCTGCAGCAGGTACAGGATTTTATTCCGCTGCCGATGACGCCTGCCGCGGCGGTCTATTACACCGGTCTCGAGTACGAAACCGGGGAGCCGGTTCATGTGGTCCGCGGCCTGGCCGAGCGCCGCACGCAGATGAAACAGCTGCGCCCGCATGCTCCGCGCAGAGGCCGGCGATGAAGCCGCGTTTCCAGGCATTGGAAAAACGTTTTCCAATGCCTGGAAAATCAGCTGCGGGTCTTATTCCGGCCAATAGTCCGGGGATGGGGCCTGAATGATGATTTCTTCTTTTTTTACCGGATGGATGATTGTAAGTCGCGCGTGATGCAGGGCAATGGCGCCGCCGGGCAGTTTTGTTTTTGATCCGTATTTTTCGTCGCCCAGAATCGGGCATCCGACGGCTGCGAGCTGCGCGCGGATCTGATGGTAGCGCCCGGTGTGCAGCTGAATTTCCAATACGGTGTATGCTCCGGGTGAGGTCACCCGGCCTACAGATGCTGGATGGTTTGCAGGCCGGGTGACCTCACCCGGCGTAAGAATCCGGTAGTCCAGCAGACATTCCTTTGCATCCGGGTCCTTTTCTCCGACGACTTTTGCGCAGTAGTTGTCGTGTTTCAGAAAATGGCACAGGGTTCCTTTCTGTTGCGGCGGTGTTCCGGAAACGACGGCGTGGTAGATTTTACTGAATCTGTGTGCGCGCATGTCGGCGTTCAGTCGAGACAGTGCCTTGTCGGTGCAGGCGAAGAGAACGATGCCGCTGACGACCTGGTCGAGCCGGTGCACCGCATGCAGGAAGACATTTCCAGGCTTGTTTTTAACCTCTTTGATGTAAGCCTTTGCGCGGTCTTCCAGATTGTCCCGATTTGTTCCGCTGGGCTGGGTCAGCAGTCCGGCAGGCTTGTTCACTGCCAGCAGGTGGTTGTCGTGGTAAAGCACGTTCAGGTTCATATTTCGCCCATTGTGCAGGAGGGCGGCGGGTTCGCCAAGTTTTTGATTTAAACAGAACCAACCGGTCAGATATGAAATAAATTTTGCATAAAAAAGTTGATATAATTTATTTTTTACGCAAAATAATAAGTTGTCGTGAGGCGGAGATCTGTCCGTTCCGCGTGTTAATCAAGTGGAGGAAGAAGGATGAAAAGACCAAATATCTGCGGTGCCGTCGTGGTGCTGTTTACGCTGGCCTGGCAGGGTTCAGCAGATCTGCTGATTGCCTGGGACAGCGGAGTGGGGACCAATTATTCCTATACAGCTTCCGGGATTACCGGGAACCTGTATACGGGCTCTTCCGTGGGAGCCAAAACGGATGGGAATTCCATGGATGAAACGTATGGGTCCGTATATTCCGGCGCAGCGACCAATCTGAACTGGGCTGTGGCTGTGGGGACAAATACGGTGGATGTAAATAATAAACTCGGTATTCGCATTGTGAACAATACGGGCAGTACGGTTGTGCTGGACTCCCTTCATTTTGATGCAGGCAGAACCTGGGCCGGATCGCCGCAGACGCTGACTGTTACTTATGGGTACGGGAGTTTGACCGGCGTGGACAGCGGTGCGGAAATTGACGCTGTGACCGGGCTTCCCCAATTACTTGGAGCCGGGAATCCCGGAGCTGTTTCCAGTGGATATCAGGACGTCGATATTCTGCTTACGGGTCTTGCGTACTATACGCTGGCCCCAGGCGAAGAAGCGACATTTCAGATTTATGCATCGAATGCGACTGGAACGGCGTATACCTATATCGATAATATTGCCATTTCCGGGACTGTTGTTCCGGAACCGGCAACGTTGGGCATGCTGGGTCTGGGGGGATTGCTGGCGGTGATTCTTCGCCGAATCGGGTAAATATGAATACATTGCTCACGGGATACGGAGCTGAGGAGGGTCGGGTATCTCGTGAGCGTACAATGCAATTCTAATCAGAAGAGGCTTTGCCATGGCATCTGATTCGAGTCGATATACAGAAATAAAAGGAGGGCGGGACATGAAAAAGATACTGGTGACAGGAATATTTCTGTCTGCATGCAGTGCGTTTGCCGCATGGGACTGGTTTGCGGCACTGGATTCCGATAAGGACGGCGTGGTGACGGAAGCGGAATGGGTTGCGTGGACCGGGAAAGAGGCCGCGAAAAAAGGTGAGAAGTTTGTTCCTGAACAATCGAAAAAATGGTTTGCCCGGCGCGATCTCAATCAGGACGGTCAAATGACCCGGGAAGAGTTCGACTCTTCGAAGGGAAAATAAGCAGCAGGTACGAAAACCCCGAGATGACGAACACAGCTGTGTTGAAACAGATTGGAGTATTTGCCGCCGGAGCGGGCTGTCTGTGTGCCGCGCCGGAGCAGGGGAATCCTCAGCCGAATATCCTGCTGATTCTGGCGGATGATGCGGGGTATCACGATTTCGGATTTCAGGGAGATCCTCTCTACAGGGAGCTGACTCCGAATATTGACACCATCGCCCGTGACGGCGGCCGGTTTACAGAGGCCTATGTCTCCTGCAATGTCTGTGCGCCTTCGCGGGCCGGGCTGATGACCGGCATGCACCAGCAGCGGTTTGGGTTCCAGAATAACGATTCCGTCAGCAACTGGAATGCAAAAAAGGAGGCGCGGTTCGGGCTGGATCTTGCCCAGAAAACAGTCGCTGACCGGTTAAAGGCGCTTGGATATTATACGGGGATCGTCGGCAAGTGGCACCTCGGATATATCGAGGGCTATTACCCTACACGGCGCGGATTCGATTATTTCATGGGACTGCGCGGGGGATCGCGTTCATTTTTTCCGAATCCGGAATATTCCCGTGCAACGAATGCCGATCAATACAAGCAGCTGGAAAAGAACGGCAAAATCATTCCTGAAAATGAGATCCATCATGTGACCGACTGTTTCGGTGATGCCGCTCTTGAGTTTCTGGATCAGGCTCTGCATCAGGATCATCCGTTTTTCCTGTATCTGTCCTTTACTGCGCCGCACACCCCGCTGCAGCCTGATGACGAGAGTCTGGCCAAGGCCAAACGACTGTTTCCGGATGCGGAAGCAAAACGTCAGGCCTATTTAGGTCTGATTGCGGGCATGGACCGGAACGTCGGCCGGGTGCTCGATTTTCTGCGCGAACACAAACTGGATCAGAATACACTGGTTGTGTTTCTCAGCGACAACGGCGGCTCTGCGAAGAATGCCGCGAATAACGATCCGCTGCGCGGACATAAATGGACTCCGTTTGAAGGCGGCTATCGGGTTCCCATGGCCGTTAAATGGCCAGGTGTTATTGCCGCCGGAAGTGTTTTCTCTACACCGGTTATGTCGCTGGATTTACTGCCGACCTTCCTGAAAGCGGCGGGTGGAGAGGTCGCGGATGAACTGGATGGACGGGACCTTCGTTCACTGATGGAAGGAACGCCCGGGGATGACCGCACGTTCCTCTGGCGCGACCGGAATAAGGAAGGATTGACGTCGACGATCCTTCGTTATCCGTGGAAACTGATTATTCAGGATGAAGCTCCCAAGAACGTAGCGCCGGCCGGGGCCCGTTTGTTCAATCTTGAAAACGATATGGCGGAAAGTCATAATGTGGCAGAGCAGTATCCGGAAATCGTGCAGAAGCTGTCGAGCGAACTGGATGTCTGGACGGGAAGCCTTCCTCCCCCGCGCTGGTGACCGGACGGAGAGCAAAGGACGCGACCGATTAAAAGCACGGCACTAAAACAGACGCCTTTTCGTTTGTTATGCAAGAGAGGAATCCTGATGAATCTAAAATCTGTTTCAGGCGCTGCAGTCGCGGCGGGTTTCACGGCGCTTCATCCGACCCTGCAGGCGGATGGTACGGACCGCCCCAATTTGCTCATCATTCACACGGACGAACATAATTTCCGTACACTGGGCTGTTACCGGGAAACGATGACGGAGGATCAGGCGTTTGTCTGGGGTCCTGGCGTCAAAGTGGATACGCCGAACATTGACTCACTGGCTCACGCCGGTGCGCTGTGCACCAGTTTTTATGCCACGTCGCCGGTCTGCTCTCCGTCCCGGTCGTCTTTCATGACCGGATTCTATCCGCAGGCCACCGGTGTTCCGCAGAACGATCTGCCGATGAAAGACAGCATGGTGACCTTTGCCGAAGTGCTGCGGCAGAATGGGTATGCCACCGCCTATGTCGGCAAATGGCATCTGGACGGCGATGCAAAACCCGGATTCACGCCGCCGAGGGATTTCGGGTTTGAAGACAACCGTTACATGATCAACCGCGGTCACTGGAAACTTCTGAAAGACACGCCGACCGGACCGGCATTGATCGGTGCTTATAACGCGGAGAACGGGAGGTACCGCTATTCAATCGAAAAGGCCACGGACAAATCCTACACAACCGATTTTCTGGCTGATCGAACAATCGAAATTCTGAATCAGGATAAAGAAAAACCGTTCTGCGTGATGCTGTCGATTCCCGATCCGCACGGGCCGAACACGGTGCGTGCTCCATATGACACGATGTTTTCTGATCTTACGTTTCAGAATCCGCGGACGATGGATGTGGCAGACGATACGCTTCCGAAATGGGTCAAAAACACGGTCGGTGAACTGAAGCAGGTTCAGATGCAGTGGTATTTTGGAATGGTCAAGTGCATTGATGACAATGTGGGCCGGATCCTGAACTATCTGGCGTCGAGCGGGCTCGACCGGAAGACCATCGTGGTTTTTACATCGGACCACGGCGACCTGATGGGCGAGCACAGAAAGCACGATAAAGGGCTTCCTTACGAGACGTCTGCAGGAATCGCTTTTATCATTCGCTATCCGGGGCATATTCCCGAGGGAAAACGGATTGATACCGCTTATACCACTGCGGATTTTGCTCCGACCATCCTGGGGCTGATGGGGCTGGGCGGTCAGCCTGCCGGATGCCAGGGCCGGGATGCTTCCTCTGATTTCACAAGTTCCGATAAAACGGTTGGAAGCGATCGCATTATTTACATCACCAATGCCGGAGGCCGCTGGGTCGCCGCCGCCAGCCGGCACTACAAGCTGGTCCTGTCCCCGTTCGATACGCCATGGCTGTTCGATCTGGAAAAGAATCCGGATGAAACCGTTAATTTTTACCGGAACCCTGAATATCGGCAGATTGCCGATGATTATAAGAAAGCGCTGACCGAACTGATGACTCGGTATGATGAACCGCTTCTCCAGGCCGGAACGCTGAAATATGACTAGAGGATCTTTTGCTGTGAACGTACAGAATCAGGCGACAGTTCTTCTCAGTGTGTTAGGCGGACTAGCGACGACAATGGCTGCAGAGCAGCAGCATCCGAATGTCCTGTTTATTGCCATTGACGATATGAATGACTGGACCGGTTTTCTCGGCGGACATCCGCTGGCGATTACGCCGAATCTGGACCGGCTGGCGCAGCGGGGCGTGAACTTTACGAATGCGCACTGCCCGGCTCCCGGCTGCTCGCCGAGCCGGAATTCGCTGCTGTACGGTGTGCAGCCGTTTCATTCCGGGCTGTATCTTTTTTATGATCAGGCCAGGCTGCCGGAAACTGCTCTCCGTTCCTATACGTCTTTGATCCAGCTGTTCCGGAACAGCGGTTATGAAACCTTCGGTTCCGGAAAAATCCATCATCGGCCGGCGGAAAACACCGGGGAGTGGACAGAGTTTTTCACATCCAAAGCCGCGAACCTGACCTTCGATGAAGCCGCCGGCTATCGTCAGGGCAAATCCTGGAAAATGAATTTTGCTCCGACTCTAAACGCGCTGGAGGATCATACAGATTATCAGAATGCATCCTTTGCGGTGGATGTCCTTTCCAGAAAGCATGAGAAACCGTTCTTTGTCGGTGTCGGAATCATTAAGCCGCATCTGCCGTTTACATGTCCGAAGCAGTTTTTTGATCTGTACCCGGAGGAGGTCGATCCACCGCGGATCAACCCGAATGATCTGGACGATATCCCATGGGCCGGGCGGGCGATGGCGAATGTCGGAGAGGATCGCCGGTTTAAGCGCGACCACGCGTGGGGAAAGATCCGCCGGGCTTACCTGGCCTGTATTTCGTGGGCGGACTATAACATCGGGCGGGTGCTTGATGCCCTGGAGGCCAGTCCGTATGCAGACAATACGATTATCGTGCTCTGGTCGGATCACGGTTTTTCTCTGGGAGAAAAAGGCCATTTCAAAAAATTCGCGTTGTGGGAGGAAACGACCCGGACTCCGTTTATTATTCTGGATCCGCGCCAGAAAAACGCTCCGGCAGGCAGAACGGTTACAGATGCCGTTTCGCTGATTGATATTTACCGCACACTGGCAGAGTTGACGGAACTGCAGGCTCCTGAATATGTCGATGGATTCAGTCTGGCTCCTCAACTCAAAGATCCGAAGCTGCCCGTGCCTGAACCGGCAATCTGTACATGGGGACGCGGAAATTATGCGGTCCGCGATGCCGAGTGGCGGTACATCCGTTATTTTGACGGAACTGAAGAGCTTTATTCCCACTCAAAGGATGTGGATGAGTGGACGAATCTTGCCGACAATCCGGAATATGACTCCGTCAAAAAACGCCTGTCCGCAGTTCTCCCGAAAACGGAAGAGCCGCTGATTGAAGAGGGGATGGAGTTCCGGAACGTTGTCGATGCCGATGCTCCAGACCTGTCACAGGTTAAAAGCCGCTGGAAGAAATAAAACATTCCGGCTTGAACCTTCGCGGCTGTCAGCGATTGTTCTGAACCTGTTTGCGATACTCGTTCGGGGTTACACCGGTTGCTTTTGCAAAGAAATGGTTCATGTACTGAGCGGAGGAAAAATTCAGATCTTCGGCAATCTGTCCGATTTTGCGGTCCGTGTTTTTCAGCAGGTCTTCAATCCGTTCGACCCGGATTCTGCTGATTTCGTCCTGCAGGCTTCGACCGAGGGATTTCTGAATGGCCCATTGCAGTGTGCGCAGCGGGATGCCGACGTTTTCTGTGATTTCCGTCACCGTGATCGGCCGGTCGCTGTTCTCCTGAATATAGCTCAATGCCAGGGCAACACGCAGGTCGTTGACGGCAATGGTGTCAGAGCTTTTTCTGGATACCAGGCCTTTCGGCGGAACAAGGATGACTGACTTCTTTAACTTCTTTCCCTGCATCAGTTGATCCAGCCGGGCCGCTGCTTCGTAGCCGACACCTTCCCAGTTCAGGTCAACGCTGCTGAGCGAAACTTCGGTGTAGGGGCAGATCACGGGATCGTTGTTGGCTCCGATCAGCGCGACCTGCTCCGGAACAGCGATTCCCAGCTGCCGGCAGGCGCGCAGGAGCATCGCGGCGCCTTCATCTTCAATCGAGAAAATGGCCAGCGGCTTGTCGACATGCGTCAGCCATTTTTCAATCACCTTTCGGTCATGTCCGTCGGGACTGAAAGAACCCTTGTGCGGGTCGGTCTGGGGTAGGTGCCAGTCCTGGCAGCTGAATCCTTTGTTCTCAATCGTCCTGCGAAATCCTTTTTTACGGTCGTCGACATACCAGTGTGACTGCGTGCTGAAGACCGCAAAATTGACAAATCCCCGTTCGATGAATTCCAGAGCGGCGATTTCCCCGGCCATGACGTTGTCCGGATATACACGGGGGATCCCCAGTGTATTGTAATGTCCGAGATCGATTGCCGGGGCCCTGGAAGCCTCCACCAGTTTCATCCGGCGGTGATCCCGGGAACCCAGCATGACAATCTGTCCGTCCGCTTCCGGGATATCAAGGGGATTGGACATATGTGGGCTGGCGACGACGTCCCAGTTATGGTCCTTGGCGTATTCGAGGATGCCCTGGTGGATGCGGATATCGTACCATCGAAGAGACAGGACGATCAGTTTGCGACTGTGTTCGCTGATGATTTCGGCTTTCATAAATTTCCGCTGAATATCGAATATGTAGCATAAATAGGCAAATGTTTATTCAACCTGTCCACGACGATCCTCCAGAATACGGCGGGTTTCCTGTGCCTGCCGGCGGGTGATCGGATAGAAGCTGAGCAGAATGATGGTCAGCCCGGACGTCAGCGCCGGGATGCCGGCAAAAATCAGGCGCATGACGGTGAATGTCTGTGAGGTCTGTGCGCCGCCCAGCTGTTCGTCAAAGCCGGCGAGAACCAGCGCGACGCCGCTTAGCAGAAAGGACAGGGAGATGCCGCATTTCCAGATCCAGGAATAGAGCGCCCCGAACATGCCTTCCCTGCGCTGTCCGTGGTGGCGTTCGTCGTCGTCGCAGACGTCGGCCATCATGGACGGCTGGAGCATACTGATCGCCGTCCAGATCGGTCCGCAGAGAACGGGATCGACGCTGATGAGCCACGGATGCCCGGGTGTGTATACAAACCATTTAACGATGCCGCCGATCACCGTCAGTGCATAGATGAGCTGCAGTGCGGCCTGCTTGCTGAACCGTTTGGACAGCCAGAGAACCGGCCAGATGGAGAGGATGCCGACGATGGCGTACTCGGATGACAGGACGGCTTTCCACACGGATCCCTGCACAATGCTTCCGTCACAGACATAATAGACGAGCAGGTAATAATCGAGGCAGCTGGCAAACATGCCTGCAAAAGTTGTCAGGATCACCAGAGAGATCAGAATCGCGAACCCCCGGTTGCGCAGGACCGCCTTTGCGGATTCGAGGAAACGGACTTTGGGCTGTTTCTGTGCCTGATGATAATAACGTTCCTTAACAAAGATCCCGGGAATGACGCCGATTCCGGCAATCAGGAAGATGCCCGTCAGCCATCCGACAGTGCGGATTCCCTGCATGGCGGTGGCGAAAATGGCCAGCTGGGTGAGCGGGAAAATCCACTGATACACAAATTCACCGGCTTTACCGAAAAATCCGCAGAAGGCGGTGACCTTGGTGCGCTCATCATAATCCGGCGTCATTTCCAGAATCAGGCTCTGGCTGGGAACTGCGTAAATCGTATAGCAGGTGTAGTAAATCAGCGACGCAATGATAAAATAAACCAGTTTTGCAATGTCGGACCAGTGCTGCGGAACCATCCAGACAATACCGAAGGAAACGCCCGTCAGAACGGCGCCTGCAACAATGAACGGTTTGCGCCGTCCAAACCGGGATTGGAAATTGTCAGAGATATTTCCCATGACGGGATCCGTAAAGGCATCCCAGAGGCGGGGGAGCGCCAGTGCAATACCGAGGAGGGCCGGATTCACTCCCAGCGTCATCTGATAGACCGGAACAGCCAGGCTCTTGACCAGGGTGCCCCCCAGAAAACCGGCAAACGATCCGACTCCCAGCGCGGTCTTTTCACGGAAGCTGATTTTTTCGTGCATGATTTCTCCATGGAATACATGTACATGGGCTCAAATGCTCCTGCCGGCCGCTCAGGATAAACGAATCCGTCTCACGATGCGATACAGGAGTCGTTCACGTCTGATGACAGGAAACAGCATAAAGCGCTAAGTTAATGTTGCGCTTCAATGTAAAAAACATAATATATAAATGCAATAGATAGTTTGCGGGGAATGAAGATGTCCAGGTGTGTTATCAAAGCGGCATGTCAGCTGACCGTTTCTGCGTCATTAGCGGGCGGATTGGGTGTTCATGCGGAAAGGGAGGATTCGCTTCCCAACGTCCTGATCTTTTTAATGGACGACATGGGTTATGGAGACTGCCGGGTTTATAATCCCGACAGCAAAGTCTCCATGCCAAACCTTGAGCAGCTCGCCGCGGATGGAATGACCTTTACGGATGCGCATTCCCCCTCAGCGGTTTGCGCCCCGACCCGTTACAGCATTCTCACCGGCAATTATCCATGGCGGGGGCGCAACGAAAACGGAACATGGATGTTTAATCTGCCTTCGCAGATCCTTCCCGGGCAGAAAACGCTGGGGCATTTAATGAAAGATGCCGGCTACAGCACGGCCTTTTTTGGGAAGGTGCATCTGGGCGGAACGGTTTACAGCCGAACGACGGGCCTGCCCCTGGGCGGCTGGAAAATTGATTTCAAGGATATTGATTTCAGCCGTCCGGTGGAAGGCGGCCCGGTCGATCAGGGGTTCGATTATTCCTATGAGCTTCCGAACGGAATTCAGGGGCCGCCCTATGCCTTTTTTGAAAACGGCCGGATCACCTGTGATCCGGAAAAGCTGGTGATGTGGAAAGTAGGAAACTATTCGGATTTCGAAATCAAAGCCCCGGGCTTTGGCGATCCGGGCTGGAATACCTCCCAGGCCGGTCCGCAGCTGACGGGGAAAACCCTGCAGTTTCTGGAGCAGCACTTTGAAAAGAATCGGGCTTCAGGGAAACGGCAGCCGTTTTTCATGCACTACTGCAGCCAGTCCTGTCACACCCCTCACAATCCGCCGGACAGGCTGATGGGTGTGCCGGTAAAGGGCGCCAGCGGAGCCGGAGCCCATCTGGATATGCTGTATGAGGCCGATGTCACATTGGGACTGCTGCTGAAAACGCTGGAGCAGGCCGGTGAGCTGGACAATACCCTGGTTGTTTTCACCAGCGACAACGGAGGGCTGATCTGGGGAGAATCCGCCCGGGAAGGGCATAAGTCAGGCGGGCCTCTGAGGGGAGGCAAGGCTGAGATCTGGGAAGGCGGGCACCGCGTGCCGCTGATTATCCGCTGGGGAGACGGGTCGCCGGAAAATTCGCCGGTCCGTCCGGCGAGCCGGACCGACGCGCTGGTGGGGCTGCAGGATCTCTTTGCAACGCTGGCTGTCCTGACAGATACCGCCGTTGACGCAGACCAGGGCCTGGACAGTTGTTCGTTCCTGCCGGTTCTGCTGGGCCGCGCTGAAAACATTCGCGATACGCTGTTTGTTCAGGCCAATGCGGAGGCCAAGCCGGGTCAGAAGCTGGAGAAAATGGTGCGTGCCGGCAGCTGGAAGCTGGTTACAACCCGTAACCGGCAGCCGCTGGAGCTGTATAATCTGGCGACCGATCTGAGCGAGTCGGTCAATCTGGTGAACCATCCGGAACAGCGTTCGCGGGTGAGGGAGATGCTTGAAGAATTGAAACGGATATCCGGAAGCAAACGGAGCACTCCGGAGATAAAACAGCAGATGAAAGACCGAAGATGAACAGAATCAGACATTGGGTTGGATGCGGTGTGGCAGGACTCGGTTTGCTGGGAACATGGTCCTCGGCGGAAGACCTGCATCCGCAGGC
>JBFWJN010000057.1:0-15942 GCA_050253185.1 Kiritimatiellales bacterium | reverse complement strand
ATATACAGGACTGCAAAAGAGGTGTGGGGCGTGGGGCAGGTGAAAGATATTCGCTGCGCCGCGGCTCAGAAGGTTTTCAGGACCTGTTTTTCCAAGGTTTGGAAACTTTCGTCGGTGATTTTTCCAAACATTGGAAAATCGCTGCCCATGCCCAGTTCGTTGGGGTCGGCGCCTTCATTGAGGATCGCATCGGTGATGGCGCGCGCGGTGATGTTGACCGGGTCGCGCAGCAGGGTGTAGCAGCCCGCGCATTCGGTTGATTCGGCGACGAGGCCGTTTTTGGCGAGGATGCTGATGACGTCGTTGATGAGCCGGACCGGTATGCGGTTGGCGGTGCCGTAGGCGAGGGTGTCGAAAGGGCCGGTTCCGTTTTCAAAGGCCTCGGTGATTTTTTTCATGAGCGCAAAGGCGAGGCAGAGCCGGGAACGGGTGCTCGGATTAATGGCGAGCCGTTCCTGTGCATAGGTTCCCGCGTTCTGGATCGAGAAGGCGACTTCCGCGCCCATTAGCATGATCTGCCAGCTGATCTGGACCCAGAAAAGGAAAAATGGAATGGCGGCGAGGGAACCGTAGAAGGTGTTGTATTTACCGATGCCGACGCTGAGCTTGAGAATCGCCAGCTGGAAGAGGATCGAAAGGGCCGCGCTGACAAGAGCTCCGGTGAATGCAGCGCCGAAACGGACTTTGGTGTTGGGAAGGAAGATATAGATGATGGTCAGTGCCAGCGCCAGAACGACGATCGGCACCAGCCGCAGGGAGAGTTTCAGAAGCGGGCCCATCCATGCGATTCGTTCGGCAAACCCGAGCAGAACCGGCATGCTGCTGAAGGCAATGGCGATGAGCAGCGGTGCGGCCACCATAATGACGATGTAGTTGCGTATTTTATCGATTAGTGTACGCGGCGTTTTGATGCCCCAGACCAGGTTGAAGGTGTCCTCGATGCTGCTGAGCATCTTAATGGCGGCGTAGAGAAACAGGGCCGTACCGAAGCCTCCCAGTGCGGTTGTACTGGCCGATGCGATGGTGTTGAGCAGGGTCTGGGCGATCTTCTGAATGGTCGGCTGGCCGGTTTGCATGGCCCACATCGTCAGCCGCTCGCTGGCAACCTCAAAACCCAGTCCCTTGGCGATTGCAAACAGAATGACGAGAAACGGAACGAGCGCCATGACCGAGGTGAAGGTCAGCGCCGAGGCGTGAATCGGGCAGTTGTCTTCGCGGAAGCCTTTCACGACCAGCGCGCAGACGCGCAGGAACTTCAGTCCGCGCCGGCGGGCTTTGGAAAGCGAGGCAGGTTCGAGGCTCCAGAGGTCGCGTTCGAGGAATCGGCGGATGGTCGCGATGAGGCCGGCCGGTTTGCTGTTCATAGAAGCTCCTTGTTGCATGCCGTGAGAATAAGTCGGTGCCGTTGGAAAGAAAACCTAAAAACGGGGTTCCCCCGGCGCGGGGTCTGTGGCTTAATCGCGGTTTCAGTTATTGGTTATCAGTTATCGGAAAGAGGAAAAAATGAGCGACCAGCCCGAAAAACTCAGTGATGTCAAAATGAACGTCTCGAATCTCTATCGTGAAGAGGCTTATACCGACCTTAAAACCGGAAGCATCCGTCGTCTTGTTCCGGTCCTGCCGGACGGAAGCGAAGACTCTGCCCGCGATCCGATCTTCAGCGGCCACACCCAGATTATGAGCGCACACGGTCCGCTGCCGATCCAGGGCGAAATTGATGCCAAGACACTGGCCGACGCGCTTGAAAAATTCCCGCAGGCGATGGAAGACGCGATGACCCGCATGATTGAAGAAGCCCAGAAATATCAGCGCGAACAGGCCAGTAAAATCGTGACGCCCGCCGACCTGAAAAAGGAAAGCGGCCTGATTATCTGATTCGAACAGACGCGACGCCTTCGTGTCATGGACAGTCGTGAACAGTTTTTTGTTTTGCTGAACGAGGCCGTTTCCGGCGGGTCGCTCGTTCGGCTGACGCTCAGCAAAAACCGCGGCGACGATCCGACGCTGAAAACGCTGACGATCCGTCCTGTTGAAATCAAAGGAGTCGCGCAGCTCAGCTTCGTTTATCGCTATCAGACGCGCGATGTGACGAAAAACCATTCGCCGGATGAGGCACTCAACCTGATTCGTCGACAGCTCGGGCCGGTTTTTAAAAACGCTCATCTGCAGACCGCGGACGAAGAGGCACAGCTGCTGTTCAGCAAAAAGGGGCGCGCCTCGTTTTCAGCCTCGAAAAAATCGACAGCGCAACCGACGCTACCCACTGATCACGACCGTGAAAAGCGACGGATGATCGACCCGGCCCGTTCGTTCCTGAAAGAGCTGGGTGTTACAGATTCCGCCGGCCGGGTTCTGCCGTCGATGACGCGCAAGTGGAAGCAGATCAATGCGTTTCTTGAGATTGTCGACCGCGCGCTGAAGGACTCGCCGCTCGTCGAATCAAAGACGCTTCACATCGCGGACTTTGGTGCGGGCAAAGGATATCTGACCTTTGCCGTGCACGACTTTTTCAATGCGAACGGCATAGAAACGCACATGACCGGCATTGAGCTGCGCGACGATCTGGTCCGCGTCTGCAACAGCGCTGCTGAAAAGCTGAACCTCGAAACCCTCCGGTTCCGGCAGGGCGATGTACGCAGCTATGCGCCCGAGCGCCTGAATATCCTGATTGCCCTGCATGCCTGTGATATTGCAACTGATATTGCGATTTACACCGGGATTCGAACCGGTGCGGGCATGATTCTCTGCGCGCCCTGCTGCCATAAGGAAATCCGTCCGCAGATCCAGATCCCGGATGTTCTGAAGCCGCTGCTCGGCTTCGGGGTTCATCTGGGGCAGGAAGCGGATATGATCACTGACACGATGCGCGCGCTGCTGCTGGAGACAGCGGGTTACAGCGCTAAGGTGTTTGAATTTATTTCGCCGGAGCACACCGGGAAAAACAAAATGATCCTGGCCGTGAAGCGTCGGAGTTCTTCGCCGCAAAAAGAACAGACTGCCCGCGCGCAGTACGATGCGCTCAAAGCCTGGTACGGCATCCGGACCCAGCACCTCGAAACGCTGCTGGCCGTTGACTGAGTTTCGAGCGTTTAAAAAAACAGCGAGTTATTTTCACAGGCTCTTCGGAATACCGAAGAAGCCTGTTCTACAAAACAACTTGTAGGACAGCCTTCCCGAAGGGAGGCTGTGCAGGCGATAGATCCATTATACTCGCTTTGCGAGTAACGCAGCCGTGTTTTCGCGTTCAGCGGATCACACGGCGAACACCATAAACCCGAAAGTTTCCAACCATTGGAACCGTTATGGCGCGGAGCAGCCCATGCGCAGCAGTTCGAGCCCGCCGAAGGCTTCCGGGCCGATGACGGCGGTGATTCGCATATGGGGTTTAAGCCGGGTATTGGCGCCCGGCACCCATTCGCGGTTGTCTTCGGCACAGCGGATGAGGATGCAGCCGGAGGGAAGCCCGAGTGACCGGACATCCCGGCCCGCAAACGGCGCGCCTTCCGCGACAATAAATTCAGTGACGGTCGGTTCGGGCAGCAGGACGACGTCCGGGCTGCGCTTGAGGTCGCGTTCCAACAGAGCTTCGTAGATCGGCGTGTCCTTGAGCGCTTCGCCGACGATGTAGGCGCAGAAGCAGCTGATGAGCAGCGGCAGCATCTGCGAATAGTTTCCGGTCATTTCCAGGATGAGCATAACGCCCGTGAGTGGTGCGCGCACGATGGCGGAAAAATAAGCCGCCATGCCGACGACGGCGAAGACCGCCGGAACCGGCGCCGCGGATGGAACGAGCATGTGCGCAATCTGTCCGACGGCCAGGCCGAGCAGGGCGCCGAGCACCAGCAGCGGGGCAAAAATGCCGCCGGGCGCGCCGGTGGCATAGCAGGTGGATGTCATCAGAAAGCGGGCCAGAAAGAGGAGCGGAATCGCGGACAGAACCACACGGCCTTTGAGAGCCTCTTCAGCAAGGCCGTGCCCGCTGCCGATGAGCGTCGGCGAAAACCATCCGATCAGCCCGACCGCCGCGCCGGTGAGCGCGGCCGCCGGCAGGATGAGGCGGTGGGGAATCTGTGAGTAAAGCTGGACAGTTTTCATCAGTCCGCGGTTGAACAGGACCCCGAGGAATCCGGCGAGAATCCCCAGCAGCGCGAAGACGGGCAGCGAGGTGAGCGGCGGGGTGACGTAGCCGGGCACCGTGAAAATCGGGAACTGTCCGGTGCCGATGCGTGCGATAATGTCTGAAATGACCGCGGCCAGAAACGCCGCACCGAAAACGACCGGCTGGAAGTCCCGGCGGACTTCTTCGAGAACAAAAATGAGCCCGGCCATCGGCGCGTTAAAGGCGGCCGCCAGCCCGGCGCCTGCTCCGGACGAGATCATGATGAGCCGTTCCCGGGCCGGTACTTTCAGGAAGCGGGCGACGGCATCGCCGATGGCGCCGCCCATCTGGACTGTCGGTCCTTCGCGTCCAAGAGTCAGCCCGCCGCCGATCGCCAGAATGCCGCCGATAAACTTGACGGGCAGGATGCGTTTCCAGTCGAGTTTCCGGAACCGCTGAAGAACCGCTTCCAGATGGGGAATCCCGCTGCCGGAAGCCTCCGGGGCAATGTTACGGACGAGCATGGTTGACATCCACGCGCCGAACGCTGTGAAAAGAATCGGCAGGATCCATCCCCAAGCCGGTCGCTGGTGCGACCAGTCAATCAGCTTGCTGCGAAAGGTGTCCGCTTCGGCCAGCGCAACTCGGAACGCCAGTGCAACCAGTCCGGCGAACAGTCCGACGAGTGCCGCCCGCGGGAAGATCCAGTGCCGCTGCTGGCGACTCGTCAGATAATGGTGCAGTTCCGACGGGTCCTCGGGGGATTCCTTGCGTTTAAAAAGCTTCATAGCGGGCAGACTTTACGCTGGCGGTCCGCATTTGAAAGAAAAAGAATCTGTCTGTTTGAAAATATCGCAATAAAAAGAGTGCTTTTAACCGCAAAGAAACACAGAGAACGCAAAAGGGATAAGAAAATGGAGTTGCTGTTGACGGACGATGTTCCGGCTCATTCTGTCTGAAGAATTTTCCAGACATTGGAAAACGAAAGAGGCGCAGCCGAACGGCCCCGCCTTTTTGTGAGTTTTTGTGTTTTTTGTGGCCAACTAAAACCGTACGCGTTCGGCGATGATGTTTTCGAGGTCGTTGATGCTGACGCGGATTTGTTCCATCGTGTCGCGGTCGCGCAGGGTGACGGTGTTGTCTTCCAAGGTCTGGAAATCCACTGTGACGCCGCAGGGCGTTCCGATTTCGTCTTGGCGGCGGTAACGGCGGCCGATGGCACCGGCCTGGTCGTAGAAGCAGTTCCAGCGTTCGTTGAGGCGTTCGAAGAGTTCGCGGGCTTTGCCGACGAGCTCTTCTTTGTTTTTGAGCAGCGGGAAGACGGCGACTTTGTAGGGCGCGATGCACGGCGCGAAGCGCAGGACAGTGCGGGCCTCGTAGCCTTGCGGAGCCTGTTTGCCGGGCTCGGCAGTGAGGACGTCACCGCCGTCTTTGGGAATCCATTCTTCGCGGTAGGCTTCGCAGAGCAGCGCGAGGGCGATGCGGTCGACGCCGGCGGAGGGTTCGATGACGTGAGGGATGTAGCGCTCTTTGGTTTCTTCGTCGAAGTATTCGAGCGATTTGCCGCTGGCGTTCTGGTGCTGGGTGAGGTCGTAGTTCCCGCGCGCGGCGATGCCTTCGAGTTCCTGGGTGCCGAAGGGGAAGTCGTAGAGGATGTCGGTGCAGGCGCTGGCGTAGTGGGCGAGGGCGTCTTTTTCGTGGATGTCGCGGTGCATGCGGCCTTCGGGCAGCCCGACTTTTTCGTACCATTTGAGGCGCTCGGAAACCCAGTATTCGTGCTGCTCGGCATCGGTGCCGGGCTTGATGAAGAATTCGAGTTCCATTTGTTCGAATTCGCGCGAGCGGAAGGTGTAGTTGCGCGGGTTGATTTCGTTGCGGAAGGCTTTGCCGATCTGCGCGATGCCGAAGGGCATTTTCTGACGCGAGACGGCGGAGACGTTGCCGAACTGCGCGAAGATGCCCTGGGCAGTTTCAGGGCGCAGCCAGGCGACGTTGGAGTTCTGTTCGACGGGGCCGACGTAGGTTTTGAACATGAGGTTGAAGGCGCGCGGTTCGGTGAGGGTTCCCGGTTCATTGGTGTCGGGGCCGACGAGTTTGCCGTAGGCGTCGAGCGGAATGTCGGTGAGAGGCACAGATTCGCAGTCGGCCGAATCAAGTTTGCCGATTTTCTTTGCCTTCTTTTCCGGCGCGGCTTCGTCTTCGGGATAGGCGAACATCAGGGTGTCGGCGTCGGTTTTGTGTTTGAAGACGAGGAGCTGGTCGGCGCGGTAACGGCTTTTGGTTTCGCGGCAGTCGACCATCGGGTCCTTGAAGTTGCCGACGTGGCCGGAGGCTTCCCAGACTTTGGGGTGCATGATGATGGCACTGTCGAGGCCGACGACGTTTTCGCGGGTCTGGACGACGGATTTCCACCAGGATTCTTTGATGTTGCGCTTGAGTTCGACGCCGAGCGGGCCGTAGTCCCAGAAACCGTTGATGCCTCCGTAGATTTCCGAGGTTTGGAAAATAAAGCCGCGGCGCTTGCACAGCGAGGCGAGCGTGTCCATCGAAACATGATAATCATTCGGTTTCATAAGAAGTCCCTTCTTAAAATCTTAATGACAAAAAAACAATGCCCGAAGGCAATTCCGAAGTTCGAAATACCCATGTTTGAAAATTCCGGATTTCGTCATTCTGCTCGTCATTTTCTTTCACTTATGAGAGCGGCGCATGATGCCGAAAAGCGTTTGGAGTTGAAAGTATAAACTGAAACGGACAGACTGCGCCGAATGAAGGAAATGAGCTCAGTTCGGCGATTTGATGCAATGGCGGCGCTGGCCGTGGTTGGCTGCATCGGTGTCCTGCTGTTCGAAAGTATTTTCGTTTTTGAGCTCTACAATCTGGATTTCTTTCGCCGAATGCCGTTCTTAAGCGGTCCGGCTTCGAAGCCGGTCAATGCTTCGGTAAAGTCAGTTCCGGCGGCAGAGACTCCGGTGGAGCCTGTCGTTGCGGAGCCTGTTGTTCCGGAGCCGACGCTTCCGGACGTTCCCGTGGAACCGCCCGCGGCACCTGCTGTGCCGTCCGAACCGGTTGGCTGATTGTTTTACCTCGGTTTGGTAAGGGAAAAGCTGTTTTTTATAAATTTGGTCAATTGACTTATTTTGGTCGTTTGAGTAAATTTTGATCCTGAATTCAAGATCAGGGGTTGTTTTATGGCGAAATATTCCGGTACAGAGCGGACAAGGGAGACACTGATTCAGGCGGCCGGCGAACTGGCGGCGGAGCAGGGAATTTCGAATGTTTCCACGCGGGCGGTCGCGTTGCGAGCTGGCGAAAACATCGGAAGTATCCATTATCACTTCGGTGGGAAAGACGGTCTGTTTGAAGCGGTGATTCATGAGGCAATGAGAGGCTGTGTTCGGCTGCACGACGAAAGTCAGCTGAAAAAACTGAGCAGGAAACCAACCCCTCTTGAATCGTCGAAAATGATTCGCAAGGTGATTTCAGACGAAATCATGTATCTGTTCCGGTCCGGTCGTCCGATCTGGTATGCGCAGGTGATTTATCAGCTGATCCAGCGGGATGATGCCCTGTACGATCTGTTCAATAAGGCATACCTTGACCCGGCCATTGAGTTCATGACCCGGCTGATTCAAATCATTAAACCCGGCCTGGGTGAAGTGGAACTGTTTCTGCATGCCGCCCTGATTAAACTGCCGGTTTTTGCTCATGCCAGTTATATGAAAGCCCTGCTTCGCCGGTTGAAGATGGAAACCTACTCGGACGACTATCTGGAAAAACTGGAGGATCTGCTGGTCCGGCAGACACAGCTGCTTCTGGGACTGCCTTTGGACCGCCCGCAGGAGGCTTAAACAGGAAAAGAAAGATCATGAAAAATAAAAAAAATCTGATTAGCGGTATTGGCGGAGTGGTGGTTGTTATTCTTGCAATGGCAGGGATCTCCGCCGGAATTGTAAAAAAAACGAAGGCCAGGGAAGTGTCTGAAGCCAAATATGCACTGCAGCAGGCGGCACGGCCGGTAACGGTGGAGCGCGTTACCGCCTCGGCGGTTCCGTCGGCCCGCGGCTATCCGGGAACGGTGCGCGCGACGGAGGAGTCGGCGCTGTCATTCCGTGTCGGCGGACCGCTGGTTGCCGTGAATGTGTTGCTGGGCGAGCCGGTGGAAAAGGGCGCATTGCTGATGCAGATTGATCCGCGCGATTACGAGGACCGGATCGCGGCGCTGGAAGCCCAGCTGGCCGGTGCGCAGGCGGTTCTGGATAATGCCCGGCAGGATTATGACCGGGCCAAACAGCTTTTCGACGAAAAGGTGATTCCGGCAGCCCAGCATGATCGGGCGACCAGTTCCCTCGATTCAGCCGATGCGGCGGTGAAAAATCTGAATGCACAGCTGCAGATCGCCCGGCACAGCCTGCTGGATACCCGACTGACGGCGCCGTACGACGGACGGGTTACCGCCCAGCTGGCGGAGAATCACGAGATGGTGACGCCCGGCACGGTGGTGCTGCGGTTTCATGATATTCACTGGCTGGAGGTGACCGTGAATGTTCCGGAGAATGAAATTATCCACCGGACTATGGCTCAGGGAGCGTCGGCTCAGGTCAGTTTTCCGGCGGCTCCAGGCAAAGCATATGAAGCGCAGCTGAAGGAGTGGAGCTCGGCGGCGGATGCAATGACCCGTACGTACGCGGCGACGTTCCGGTTTGCGGCGCCGCAGGAGATCAAGGTGCTTCCCGGGATGTCGGCCGAGGTGACGTGGGAAGATCCGTTGTTATCGGGAAAACAACTGACGGTTCCGGTTTCCGCGCTGGTGTCCACGGCAGACGGTCGTTCGTTTGTGTGGATCTATGACGAGCGCGGAAACAAGGCCGTGCGGCGGGTCGTGGAGACCGGATCGCTTAGCGGCGCGTCGCGGATTGTATTACTGAGCGGTGTTAAGGAGGGTGACCCGGTGGTTGTTTCAGGCAGTCGCCTCATTCATGAGAACCAGTCGCTTAAAGCCGTTTCTGTCGAGTGAATTTTGAGACCGTAGTCAAAGGAACATCCATGAACCCAGCAGCCTTCGCACTCAAAAAACGAACCGTCATGATAGTCATGACCCTCCTGATGATTATCGCCGGAATCTTTTCCTACGGAAAACTCGGGCGGCTGGAATATCCGACGTTCACCATCAAGACCGCGCTGGTTGTGACGCAGTATCCCGGAGCCACTCCGGCGGAAGTCGAAGCCGAGGTAACAGACCCGCTTGAAGAAGCCATTCAGGCGATGGGGCAGATCAAAGAGGTGTATTCCACCTCTCAGGAAGGTCTCTCGTTTGTCTATGTGGACATTAAGGATACGATCAAATCCGATAAGCTTCCTCAGATCTGGGATGAACTGCGCCGGAAAGTGAATGATGTCCAGAACCAGCTGCCTCCGGGGGCCGGGCCATCTGTTGTGAATGACGACTTCGGCGATGTGTTCGGCGTCTTTTTCGCGCTGACCGGAGATGGATGCACCTATGCCGATCTCAAAGACTATGCAGATGAGCTCAAGAAAGAACTGCTTCTATGCGATGATGTCGCCAAAGTCGGTTTCTGGGGAATGCAGCAGGAGATGATTTATGTCGAGTTCGACCGCGCCCTCCTGACGCAGCTGGGCCTCTCGCCGGAAATGATCGCCGGCACGCTGCAGGCGCAGAATGCGGTGGCATCCAGCGGAAAGGTGGAGGTGGACGGCGAGTACCTGCGGATCACGCCGACCGGAGA
Source organism: Kiritimatiellales bacterium (assembly GCA_050253185.1). Lineage (GTDB taxonomy): Bacteria > Verrucomicrobiota > Kiritimatiellia > Kiritimatiellales > Tichowtungiaceae > Tichowtungia. The sequence goes on along the minus strand of JBFWJN010000057.1, from coordinate 6,096 downwards.
TTTTTCAAGCGAAGAGGCGATTGCTGATTTGTATATCGGCGGGGCCTCCGGTTTGGTTCGGTTGGGCGACGTGGCGACAATCCGTCGCGGCTATCAGGATCCGCCGCGCAATCTGATGACCTATAACGGGCAGCCGTCTGTCGGGGTCGGCATATCCACGGTGGCTGGCGGCAATGTGGTCACAATGGGCGAGTCGATCCGCGCAAAACTCAAGGAGCTCGAATCAGAACGTCCCGCCGGAATGGAACTCCATACGATCTATTACCAAAGCGAGATGGTGACCGAGTCGGTAAACAGCTTTGTCGTCAACCTGATTGAGGCCGTGCTGATTGTGGTTATTCTTCTGATGTTTTTTATGGGATGGCAGAGCGGGCTGCTGATCGGCGGCGTGCTGCTGATGACCATTCTCGGGACATTTGTTGGTATGTACCTGCTGCATATTGACCTGCAGAAGATTTCACTGGGTGCGTTGATTCTGGCGCTCGGGATGCTGGTGGATAACGCCATTGTCGTGGCGGATGGAATTCTGGTTCGGGTGGAGCGCGGCGACGACCGGGAAAAGGCGGCTGAAGAAATTGTCCGCGACACGCAGTGGCCGCTGCTGGGTGCCACCATCGTGGCCATTCTTGCCTTCACGGCGATTGGTTTCGCACCGGGATCCGTGGGCGAATTCTGCCGGTCTCTGTTCAATGTGATGGCTTTGTCTCTCATGCTCAGCTGGGTGCTGGCGGTGACGGTCACGCCGCTGCTGTGCGTCTGGTTTTTGAAAATTCCGGACACTGAGGGTGCCGACCCGTATGATAAGCCGATGTTTAAAAAGTACCGCAAGGTTTTGCATACCTCCATTCATCACCGCGTGATCACCGTTGCGGGGACTGTGCTGCTGCTGGTGCTGGCGATCTTCGGCTTCCGGCTGGTTCCCAAATCCTTTTTCCCCGGTTCCACGAACCCGTATTTCTACGTCAACTATTGGCAGCCCGCCGGTGCGCACATCAGCACAACCGCCGACGATCTGGCAAAAATCGATGAGCATGTGCGGTCGATGAACGGGGTGGTGAACACCAGCGGGTTCATCGGCGAAGGCGCGTTGCGTTTTGTGCTGACATATAATTACGAACTGTCCAACCCCAGTTTCGGGCAGCTGCTGGTGGAGGTCGATGATTACCTCCGGATTCCTGAATATATCGAGCAGATCGATGCCTATCTAAAGGAAAATTATCCGGAGGCTGAACCCTACTGCAGTACGATGCCGACCGGCCCATCGATCGAATTTGGAGTTGAAGCGCGCTTTATCGGGCCGGATAAGAGCGTTCTGAAAGGGCTGGGCGATCAGGCGATCGCAATTATGCGCGCTGAAAAGGATGCCAAAGATATCCGGATCGACTGGCATCAGCCGACCCAGATGCTGCGACCGGAATTTTCAGAAAGCCAGGCGCGGCGCAGCGGCGTCAGCCGGGCCGACCTTGCGCAGTCGCTGCAGTTGAATTTCAACGGAGTGGTTGCCGGTCTCTACCGCGAAAACACCGAGCTGATTCCCATCCTGTTCCGCCCGCCTGAAGCCGAGCGGGCCACTGTGGATAACTTTGATAAGGTACAGGTCTGGAGTTCTCTCAATCAGACGTTTATTCCCGTCAATCAGGTGGTTTCCGGAGTGAAAAGCGGGTGGGAGTGGCCGTTGATTCAGCGCCGTGACCGCCGCAACTCGATCACGGTGCGCTGCAACCCGGTGGTTGGTCTGGCGGATTCGCTGCGCCGCAAAATCAGCGATAAAATTGCATCCATTGAATTGCCGCCGGGATACCAGTTTAAATGGGCCGGAGAGTATGAGGAGTCCAGCGATGCATCGGGCCCCTTAAAGAGCACATTTCCGCTCTGTTTTCTCGGCATGTTCGTGATTGTGGTCTGGCTGTTCGACTCCGTGCGCCGCCCGCTGATTATTTTCCTGACGGTGCCGCTGTCCATTATCGGCGTGACAGTGGCTCTGCTAATTACCGGAATGTCATTCGGGTTCATGGCGATTCTCGGATTTCTCGGCCTGTCAGGAATGCTCATCAAAAACGCTATTGTTCTGATTGACCAGATTGAACTGGACTTGAAAAAGGGAACCGAGCCGTACAAAGCGATCCTGGACTCATCGGTCAGCCGGTTGCGGCCGGTGACGATGGCGGCGGGAACAACCATTCTCGGAATGGCACCGCTGTTGCAGGATCCGCTTTACTCCGGCATGGCGGTCACGATCATGGGCGGACTCTTTGCCGCGACCTTTCTAACGCTGATCATTGTCCCGGCTGTTTATACGCTCGTATACCGCATTCCGGTTGATGAAAAACATCTTTAACGGAGCCTGACATGAAACATATTTTATTTTTCCTGATGATCCCGGGGCTGCTGTCTGCCCAAACCAACATGCTCACGCTCTCCGACGTCCGCCGCGCCGTGCTGGACAGTAATCCGTCCATTCGGGAATCGCTCCAGCGCATCCTCGCCGCTGAGGCGGTGCTCAGGCAGGCGAAATCCGCCTATCTGCCGACGGTTTCCTTGAGCGGCAGCTACGGCGCAACCGATACCAGCCGCCATCCGGAAGCGGATATTCAGCACCGCTACCGCGACAGCTTCAACCAGCTTGGCGGCAGCCTGCAGGCCAACTGGGTGCTTTTCGACGGCTTCGCCCGCCGCGCCCGCACGCTGTCTGCCACCTACGATGTGCGACGTACCGAACAGCTTGCCGACGACACCCGCCGGCTGCTGCTGCTCTCCGCCACCGCTTCGTTCCGGCAGGCACAGCTTGCCGCCGAAAACGTGCGGGTGCTTGAACAGGACCGGCATTTCAACCGTATTCTTGAAGACGACGCCCGCAAGCGCTTTAACGCCGGCTCCGTTCCGGAAACCGATGTTTTCAACTTTTCCATTCGCGCCCTGCAGGCGGAGAGTTCCGTTTTTCAGGCGCAGCTCGACTATCAGACGGCCTGCACCGTTCTCGCCGAACTCATGGCACTGCCCGACGGCCGCCTGCCGGACACCATGCAGCCGGCAGTGGTGAACGCGGATCTGCCGGAAACGCAGCCGGTACCGGATAATGAACTGCAGTACGCCTTGGCCCATCGGCCCGACTATCAGGCGGTCGAATCCGGCCGGCTGGCGCTCGAACAGCAGGTGCGCGTCGCCAAGGGGAATCTGCTGCCGAACGTTTCTCTGATCGGCAGCGTTAATTATACTGAAAATGAAAACGTCTCGAGTGTGGAAAACTACGGCGATTACGATTCGTTTATCGGCATCGGCGCGCAGTGGGATCTCTTTTCCGGAGGACGGAAAATGAGTGAAATAATCAAAGCGATGGCCGATCTGCGCGCACTCGGCGAGCAGCGCGAAGCGCTGCGCCTGTCCATCCGTTCCGGCATTCAAAGCCGGATCGACGAAGCGCGCACAGCGCGCGCGGTGTTCGAAAAACAAAAGCAGATTTATGATTTGTCCGTCAAGGTGCGCGACAGCGTCGAAAAATCCTATAAAGCCGGCGTCGCGACCATCACCCGCCTCAACGAAGCGCAGACCGACCTCACCCGTGCGGAAGGGGCGGTCGCTTCCGCACGGATCAGCAGCCTGCTCGCGCTCGAACAGCTTGACGCCGAAACCGGCCGCATCCTCGAAACGCCATGACGTTTCCAATCATTGGAAAAATGAACGGGAGATGGCTCAGGCGGTTCCTTCGTAGTGATTGTTTTTCAGCCACTCGAGCAGGGTGGAGATTCGTCCGGTCGCGAGGCAGACGCACATGTCGCCGGCTCCGTAATACAGCTTGAACCCGTCTCCATCATCATCGGGCACGATGCCGCAGGGGAACACGACGTTGGAAACATCGCCTTCCCGTTCGTAGTCGGCATAGGGGCCGAAGATCCAGTGGTCGCCGCGGCGGATGAGCCGGGTTGGGTCCTGAAGGTCGAGCAGGGCGATGCCGACGCGGTACAGGTGCCCGGCGGCGGTTTCGCGGACGCCGTGGTAGATGATGAGCCATCCTTCGTCGGTTTCGATCGGCGGTGTGGCGAGTCCGACTTTGCGCGCATCCCACCACGCGCCTTCGCGGGCGGGCATGAGCATCCGGTGCGATCCCCAGTGCATCAGGTCGGGGGAGAAGGAGACCCAGATTTCCTCGCGGCCGGTCGGCGCGAAGGGGCGGTGGATCATCGCCCAGCGTCCGTTGAAGCGCCGGGGGAAGAGGGCGGCATCCTTGTCGGCCGGCGGAAAGATCATTCCGCGGCGTTCGAACGCGCGGAAGTCGCGGGTCATGAACAGGCCGACGCCCGGTCCGCCGCGCGAGTAGACGGCGCTGACGACGGCATACTGCTCGAGTTCCGGAATCCAGGTGATGCGCGGATCTTCGATGCCCCACAGTTCTTCCGGGTGGTGTTCCGGATCGGGGGCAAGCGTTGGACGGTCGTCGATTTTCCATTCGCCGATTCCGTCGGCGGACCGCGCGGCGCATAGGTGTGAAATGCCGCGGCGGTCTTCGACGCGCGTCAGGAGAAGGGTTTCTCCGGTGTCGCGCAGGCGGACGGCGCCGGGATTGAATACGGCGTTGACGGGATAGCACCAGTCTTCCGCCCGGAGGACCGGGTTGTGCGGGTCTCTTGCGAGGAGGCCGGGCCGCACACTGCTGCAGCCCGTGTGGTTTAATGATTTGTCTGTTTTCATGGTTCTTCTTTCCTGTCGCCGGTTTCAACTGCCGGGGCATCGTTTTTTTCGTCGCGCAGGTCGTGCATGAGAATGAGGCTGAGCAGCCAGACGATGGTGGATTCGGCGCCCTGGTTCTGGTTGACGCGGTCGGGGCAGAGTCCGTCCCGGCAGCCGCCGGTGGTGTAGTCGCAGAGCGGCTGGCGGAGATCGTTGCGGCCGAGGAACCAGTCGAAGGCGCGCTGGGCGCTCTGCAGCCAGCGGGGATTTTTTGTGGTTTTATAGGCGGCAATGCAGGCGTCGATCATGGTGAAGGCCTCGATCGGTTGCTGGTCGAAGCGGGCTCGCGTTCCGCTGCGGGGATACCAGCCGTTGGTGCCGATGGCGACGAACTGGCCGTCTTTGCCGGTCTGGATCCGGTCCAGCCATGTGAGGGACTGGAGTCCGGCGGCGAGCATGTCGTCGTTTCCGAGGGAATTGCCGGCAGTGATCATGGCGTGGGCGATGCGGGCATTGGCGTAGGTCAGCGAATCTTCGAGCCACGGCCAGTCCGGGGTCGAGTTGTTTTTGAACTGGTCGTAGAGGCTGGATGCGAGCTGCTGCCGTTCGCGGAGATAGGCAGAGGCTCCGGCATAGCGCTGCAGGTAGATTTCGATGGCGAGGATGGAAAAGGCCTGCGCCCGCGGGGACCGGAATCCCGTGACGACCGGCATGGCGCTGTCCAGAAGCTGGCCGGCGAGCGCCCGCTTGCCTTCGTCTTTTCCGTGGACAACGACGTGGGCCAGCGCCCACAGGGCTCTGGCATGGACGTCTTCTGTGGGGATCTGCCGGCTCCATGTGCGGTCGTAGCTCATGAAGTTGTTGAATCGCCGGGAGGTTCGATCGAAGGCGTAAAGCAGGTAGCTCAGATAGATGGCGGCGAGCCGTTCCCAGTCTGCCGCGTTCGGAAACCGGTCGGCGGCCAGGACGGCGACCATCAGTGCGCGCGCCTGATCGTCGGTGCTGTAGCCGTGCTCGCGGTCGGGCACGGTGAATTTGGCGTGTTGCATAATGCCGGTGTCGTCGGTGAGTGCCTGCAGATGAAGCGGCCGGATGGACGGAAGGCTCTGCGTGCGGCTGGCCCGGAATGCCGTGACGGACAGCGGCCGCGGCCGAACCGACCGCTGCGTGACGGCGTCTTCAAATACATTGAGATACCGTTTGGCTGTTTCCGGCCAGATCATGGACCGGGCGAAGGTATAGGCACGTTTGCGCATGGCATGGCGTTCGGCCTCGTTGTCCAGAAGATCGAGAACGGCCTCGGCCATGTGCGGGGCATTCCGGAACGGAACCAGTCGTCCGCGGTTGTCGGACAGCATGTCGACGGCGTACCAGTACGGCGTGGAGACGTTGGCCTTTCCGGCGCCGAGGGCGTAGGCAATCGTGCCGGTT
>JBFWJN010000056.1:0-15986 GCA_050253185.1 Kiritimatiellales bacterium | reverse complement strand
TCCATACCCCAGCTCATTGACCGGCGTCAGCACACTTTCCCCCAAAACAGCCGAAGATACAGCCGCCAGACACAACACCAACCCGTTTTTCATACGCATAAGAAAATCCTGATTAAAAGGTGGCATTTTTATCTTTTTGACAACGTGACGGCAAACATGATTTCTATTCGCCCTCACCTGCAACTGAACCGGAGAATCTCATGAGCGAATTTAAAAACGTAACCGTCGTCAAAAAAGCCAACGTCTACTTTGACGGCAAAGTCACCAGCCGCACCGTCCTGTTCGAAGACGGCACAAAGAAAACGCTCGGCATCATGATGCCCGGTGAATACGAATTCGGCACCGGCGCCGCAGAAATCATGGAAATGCTCGGCGGCGAAATGGATGTGCTGCTTCCCGGTGAAACCGAGTGGAAAACCTTTAAGGAAGGGGAATCCTACCAGGTACCGGCCAACAGCAGATTCAAACTCAAGGTTCCCGTCGTCGCCGACTACTGCTGCTCCTACATCGACTGATTACCGGCAGCCCCGTTGGCCGTCGCGGCTGCTGCCCGCGACGGTTATTCTGCATGCGCCTTCATCCACCGCACAATGATCGGCATTGCCGCGGTGATCTGTCCGCCGTTGTGCCCGTGTCCCTGCAGTTCGTAAATCGTCGTATCCGCGTGCCCGACAATCTTCATGGTGCGGGCCAGCAGCTGGTTTTCCTCCATCCGACCCGGCCAGTCCATTTCCCGATCTCCGGTAATCAGCAGCAAAGGCGGCGCATCCGCGGAAGCATGACGAATCGGGGAAAATTCATCCAGCAACGGAATTTTTGACTGATCCCCGCGCTCCTCACGCACCGTAAAATGAGTCGACATCATTCCGCTGACCGGGGCAACCCCCGCCAATTGGGCAGGTTTTATGCCGTATGCGCCCAGCCATTGCAGATCGAGACCGATCATCGCGCTCAAATACCCGCCTGCCGAAAATCCGGACACAAAAATTTTATCCGGACTTCCGCCATACGCACCGATGTTTCGAAAAGTCCAAGCCACTGCCGCAGCCGCATCCTGAATATACACCGGGCAGTGTACGGAAGGAAAAAGCCGGTAATTGACCGCGACAACCACAAGATTCTGATTCTTCAGTCCCTCCGGAACATTTTTGCTGCCGCCACGCAGTCCCCCGCCATGAAACCACACCAGAACAGGCAGGTTCGTTCCCTTCTCCGGATGATAGACATCCAGTCGACAGAACTCCTGCGACACGTCGTCCGCAGCGGCTTCCGGCCGATCCAGATAAAACAGATTTGCCTCGGTCCGATACTCGACCGCAAAAAGCGTTCCCGCAAAACATCCGCAAACCAGAATTCCAAACAGAATCTTTAACAGCCGGCCGCTCATACATTCTCCTCTTTGTCCGATAAAGCACCCGCCAGTTCGTCGAGCCGGCCGGTCAGGATACAGTCGTTGAAAATCTGGATCAGGCCCTGACGGGCGAGCGCCGTGCGGTACAGCTTCGGCGAATGATCCGGCCCGAACAGCGCGTAGGCCGTCTCCCGAATCACGCTGTTCATCGGTTCCGCCGGAAGATGCTTCATCGCCGAGGCATCGCCCCGCGCCAGCCGGAACGGGACGAACACATTCAGCTCAATGGCCTCCAACCTGCCCTTTCCGACCAGCTCCGCCGGTTTTTCCTTTCCACTCCAACCGACGTGTTCCGTCCAGAAACAGTTTTCCAATGTCTGGAATCCCGGCTCCGCCGGAGGCGTCGCCCTACCTGATGATTCCGGGCCGGATGGTGGGGCGAGCCTCTCCGAGCGAGCCGCCCCTTCTACAAAGAATCCGAAAGCGGCCCACTGCGCCAAGGCGCAAAGCCGGCGAACGGGATGATTCAGCGGGCGAACGCCGGCGAGTCGCCACTCCTTTTTGTCGAGCGGCAGAACCTCTTCCCATTTATGTTCTTCGCGCCACCAGATGTCCCACAGCGAACGCAGTTCTTTTCTGGACGCTTCCGGCCAGCGCGCCCCGGGCTGCCGGGGCAGCAGTCCGGCAAGTCCGAGCAGCACAGCATAGACTGTTTTCCAGTCGCCGCCGTACGGAGCAAGAACTTCAAGCGGCAGCTTCTGCGCCAGCCGCCGGAACGGCGCCTTATTGTGTTTGTAGCCGAGCGCGGCGGCGGTTTCCTCATACAGCGCCTGCGCGGCGCCGCGCTGCCGGATCAGCCAGACCATGCGCTGCGTTTTCTGTCGCAGCCGCTGCTGCCCGGCGTTTTCCAATGTTTGGAAAATTTCATCCGGATTTTTTCCAGACATTGGAAAGTTTTTCGACGCGCGCGGTTCCGCGTACGGATAGGCCGTCGTGTCGATGCTGTCGAGGTCGGTGGTGCATATATCGTAATACGATATATGTACCGTTCCCGGCGGGAAGAGGGATTCGTCGATATTCCCGGGAAACCAAGTGATGTGAAAACGAACGTTGGCGTAGCGCGGATCGTCGGCGTGCCCGTGATTTTTCCAATCATTGGAAAAAATATGAACCTCGGCATCGCCTGCAACGCGCCGCCTTTCGCGGCCGATCAGCAACACGGCTCCGAGAAAATCCGGTCCGGCTTCGAGGTTCCAGCGCCCGGGGTTTTCGACCGTCACCGGTTCGCCGCGCGAGGTTTTGAGATGAACCGGGCGCAGGTGATCATCGAACCAAAGCGCCTGAAGATGGCGTTCCGTATAAGGAAAGTAGCGGCCGGAGGCTTCGCAGACCGCATCGCTTCCGAACTGTTCACGATACACTGCGGCCCCGGGAAAGAAGCTTTCCTCAAGTGACGGCGGTGTATACACAGCTCAGCCCCCCTGACCCGCGTTGGGAAAGTCAAAATGAGTCTCGAACAGTTCCTTGAATTTTTCAGCGGTGGCGGCTTCGTCCGGTCCGGTGACCTGCAGGGTGATCTGCGTTCCCTGTTCGAGACCGAGCATCATCAGTTCCAGCGCCGACCCGAGATCGCAGCTCCCGCCGGGGGAAACAACGTGAACGGTTCCATTGTATTTGCCGGCTTCCTGCGTAATCACCGCCGTCGGACGGCAGTGAATGCCCGCTTCGTTTTTGATCACTGCTTTAACTTCAACCATTCCGCCGATGATGCCCCGCCACGGATTTTTTGCAATCCCAATTCGGGACCGTCAGAAACATTTTCCGGTTTCCTTGCGGGCGCAGTCATTGGTGCTGCAGCGGTAGCAGACTTCGTTGTCGATCGGGCCGCCGGCAAAGAACTGGTCGATATTGCTCAGCGTGGTTTCGGCAATATTGAACAGCGCCTCTTTGGTGAAAAACGCCTGATGCGCCGTGACCAGCACGTTCGGGAATGTCAGCAGCCGGGCGAGCACATCGTCGGTCAGCACCTGGTCGGAGCGGTCTTCGAAGAAATAGTCGTCTTCCTCCTCATACACATCGAGTCCGGCGGAACCGATCCTGCCACTCTTGAGCGCTTCAATCAGATCCTCGGTGCGGATCAGCGCGCCGCGACTAGTATTGATGAGCATGACGCCGTCTTTCATGTGAGAGAGACTTTTCTTATTGATCATATGCTCCGTTTCCTGCGTCAGCGGACAGTGCAGGCTGATGATGTCAGACTGGCCGTAGAGCGTCTCGAGCTCGACATATTCCACACCCGCTTCCTGCGCCCAGTCGGCTTTCGGAAAACGGTCATAGGCCAGCACGCGCATGCCGAACCCCTTCAGGATCTGCGCCAGAACCTGGCCGATCCGTCCGGTTCCGATGATTCCGGCGGTCTTGCCGTACAAATCGAACCCGAGCAGGCCGCGTAGCGCGAAATTGCCGTCGCGAGTGCGGTTATAGGCTTTGTGGGTCTTGCGATTCAGTCCGAGAATCAGCGCGGCGGCATGCTCGGCCACAGCGTGCGGCGAATAGGCCGGAACGCGCACCACATGAATCTTTTTGTACACCGCGTTCAGATCGACATTGTTATAGCCCGCGCAGCGCATGGCGATCAGTTCAATGCCTGATTCATAAAGCTCGTCCACAACCGGCTTTGTAATTTCATCGTTCACAAACGCGCAGACCGCGTCATAACCGCGTGCCAGCGCCACAGTGTCTTCCGACAGACGGTTGTTGATATACTTGATTTCGTAGCCGTGCTGCTGATTGGCCGCGTCGAAAAATTCGCGGTCATACGGTTTCGCGTCAAAAAAAATCAATTTTTTCATGCAGGGATTCCCTTCTATTTACCCAGCAGAACTATCATGTTTCCAATCATTGGAAAATTCATTTTCGGTCTAATTAAGGAACGCCTGCATACTTGCCCGCCAAAACCTTTCGTGCTTAACTGTTCGACCGTTTTACTGAGGAAAGAATCATGAAGTTTCCATTAAGCTGGCTGAAAGAATTTGTAGAGTTCGAGGATACCGTCGAAGGACTGTCAGATAAGCTGACCTTTGCCGGGCTTGAAGTGGAAAACATTGAGACGATCGGCGGCTCGTTCGACGGGGTCGTCGTCGGCGAAGTGCTGGCCGTCGAACCGCATCCGGACGCCGACAAACTGCGCCTCTGCACCGTCAGCTACGGTGCACCGGAAACACTGAAAGTGGTCTGCGGCGCGCCGAACGTTGCCGTCGGCGGCAAATATCCTTTTGCCACGGTCGGCACCACGCTGCCCTGCGGCATCACGCTCAAGAAGGCGAAAATCCGCGGCGTTGAATCGCTCGGCATGCTCTGCGCCAAAGACGAGCTCGGCCTTGGCGAAGACCATTCCGGCCTGCTCGTTCTCGATGCCTCGCTCGAACCGGGCACACCGTTCAGCAAAGTGATGGGCCCGCCGGAAACCGTCTTTGAACTCGAAATCACGCCGAACCGCCCGGACTGCCTCAGCATCATCGGAATCGCCCGCGAAGTCGCCGCGCTCTACGGCAGACCGCTCCGCCTGCCGTCGGCCGAACTGACCGAAAGCGGCTCGCCCGTCGAAAATGAAATCAGCGTTGAAATTCAGGACCCCGAAAAATGTCCGCGCTACACCGCGCGCGTCCTGAAGAACGTGAAGATCGGCCCGTCGCCCGACTGGATGAAACAGCGGCTCGAGGCCTGCGGCATCCGCTCCATCAATAACGTCGTCGACATCACCAACTATGTTCTGCTCGAAACCGGCCATCCGCTGCACGCCTTCGACAAAGGACTGATTCAGGACGGCAAAATCATCGTCCGCACCGCGGCGCCGGGCGAAAAATTCACGACGCTCGACGATGTCGAACGTGAATTGACTGACCAGATGGTCGTCATCGCCGACCCGACCAAAGCCGTCGCGCTCGGCGGCGTCATGGGCGGTGCCAACACTGAAATCAAGGACAGCACCACGACCGTCCTGATCGAAGCCGCGACCTTCGAAACCTCCTGCATCCGCGCGACTGCCAAAACGCTCGGCCTTTACACAGACAGCTCCTACCGCTTCCAGCGCGGCGTCAACGCCGACTCCGTCGAATGGGCGGGCCGCCGCGCGGCCGCGCTGATGGCCGAGCTCGCCGGAGCCGAAGTCTGCAAAGGCGTGGTTGACGCCTACCCGTCGCCGAAAACCAAACGACAGATCAGTTTCCGCCGACAGGCCGCCTGCGACCTGATCGGCCTCGCCGTCCCGTCCGAAACGATCCGGCAGATTTTCCAATCATTGGAAATTTTGATTCTCGAAAACGACGGTGAAACCTTCCGCGTCGAAATTCCGACCTTCCGCGACGACCTCGAGCGCGAAGTCGACCTGATCGAAGAAGTCGCCCGCATGTACGGCGTCGACAAAATCCCGGAAAAAATGCCGACCGCCCAGACCGTGAACGGCGTCAACGACGACCGCGTCCGCGCCATCGGCGTCTGCCGTAAAAACCTGGTCGGGCTCGGCGCGCGCGAGATCATGAACTACACACTCGTCAGCCATCCGCTGCTCGACCTCTTCGGCACGGAAAACCGCGCCGGGCGCGAAGAACTGCCACACCCGATCAGCGCCGAGCAGTCCGTCCTTCGCACATCGCTGATTCCGCAGATGATTGAAAGCCTCGGGCGCAATAAGTCGCGACAGATCCATGAAGCCGTCTTCTTTGAAATCGGCCGCACCTTCGCCAAAACCGAAGCCGGTCCGGTTCAGACCGAAAAAATCTGCCTCGGCCTGATGGGACCCGCCGGGCGCGGCGCACTCGACAGGCAGCGCACGGTCTCTGACGAGGAAATCTTCCTCTGGCTCAAAGGGCTGGTCGAAAAACTGCTCGCCGCACAGAGCGTTGCCAAAGTGAAGTTCCAGACATTGGACCCGAGCGAAGCGAGAGAGGCTTCGCTATCGCGAAGCAATGACCGCAGGGAATGGCAAAAATGTGAAGCGTTTGAAGCGGGCCGCTCCGTCAAGGTGCTCTCCGGGAAAACGGAAATCGGTGTACTGGGCCTGATCAGTTCCAAAGCCCGGAAAGAATGGCGGCTGAACGATCCGGTCGCCGCCGCCGAGCTCGATCTGGAGCCGCTGATTTCCAATGTCTGGAAACGCAGCGAAGTGCAGGACATTCCGCTTTACCCAGCGGTTGAACGCGACTTCGCGTTCATTGTCGACGAAGCGGTTCAGCACGAACAGATTGTCAAAGCCGTTAAAGGCTCAGCTCCCGCCGAACTCGAAAAGGTCGAACTGTTCGATGTGTTCCGCGGCAAGGCGCTCGAAAAAGGGAAGAAGAGCATGGCCTACAGTTTCGTTTACCGCTCGCCGAAAGGCACGCTGACGGACGACAAGGTAAACGGCTTCCACAGCCGGATCGGCGAGAAGGTTTGCAAAACCGTTTCGGCAACAATTCGTGAGGGATAATGCGGGGATTTTCCCCACAAATTACAACCCCGCCACTTGACGTAAATTCAGGGCGGGAGTAGTATCTGAGTCGTGAGGAAGAGAAAAAGAAAACCTCACCTGATCTTTAACAATTTATGCCCGCCCGGACCGGCAATACTTCTCCGATCCGTTAACAAATACCATAGGGCGCTTAGGACGGTGCTGCCGTATTCCGGCTTCACTTGAGGGCGCCCACCTGTCTATCAGGGTTCGGAGATGAGCCCCCGGGACCGGGCACTTTTTACCGCCGCATCAGTGCATCTGATGCGGTTTTTTTATTGAAGTGAATATGACCTCAAGCTGTGCAGCTCATACCCCTACTGACCGATCTCAGGATCATCAAATACCAACGTACTCTCGTATTTAATTTCTCCAACCTCCTTGGCATACCAGGTCTTTGCCTCAATCGTAAAAGAATAACCCAAATATGATCCTGTTACGCTTTCATCAAGTCGAATTGTCATCGGAAAAGAACCGGCGGGTACGATCACTGTTGAATAGTCAACATAAACTGTGGCGACCCAATTCAACGTACTATAATCGGGAGCAGGAGCGGGAATCGTTTGGGAGTCATACGGTACTCCGGGAGTAAATTGATTAACTAAGGACGGCTCCGGTTCTTCATAAAAAACCTCACCTTCTTCCAAACTTTTATACCCAACAATAAACACTCCGTTCGATGCATTCTGAAGAACATATTCTGTCCCAACCCATTGGGTGCCATTGCTGTAAATGCCGGATTCCGCAACAAAATATCCATTTTTAGTTGAAAATCGTTCAATTTGTTCAAGTCGCTGATAGTTACTGATCTCTCCGTCAAAATTTTCATATACATCGAACAGCCACTCGCTTCCAATCTGAAAGCATTTCTGATCAAAAGACACGGAAAACGTATCAGAACGCCTGACGCGATAGAACCGGCAAGAGGCATCATTCAATAAATTGGTACAGATAATATCGGATCCTGTACCGAAAATCTCGGTTTCCAACGGAGTCCACGTACGTAAATCATCCGAAACTTCAACAACATATTGCCAGTCCTGCAAAGACGACATCCTGACTTCTGCATGGCCATTTTCGATATTCAGGCGTACGATATCCGCAGAAAATCCTGAGAAGCTGCATAAACATAGAGTAAGACAAATCTTTCTTTTGATACTGCGCACAAAGCCCCCCTTGATGATAAGCTAATACCGATAACAGATACGGTTTTATCGAATGGACCTTTTCCAAGAAAGTCAAAACTTGCACCTGCCGAAGCCCGGCGCGGGAACCGCGCCGCTGGCGGCGCGGATGCGCCCGCGCTCACTCGACGACATCGCCGGGCAGGATCATATTCTCGGCAAAGGCAAGCTGCTGCGCCGTGCGATCGAGGCGGACCGGCTTTCGAGCATCATCCTCTACGGTCCGCCCGGCTGCGGCAAGACCTCGCTGGCCGAGGTGATTGCCAAAGCGACCGACCGACGGTTCGAGCGGACCAGCGGCGTGCTGGCCAACGTTGCGATCCTGCGCCAGCTGCTGGAAGGTTCCAAACATTGGAAAAAACTGCACGGACAGGACACAATCCTGTTTATCGATGAAATCCACCGCTTCAACAAGTCGCAGCAGGATGTCCTGCTCCCGTATGTGGAAAGCGGCGACATCATCCTGATCGGCGCAACAACGCACAACCCCTACTTTTTTATCAACACACCGCTGAATTCGCGCTCGCAGATTTTCCAACTCAACGCACTGAGCGAAGAGGCGATTAAAACGGTTCTGAAGCGCGCCATGGAGCATCCTGCCGGACTAAACGGGCTGGTGACTACCGACGAAGACGCGCTCGATCATTTGGCCGTCGTCTGCGAAGGCGACGCGCGACGCGCGCTGAATGCGCTCGAAATCGCCGCACTGACCACCCCGCCCGACGAAGACGGCATCGTCCACCTGACCCGCTCCGAGATCGAAGAATCGGTTCAGAAAAAGGCGGTGTCCTACGATCATGACGAGGACGAGCACTACGATACGATTTCGGCGTTCATTAAAAGCGTGCGCGGCTCCGATCCAAACGCGGCGATTTACTGGCTGGCAAAGATGATTTATGCGGGCGAAGACCCGCGCTTTATCGCTCGGCGGCTGGTGATTCTGGCATCCGAAGACATCGGAAATGCCGATCCGCGCGGCCTGACAATCGCCACCTCGGCAATGCAGGCGGTCGATTTTGTCGGCATGCCGGAGGCGCGCATTATTCTGGCGCAGGCGACGACGTATCTGGCCTGCGCACCGAAGAGCAACGCGAGCTATCTGGCCGTTGACGCTGCACTGGCCGATGTGGAGAACGGCCGCACCCTGCCCGTCCCGGATCATCTGAAAAATGCGCCGCATCCCGGCAAGGGCGACGTGAAATACAAATACGCGCATGACAACAAAGATCATTTTGTCGACCAGGAATACGTGCCGACCAGCAGGATTTATTACAAACCGACCACCCAGGGCTATGAAGAGACCATCGGCAAACGGCTGGCTTTCTGGGCCTCCCTGCGAAAGAGGAAAAAATGACGAAAGCAGAAATCCGCGGGCAGATTGCCGGACAGAAGGCGTCCATCGGACTGCCGATTCTTGAATCGCACAGCCTTGCGGCACTGAAACGTTTCCAAAGGCTGGAAATTTACCATCATGCAAAAACCATCGGAGCATACGTCCCGATGCCGGATGAAATTGATGTCACGCCGATCATGATAAAGCCGGAACGCACCTTTTATATCCCGGCGTTTGATGAGGCGCTGGGCGGCTACCGGCTGGCCAGAATGGGAGAGACCTTCAGGCGCGGGCGATTCGGCATTCTCGAACCGGTCGATCCGGTCTTTGCCGGACAGGACGAACTCGATCTGATCATCGTGCCCGGCATTGCTTTTGACCGCGCCGGGCGGCGGGTCGGTCGCGGGGGCGGATTCTATGACCGGCTGCTCCCGCTCTATAAGGCCCCGCGCATCGGCCTGTGCTTCGATTTCCAGATTGTGGAAACCGTTCCCGCTGAAGAACATGACATTTCAATGGATCTCGTCATTACAGACACACAAATTTTTAAAGTTCCAATGAACAATTAGACATTTGGCACGGTCGAAGCTATCCTTACTGTACGAAAATAAATTCTAAAAAAGGTACTCTCAATGGATAGCATAGAAATCTGGTGGAGCGGCGTTCAGGACGTCATCATCAATATCGGGTTCGTCGTTCTCGGCTTCTTCTTTCACGCTTATCTGACCCGCACCAATGCGGTTGCGGCCAGTCACCGCGGATCGGTGATTCTGGACGAAGCGAAGAAGCAGGCGGACGCCATCAAGCATGAAGCGGAAGTCACCGTCCGCGAAGAAATGCTCAAAGCCCGCGAGCAGGCGGAGAAAAACCTCGAACAGAAACGCCAAAGCATCATCGCCATGGAAGACCGCGTCGTCGCCCGGGAAAAGGATATTTCCCGCAAGCTCGATCTGCTGGAAACCAAAGACCGCACGCTGACCGAAAAACTCGACGGCGCGGAACAGATCAGGGAGCAGATCAAAGAACAGAAGAAAGAACTCAAAGCCAAAATCGAAGAGGAAAACCTCCGCATCCAGCAGGTCGCCGACTTCTCCCGCGACGAGGCCCGCAAGCGAATCATGGAGCAGATGGAAAAAGAACTCGAAGGCGAGCTCAGCGGACTGATCCGCCACCAGCAGAAAACCGCCTTTGAACTGGCGCGCGCCGAAGCCCGAGACATCGTCTGTTCCGCTATTGAACGCTATGCCGGCGAACACGTCGCCAACATCACCGCCACGCACGTCAGCCTGCCGTCCGAAGATATGAAGGGCCGCCTGATCGGCAAGGAAGGCCGCAACATCCGCTCCTTCGAGATGGAATCCGGCGTCAACCTCATCATCGACGAAACGCCCGGCATGGTCATGCTCTCCAGCTTCGACCCGGTCCGCCGGGAAGTGGCGCGCGTCGCGCTCGAACGACTCATTGAAGACGGCCGTATCCACCCGGCCAGCATTGAGGAAACACTCCGAAAAACCCGCAAGGAAATCGACGATATCATCCGGCAGTCCGGCGAAGACGCTCTCTACAAGCTCGGCATTTCCGGCGTCGCGCCGGAACTCATTCAGATCATCGGCCGCCTAAAATACCGCACCAGCTACAAGCAGAACGTGCTCGACCACTCCATGGAAATGGCCTCGCTTATGGCCATGATGGCGGCCGACCTCGATCTTGACGTCGACACGGCCAAACGCGTCGGCCTCTTCCACGACCTCGGTAAAGCCGTCGACCACGAAGTCGAAGGCTCCCATGCCATCATCGGCGCCAACCTGCTGCGCAAATACGGCGAATCACCGATCGTCTACAATGCCGTCGCAGCCCACCATGAGGACGTAGAAAAGAGCAGCGTCTACGCCGTGCTCGCCTCGGCCGCCGACGCAATGACCGCCGCCCGGCCGGGCGCCCGCATGGACACCACCGACCTCTACATCCAGCGCCTCGAAAAACTCGAGAAAATCGCCAACTCCTTCAAGGGCGTCGAAAAATGCTACGCCATTCAGGCCGGCCGCGAGCTGCGCGTAATGGTGGAAGGTTCCAAGGTCGACGACAGCCGCGCGCTGATTCTCGCCCGCGAAATCGCCAACCGGATTCAGGACGAAGTCAAATATCCGGGACAGGTCAAAGTCACCGTTATCCGGGAAACCCGGGCGATCGAATACGCAAAATAGGAGGGGCGGCCGGATTTTCCAGACATTGGAAATCTACCACCAGATGCGGTAGCCGCCTTCGAGCGTGAAGGCATTCGGAATATGACGGATTTCCGGTTCTTCGCCGACCACCTCGACGATATCGAACCGAATGTACGGCGGCCGCAGTTTCCGCTTTTTCAGGAAGCGGATCGCGGCGCGCGACAGTTTGCGCCGCTTGGCGGGCGTTACCGCCGCCGCGGCCCGGCCGAAGTCCTCGTTCGTTCGGGTTTTCACTTCCACAAAAATCAGGGTATCGCCGTCCCGTGCAATCAGGTCCAGCTCGTCATGCCCGACGCGCACGTTGCGTCCGACCATTTTCAGCCCGCTCTTTTTCAGAAATTTTTCCGCCTGCGCCTCGCCACGCCGCCCGGTTCGCAGGTGCGGCGCCGTTTTTTCCAACCATTGGAAGAACCGTTTCAAAACTCAAACTCTCCCTGATTGAGTTCAACGATCGGGCGGAAAGTTTTGCGGTGGTGAGGACAGGGACCGTGGCGGCGAATGGCGGCGAGATGATCTTTGGTGCCGTAGCCTTTGTGCTGCGCAAAGCCGTATTCGGGAAACTGTTCGTCGAGCTCGACCATAAGCCGGTCGCGGGTAACTTTGGCGATGATGCTGGCCGCGGCGATCGAGAGGCTTTTGGCGTCGCCTTTGACGATACTCTGCGAGCGGCACGGCAGGCCGCGCACGGGGTTTCCGTCCACCAGCGCGAAATCGGGGAGCGGACCGATCTGCGCCACGGCCTCGGCCATGCCTTTCCAGGTCGCCTGCAGAATGTTGATTTCGTCGATGACAGCGGGACCGATGATCGCGCAGCCGATTTTTGCAAAGGAGCAGCTTTGAAGCTGTTCGAAAAAGAGCTCCCGGCGGTGCTCTGTCAGCGCTTTGGAGTCGGTGAGGCCGGAAAAAGTTTCAGCGCCGCCGCTTTCGAGCAATTCGCGGTCGAAGGCGACTGCGGCAGCGACAACCGGCCCGGCGAGCGGACCGCGCCCGGCCTCATCGATTCCGGCAACAAAAAAGAGGCCTGACGACCAGACCTCTTTTTCGTAATGGAGCATGTCCATGAGCTGCTTACACGCGGCGCTCTTTGATACGTGCTTTCTTACCGGCGAGGTCACGCAGGTAGTAGAGTTTCGCACGGCGGACTTTACCGCTGCGGACGAGGTCGATCTGTGCGACGTTCGGGCTCTGCAGCGGGAATACGCGTTCGATGCCTTCGCCGAAAGCAACGCGGCGGACGGTAATGGTTTCAGCAACGCCGGAACCGTTACGGGCAATGACCACTCCGCTGTACTGCTGGATGCGCTCTTTGGCACCTTCTTTAATTTTGACGTGCACGTTGACGGTATCCCCGATGTTGAAGGAGGGGATCTCCTTGGTGCACTGCTCTTTGCTGATTTTTACAACTGCAGGATTCATATCTGTTCTCTTTCTTCAAAATTCCAAAAGCGAGCGTCGAATAATACCGAACTGCCCTTTGCGGTCAAGCGCCATCTCCATTTTCTATCGGGTTGCCGGAAAGCAGGTCCGGGCGGCGTTCCCGAGTCCGTTTCTCGGACTGCGCACCGCGCCATGCAGCGATCTGCGCATGGTTGCCGGAAAGCAGTTCTTCGGGAACTTTCATGCCGCGGAATTCCGGCGGACGGGTGTACTGCGGATACTCCAGCAGAGGCTCGCTGAAGGATTCCTGTTCGGCGGCGCCCTCGCCGCCCAGCACTCCGGGAATCAGCCGAACCACGGCATCGATCACGACGGCGGCCGGCAGTACGCCGTTGGTGAGCACGTAGTCGCCAATGGAGATTTCCTCATCGACCAGCGCCTCGCGAATGCGTTCATCGACCCCTTCGTAGTGCCCGCAGACGAAGATCAGGTGCTCATATTCCACGAGCGCCTGCGCACGGGCCTGCGTGAAGGGTTTTCCCTGCGGACACATCAGGATCACATGCGATTTTTCCGTCCGGACCGATTCGACCGCCCTGAAAACCGGCTCGGGTTTCAGCACCATACCGGGGCCGCCGCCGAAGGGGCGTTCATCGGTCGTGCGGTGTTTATCGTCGGCGAAGTCGCGCAGGTTGATGCTGCGGAACGTTACATGCCCGGCTTTTGCGGCGCGTTTCATCATGCTTCGGCCGGTAAACCCGTCGAGCATTTCAGGGAACAGGGATATCACATCGATCTTCATCACAAAAAAAGCGGCCTTTCGGCCGCTTTATATCACACCGAAGCGGTCTTATTCCACCACTTCGAGCATCGCGCGGCGCCCGTCGCGGGCGGCGATCGCCCCGAGGAGCGTACGCATGGCGCCAACGGTTTTTCCGCTGCGGCCGATCACTTTACCAACATCTTTTTCGTGGCAGCGCAGTTCGTAGACAACGCTTTTGTCGCCTTTGATCTCGGTGATTTTCACATTGCGGGGATGGTCAACCAAAGCGGCGACCATCTGCTTCACGAGCTTTTTCATGATTAAGCCTCCTGTTTTTCGGAGACTTCTTCAGCAACCGCTTCTGCCGCAGGGGCGGACTCTTCAACCGGAGCGGCTTCTTCAGCCACCGGAGCAACCTGAGCTTTCTTTTCCGGAGCTGCGCCGCCCGGCACACCTTCGCCGGCTTCAGCCTTTTTCACCAGGTTTTTCGCTGTCGTGGACAGCTGGGCACCGGTGCCGAGCCAGTAGTTGACGCGTTCGAGGTTCACGCTGAAATTGTCAGCCTTCTGTTTGGGATCGTACCAGCCCAGCACTTCGAGGAAACGGCCGGTGGTTGCGAAACGGGAATCGGCCACAACCAGGCGATAGAACGGTTTGTTGCGGGCGCCCATTCGACGTAAACGTATTTTCGTTGCCATAGTATCTAATTTCTCCAATACACAATATGCGAACGTCTGTTCGCGGAAAAAGAGGCACCTGTCTATCTGATTTGATCCGGCGCATCAACCTTTTTTCCGTTTTTTTAAGGCATGCGGCCCGCTCTTCGTTTCCAATGCCTGGAAAACCGGTCACCGCAAACGGGTCTCTGCTCGGGTTTTTTCCAATGCCTGGAAAAACCGGGCGGCCGCCGCGCGGCCGTTTTCCAAACACTGGAAAAAGAGTCCTTCAATGATTCCAATCCTTGGAAGGTATAAAATAATCTGGTAAACAGGCCGTGTTTTAAGACCTTGTTTATCAGGTTATTAGGTTTTTTAGAGCGATGATTTGAGAATTCTGCTTTTAATGACAAATTTAGTCGGGTATAAGAGCGCCCATGATTTTATCTGCGACAGCTGAAAAACGACTGAACGACCTGCTTCCGGCCGAGGCCAAAGGTTTTGCAGTGACCGGATTTGTCGGAACCTGCCGCGGCAGCACCCCGGTCCTCCAGCCGGCCGACGAAGCGCAGCCCGGGCAGGAAACGATGACGGGCGGGAATCTCACCTTTTTTGTTAATCCGGATATCGCCGACGATTTCCGGGAATGTTCCATGGACTATGACGGGTCTTTTCTCGGAAAAGGACTCACGGCAACCTGGCCGCACCGGCTAGGTTGCAACTGTCATTCCTGAGTGATGTAGAAACGGAGAATCAATATTATGCCCGCCGCAGCACCGCCCAAAAAGAAATCCTGGCTTAAACAGCAGCCGATGATGCGCAAGGTGGAGTACGCCCTGATGCCCGCGCTGGCCGGAGCGGTTTACTTTTTCGGCTGGCGAGCCTTTGCGATGGTGCTCTGGGTAGCGGCCGTCGGCGCCGCCACAGAATATTTCATGGCGAAGAAACGCGGCGATCAGGTGAGCGAAGCCGTTCTGGTCACCGCTCTTCTTTTGGGACTTTCGCTTCCGCCGACGATACCGTTCTGGCAGGCGGGCGTCGGAATGTTTGTGGCCATCCTGTTCGGCAAAGAGGTGTTCGGAGGCTTCCCGCGCAATGTCTTCAACCCGGCCATCGTCGGCCGCGGCTTTTTATATGTCTGCTTTCCGCAGGACATGACGAGTCGGTTCACCGCGGTCTGGAAAGGAATCCCGGCCGGTTTCGCGCACTGGAGCCCGCGCCTGCAGTTCGACGGCATCGACGCGGTTTCGGCGGCGACGCCGATGTGGTCGCGCCGCGACTTCGGCTACGAGGCGCACCTGCTCGACCTGTTCACCGGAAGCATCGGCGAGGTATTTAAAGGTACCGACGGTGTGCAGCGGGTGCTCACCGCCGGGTCGGTCGGCGAAGTGTCCGCCCTGCTGGTGCTGATCGGCGGAATCTACCTGCTCTGGACCAAGACCGCACAGTGGCGGCTGACGGTCAGCGCGCTGGCCGGAGCGATCGTGTCTTCGCTGGTGTTCCGCTATCTGCTCGGCGCCGAAACCGTTCCGCCCGTTCTCTGGACGCTCTGCTCGGGCGCCATGCTCTACGCCTGCTTCTTTATGGTGACCGATCCGATCACCGCGCC
>JBFWJN010000055.1:0-16110 GCA_050253185.1 Kiritimatiellales bacterium | reverse complement strand
AACCTGTTCTCTAATGTTTTCGCCGATTAGCCATTGCACTGCCAGAAGCCCCTGACTAAGATTTCGGAGCGATTCAGAACCGGAAGCCCCTTGTATTATGTTAGAAACTGAACAACCCAGAGACGACCTGCAGGCTGCCATTGACGGAGACAAGGTCTTCATTCGCGTCACCGGCCGGGGCTCCTTCAAGGTCAGCGCAACACTCACACAGTTTATTGCAGACATCAGTTCCAAACAGCCCGTTTCGGTTATAGCAATTGACCTGTCCAAGTGCATCGGCATGGACAGCACCTTCATGGGTGTGCTCGCCGGACTCGCCGGCCGCCTCCGGCAGGCCGGACAAACACTGGAACTGATCAACCTCTCCGAAAAAAACCGCAACCTGCTCACCACCCTCGGCGTGGACCAGGTCATCGACCATTACAGCCACAGCCACGGCCACCAGATGCCGGACTCGCCCGGCGAGTCGCTCCCGACAGAAGAAGCCTCCAAAAAAGATCTCGCCGAAACCTCCCTGCAGGCACACGAAAAGCTGGTGCAGATCTGTGACGAAAACCGCCCCCGCTTCAAGCGGGTCATCGAATACCTGAAGACCGATGTCGACCGACTGAACGAATAACCCGTTATGGAATCCCCCTTCCCAACCTGGCTTCTGGAACCCGCCGTCTTCTTCTTCGGAACGCTCTCTGCTCTCCTCTTCTGCCGCCTGCTCTGCAACGGACGCCAGCTCCGCCGCCAGAACCGAATCCTGCGCCAGGAACGCGAAGTCATTTTCGACTTCATCCACAACATCGGCGAAGTCTTCGCCGACGCCGAGGAAATGCACACCGACTCACTCCTCAACCGCATTCTCTTCTTCGCCACCCGCACCGGACGCGCCGCCTCCGGAGCCATCTACATCTTCAACAGCGACCGCACCCAGCTCTTTGCCCGCGCCGTCTCCGGCATCTTTCCGCCGCTCTACGACGCCGACCAGGTTCAGACCGCCGACCTGCTTGCAAAATCCGAATACCTGGAAAACCTCGTCAAAACCCGGCCCGTCGATGTAGGCGATGGACTCATCGGCTCCGCGGCAGCCGTCGGCAGCGGGATCATCATCGAAGACGCCGAACTCGACGCCCGCGTCCCCAACTATGCCGACGCCTTCCTCAAGATCCGCTCCCTGCTCATCGTCCCCATGCGGTTCGGCAACGAAGTGCTCGGCGTCCTCGCCCTCGCCAACCGCATCGACGAACAGTTTTTCACCCCCGGCGACCTGAACCTCATGCAGGCCATGGCCGATCAGGCCTCCGTGCCCGTTCACTACGCCGGCCTGCGCACCGCGCTCGAACAGAAACGCCAGCTCGACCGCGACATGCAGGCCGCCCAGCAGATTCAGAACTCCCTGCTCCCGCAGCACCTGCCCGAACTCGACGGCGTCGCCCTCGCCGCCTACAACCTGCCCGCCTACGACATCGGCGGCGACTACTACGACTTCATCGAAATCGACAGCGAACACCTCGGCATTGCCATCGCCGACGTCTCCGGCAAAGGCATCGGCGGAGCCATGATGATGTCCGTCTGCCAGGGCGTCCTGCGCGCCCGCGCCGGCCAGCAGCTCAGCCCGGCCAGAATGCTCTCCGAACTCAACCGCGTGCTCAGCGCCAACCTTGCCGAAGACATGTTCATCACCATGCTCTATATGGTCATCAACACCCGCACCCGCGAAATGCGCTTCGCGCGCGCCGGCCACGAACCGCCGCTGCTCTACCACGCCGCAACCGGCATTACTGAAGCCGTTCCCGGCAGCGGCATCGCCATCGGCCTCGCCGGAACCATCATCTTCGACAGAGCCATCCGCGACGTCACCGTACAGCTCGAACCCGGCGACACCGTTGTGCTCTATACCGACGGCGTCACCGAGGCCCAGAACACCAATCACGAAGAATGGGGCACCATGCGCCTCACCGGCACCATCTGCGGCGAAGCCGCCGGCGGCGTCGAAACGCTCACCCGCGCCATCAAAGAACGGCTCGCCCGCTACGTCGGCGCGCAGCCGCAGTACGACGACATCACCCTACTCGCCATCCAGGCCCGCTGAGACCCTCCCTCTCCGGCATTGACTAACCCGCGCCGAACTCTTACTTTTTCCAATCCTTGGAACCGTTTTTTCCAATCTCTGGAAAAAACCGGCTGAAAATTTCCAACCTTTGGAAAAGGAATTTAACCATGAGCAAAGAAAAAAAACAGAAACCGGAAGAACAGGAACCGAACGTCGAGGAAACCGTGGAAGCAACCGCGGCCGAGCCCGAGGTCCAGCCGCCGGAACCGGAAGAGGAACCGCTGCGCAGCCAGCTGCTGCGCCTGCAGGCCGACTTCGACAACTTCCGCAAACGCACCCAGCGCGAACGCAGCGAACTCTTTCTTTTCGCCAACGAATCGCTCTTCCTGGAGATGCTGCCCGTTATCGACCATTTTGAAATGGGCCTCAAAAGCGCCGAGGGCCATAAAGCCGATGCATCCGTCACTGAAGGTTTTCAGATGGTGTACAACCAGCTGATGGATGTGCTGAAAAAATTCAACGTCACTCCGATCGACGCAATCGGAGAACCGTTCAACCCACATCGGCACGAGGCGATCACCCACCTGCCGTCGGACAAGCCGGCGGAAACCATCATCGAACAGGTGCGGCGCGGATATATGCTGGGCGAAAAGCTCCTGCGCGCCGCGCAGGTCGTCGTGTCCAGCGGCGCCCCGGCAGCCGAAACGGCCGAATAAAAGGAATCTGAACCATGGCAGAACAGAAGAGAGACTATTACGAAGTGCTCGGCGTGGAACGGGGCGCCTCCGCGGAGGAAATCAAAAAAGCCTACCGCAAACTCGCCATCAAGTATCACCCCGACAAAAACCCCGGCGACAAAGCCGCCGAAGAAAAGTTCAAAGAAGCCTCCGAAGCGTACGAAGTGCTCAGCGACGCATCCAAACGCCAGCAGTATGACCAGTTCGGCCACGCCGCCTTCGGCGCGGGCCGCGGCGCCGGAGGCGGCGGCGGATTCGGAGGGTTCGGCGGCGGCGGAATCGACCTCGAAGAAGCCCTGCGCACCTTCATGGGCGCAGCGGGCGGCGGCGGTGGAAGCATTTTCGAGAATTTCTTCGGCGGCGGCGGACGGTCGCAGAATCCAAATGCCCCACAGGCGGGCGCCGACCTGCGCTTCGATCTCGAAATTGATTTCGAAGAAGCCGTCCTGGGCTCGCATCGCGAGATCCGCATCAACGTCAACGAAACCTGCAGCCGCTGTAAAGGCTCCGGCGCCGAACCGGGCTCCGGCCGCAAGACCTGCTCGACCTGCAGCGGCAGCGGTCAGGTGGTCAGCGGCGGCGGCTTCATCCAGTTCCGACAGACCTGCCCGAACTGCCGCGGCACCGGACAGGTCATCGAAAAGCCCTGTACGAGCTGCCACGGACAGGGGCTGGTCCGGAACAAGCGAACCATCGAAGTCAAAATTCCGTCCGGCGTCGAAACCGGCTCGCGCCTGCGCATTGCCGGCAAGGGCGAAGGCGGACTGCGCGGCGGCCCGGCGGGTGATTTGTACATCGTGCTGCACGTCCGTGAACACGAATTCTTCAAGCGCAACGACCTCGATATTGTCTGTGAGGTTCCCGTGCCCTTCCATATCGCCATGCTCGGCGGCGAAGTGCACGTGCCGACCATTCACGGCAACGCCACGCTGAAGGTTCCGGCCGGCACCGAAAGCGGCAAGGTCTTCCGGATGCGCGGCAAAGGCATCAGCAGCCCGCGTTACGGCACCGGCGACCAGCACATTGTCGTGCAGATCGAAATCCCGCAGGGGCTCGGCGGCAAAGAACGCAAAAAGTTCGAAGAGGCCGTCAAGGCGCTCGGCGAAAAGCATTTCCCGCTGACCCAGAAAATGAACAAGGCCGCCGAAAAGTTCTATGCCCATAAACGGGCCCTGGAAAAAGAGCAATAGGACTGAAAGAACGGAAGGATGGATGATGAGAATCCATTCGTTTATACAACCGGAAGAAATCCGTAAAGACGTCGCGCCGCTGGCCCCGGACGAATCGCACCATCTTGCCCGTGTGCTGCGCGCGGAAACCGGCCAGGCGCTGACGCTGTTTGACGGACAGGGAACCCGGGCCGAAGGAGTTATCGAGGCCGTCACCAAAAAAGAAGTTACCGTCCGGATCACCTCTCGCGAAACCGTTCCGCCGCCGCCGGTGGAAATCACGCTGATCCAGGCCGTCTGTAAACCGGACCGCTTTGAAATGATTCTGCAGAAAGCCACCGAACTGGGGGTTCGCAGGATTCAGCCGATCGTCACGCAGAACGCCGGCCTGCCCGCCGGAAAAATCGAGAAGATGATCGAGCGCGGCGAAGCGATTATCCGCAATGCTGCGCAGCAGTGCGGCACCGCCTGGCTGCCAGTTTTCCAACCCCTGGAAAAAATCAACCGGATTTTTCCAAACATTGGAATGTATGATGCGGTTTTTATCGGCTCGCTGCATCCGGACGCCAGACCGTTTCAGGAAAGTTTCCAATCATTGGAAAAACCAAAGATCAAAACCGCAGCGCTAATCATCGGTCCGGAGGGCGATCTGACGAAGGAAGAAGTCGATGCGGCTGTCGCGGCAGGCGCGCGGCCGGTTTCGTTCGGAACGCAGATTCTGCGTACGGAGACGGCGGCGATTTTCGGGTTGAGCGTTCTGGCGTATGAGCTATTCTAAGCCGCACATGAGCACGAAAATCATCGCACTCGCAAATCAGAAGGGCGGCGTCGGGAAAACCACCACCGCAGTCAACCTGGCCGCCTGCCTGACAGAGCGCCGCAAAAATGTCCTTCTGGTCGACCTCGACCCGCAGGCGAACGCGACGAGTGCGCTGGGCCTCGAAAAAGAGGAAGGCGCCAGCATTTATTCCGCGCTGCTCGGCGAAGCCGATGCGCGGACGCTGATCAAGCCGACCGCAGAGAAACGGCTGCACATCATTCCGTCGGAACTGGACCTGGCCGGCTGTGAGGTGGCGATTGCCCGAATGGACAATTATCTGCACTGCCTGAAGAATGCGCTGCGACCGGTTCTCGAGCAGGATGAATACGACTTCGTGCTGCTCGACTGCCCGCCGTCGCTCGGCATCCTGTTCATGAACGCGCTCTACTGCGCCCACTCCATCATGATCCCGATTCAGGCCGAGTATCTGGCGCTGGAGGGACTGAGCGTGATCGTCAGCGTCATTAATCAGGTTCGCTCCGCCGGGAACCCGGGGCTGGCGATTGAGGGAATCGTGCTGACGATGTATGACGTGCGCACCAACCTCGCCCAGCAGGTTGCGGCGGAGGTGGAACGGCATTTCGGCGACCGGCTTTATAAAACGCTGATTCCCCGCAATGTCCGGCTGAGCGAAGCACCCAGCCACGGCCTGCCGATTACGCAGTATGCCACGCTTTCGCAAGGCGCCGGCGCCTACCGGAACCTCGCCAAAGAGTTCCTGAAACGGCTGAACCAGCCGGTCGAATCTGCCGCTGAAAATAACTTGGCAGAAACAGGCGAAGACACTACCTTGTAGGACCTTTTTGCGGAGGAGTGGCTGAGTGGTTGCCACGTCGTCACTCGCGCTGATGCGCGGTGACAAGTGGTCCCTTGCCCCGCAAAGCGGGGCGACGGGAAAGGCGCTGAAACGTGGAGTGGACGGTTTACGTTATAAGGAGTCTTGAAAAAGACCTTTATTATAAAGGCTGCTCTGCTGATTTCGCGAAGAGACTGAAGGAACATAATGCCGGCCGTGTTGCGAGCACCAGACACGCCCGTCCATGGGTCGAGCATTATATAGAAAAATTTGAAACGAAGACGGATGCGCTGAAAAGAGAGCGTTATTTGAAGACAAGATCCGGATATCGCTGGTTGAAACAGCGCGGTATTATCTGATACATCCGGTCTGACATTTTCGTGCGGAGGAGTGGCTGAGTGGTTGAAGGCGCGCGACTCGAAATCGTGTGTACCGCAAGGTATCGGGGGTTCGAATCCCTCCTCCTCCGCCACTTTATTTCCTGTCCCGTTTTCCCTTAAACAGCAGCCAGAGCCGGAAGCGGATTTTCTGCCAGAATGACGGCTTCGGCGGCCGGGACTGCGCCTGCGGCGCCCTCATGTAGTCTCTGTCGTAAAGGCCCATTCGGTATGCTCCACGAACTCTGATGCATGGCGGAGAGAGAGGGATTCGAACCCTCGTTGCCCCTTTCAGAGCAAACACGCTTTCCAAGCGTGCGCGTTCAACCACTCCGCCACCTCTCCCTGGGAAGTTGAGCGCGAGAACCTATCAGGGTTCGCAGGAAAAATCAACCGGCCGAAGCTTATTTATTTTTGATTAGGAAACGCTTAAGCGTTGCAGCCCCCTGGAAGCAGGCCTATGCTCCGAAAAACCGGCAATCGGGCCGGCGCATAAGACTGGATAAGGAGCCTGTTATGAAAACTGCTGCATGGATCTGTATTCTGTTCGTCTCATTCATTCTGGTGCCGACGGTGTCGCCCGGACAGGAGAGCACGGCCGATATTTTCGCGGATATGAATGATTTTCAGCCCACTGCAGTGATTCCGACCAATACGGCCCCGGCAGCAGAAGTTCCGCCGGCAACTCTCGCCATGCCGCAGCCTGCACCGGCCCCCCAGCCGAAACCGCTCACCGTCCAGATGCCGGAAGAAACGCCAGCCATCATCTCGCCTTCAGAACCGGCCATGCTTAAAGCGGAAGAGCCCGCGGCCGGGCCGGTCGATGCCGAAGCATATGTCGAGCGTGGCAAAGATGCGTACCACGACGGGGACCTCGATGCGGCACAGCAGTATTTTGAGGCGATCCTGTTTGACGACGCCTATAACAGCGATGCCATTCGCTGGCTCCGTAAAATCGCCGACAAAAAAGCCGGTCGTGAGAACAAAAGCTATGACGCTACCCGCAGCCGCATGCTGGGAGAGGTCCAGGCCGCATGGAATACGCCGAAAGCCAAAGGCAAACAGGCTGACGACACCGGCACAGCACGTGAGCTGTCCGAATCCGAACAGCGCAGCGCAGCACTGCGAGCCAAACTGGAATTGATCCGGATTCCGGCCATTACGTTCCAGAATGCCGACATCCAGCAGGTCATTCTGGAACTTTCCGCACTGTGCCGCAAACTCGACCCCGAAACCAAGGGCGTCAACCTCGTGGCATTTGGAACCTCGGAAACGCTTCTGCCACCGGTCACCTTTTCGGGCACCGATCTGTCCGCACTTGAAACCCTTGATATCGTCACCCAGATGTCCGGCATGAAATATGACATCGGCCCGAACATGGTCAGCCTGACTCCCGTCAACTATGAACCGCCGCAGCAGATGGTTTCCACCGAGTTTGACATCATGCCGTCCGTCGGGAGCAAAATGATGGTCCGGGCCGGAGCCAACGGACTGGACGGCGGCAGTTTGGTTGATGTGCGCGAATTTTTCAGCACGGTCCCCTTCCCGCCCGGCGCCAGCGCCCAGTACAACCCGGAATTCAATGTACTGCTGGTTCGCAACGTACCCAAGCATCTCGACAAAATCTCTGAACTGCTGGACCGTTACGACCGTAAAGCGCAGGAAGAACGAGCCCGGCAGGTCGAAATTGAAACCAAATTCATTGAAGTCGCGCAGGGAACGCTGGACGAACTCGGCTTCAACTGGACCGTAGGAGACGCCAGCGGATATGTGAACAATGACACCATCGCCCTTGCGGGCGGCAACCTGTTTACAGAAACGTTCCGTTCTGGACTCGATGCGTTCAGCAGCGCCGTAAGTGCAGCAGGCACGCCTGCCTCTTTCAGCAGCTACGGCACCGCCGTTTCAGACTCCATCAATTCCGGACTGGCGGGTACGCCCGGAAAAATCCTGATTCAGAAAACCACTGGAACCCCGGTGGATCTGACCATCAAGGCACTGGAACGCAGTTCCGGCTCCGATCTGCTTTCCGCGCCGAAAATCCTCACCAAAAGCGGTGAGACGGCGTCGATCCATGTCGGCGAAATCCACTGGTATCCAACGGCCTACGACGTCGTCATCGAACGCTATTCCCAGCCCAGCCTCGTTCCGCTCGATTATGAGGAACAGAAAACCGGCGTCATGCTGGAGGTCACCCCTGAACTCGATCCCGAAAACGGCACCATCGGCCTCAAGCTCGCACCGGAAATCCGCGAACTCGCCGGCTTTGACGAGCAACACGCGGCAACCGTCTGGCCTGACTTCGGAGATGAACAGTTAAACATTGGGACAACAACAGCAACCAGTGAAAGTACTCCGTCATTATTTGAGTTCTTAACAGACCGCGAAAAGAACCGAACAGTAAATGCCGACCGCCTGATTGCCCGCCAACCGATTTTCAAAACCCGTAAAATGGAAACCTCAGTAACCATAGAAGACGGCAGCACCATTGTCCTGGGCGGACTGATCAAAGAACAGCTCGAAACCTTCAAGGACAGTGTTCCAATCCTTGGAAAAATTCCGCTGATCGGCCGACTTTTCCGCTCGGAAGGTGAAAAAAGCGTGAAGCGCAACCTGCTGATTTTCGTAACCGCCAATCAGGTGGATGCCACCGGATACAAAAAGAGCACCAAATAACCTGAAACCTCCGACCTCTGGAAAAATTCCATACGGTTTTACCAGACAGTAGAAAAAAGAAGCAATGACTTTCCAAACATTGGAAAATGAAAAATTTTCTGACAGCTAGTCTGCTTACATGTGCTCTTGCGGGCACAACAGAATCCGCAACGATCTGGCTTGAGGATTTCAGCAGTTACGTTGATGTGGGGATTACCGGTCAAGGTGCGGTTAACGGCTACCCGACTGTTGTCTCCAACTGGAGCATTGATGTCAGCGCCTGTGCCACGCTGACTCCGGGAAGCGGTTCGGTCGGTGATTATTTTATGGCGGTAGACACCAGTGGTGGACGGATGGAAGCGGTCAATGTAGATGGTGAAGCTGTTTGGTCTTCCAGCATAATAGACATTAGCAACTATACGAATGTGGCCATTTCGGTCGATACTTCAGAAACTGGATCGTCCGCCAACGCCAACAAGTACGTAAAACTTTTCTATCGTGTGAATGGAGAAGCAGAAACTGCTTTTTCTATTAATCCTGAAAGTATAGGCAACTGGGGTTCTGCAACAGCAACACAGAGTAATTTATATGGATCAACCGTCCAGGTTATTGCACGGGTGAATAATCCGAACACCGGAGATAAATCCATTTTTGATAACGTGACCGTAACAGGGAATTCGATTATTTCTGAAAACATTTCTCCAATATTGGATTCCATCGGCAACAAATCTCTGACCGTCAGCAATGCGCTCAATTTCACGGTAACGGCGACAGACGCGGACAACAATTTGATCACCCTGTCCGCGACCAATCTCCCTGCCGGAGCAGTCTTTAGTCCGGTTTCCGGAACCGGAACGGTCACCGGCCAGTTCAACTGGGCGAGCGCGGAACCGGTTGGTGTGTACACATCCTCTTTTTACGTAACGGACGGTTCCACAAACGTTTCGGAAACGATTACAATCACGGTTACCAATGCGCCGGCTGTTCCGCTGAATCAGGCCCCTGTGCTGGCACCGATCGGAAACCGATCGCTGACGGTCAGTAATTCGCTGAGCGTTACGGTTTCGGCAACGGACGCGGATAACGATTCAATTACTCTTTCAGCAAGCAATCTGCCGCCAGGCGCAGTCTTCAGCACGACGAACGCCGCCGGTTCGGTTTCCAATACGTTCGAGTGGGCCATCGCCGCACCCGTCGGAGTTTATACCACCACGTTTTATGCCGTGGACGGCTCAACCAACGATTTTGAAACCATTACGATCACGGTGACCAATGCTCCCGTCATTCCCGTGAATACCGCGCCGGTGCTGGATGCCATCGGGAACAAGTCGCTGACGGTCAGTAATGCGCTCAACTTTACAGTAACGGCAACGGATGCGGACGATGATTCGATCACGCTGTCGGCGACCGGTCTTCCGGCCGGGGCTGTTTTTAATCCGGTGTCCGGAATCGGAGCGGTGACCGGCCAATTCAGCTGGGCGAGTGCGGAACCGGTTGGAGTGTACACTTCCTCCTTCTACGTAACGGACGGGTCCACGAATGCTTCTGAAACGATGACCATTACCGTGACAAATGCTCCGACCCCCGAAGTGCTTACAGGCGCAGTCTGGAACGTGTATTACAACCTCCCGTATCAGTCGAATTCGGGAGATAATTATCCGGGGCAGTTTGTGATCCGCAACGCACTGGTCAACCGGATCAATGCACTTGAAAGCGGTGATTCCGCAGTGTTTTCCACCTTTACCTTTTCTGCCAATTACGGAGCAGGCACCGTGATTAACGCGATGGACAGTGCGCTGGACCGCGGAGCGGCAATCAGCTTCATCGCCGACAGCGATGCGGAAATCTCGGTTGCCTACGGAGGAACCAATTCGCTGCTGTCGCTGTCCACGCGCAGCGTAAACCCGCTTAATCTGGTGGTGGATGACTCTTCCGGCGGCATCATGCACGACAAACTCGGACTGTTCGATTACGGCGGCAGCAATCAGTGGGCATTCATCGCTTCGTGGAATTTTACGCTCGGCGCCAGTGCGACACAGTGGAACATTGCCCTCGAAGCGCGCAGTCCGTCGCTTTACTCCGTCTATAAAGCAGAAACCGATGAACTGCTTGCCGGACATTTTCACGACGATCCGGCCAAATCGCATGCGCATGACGGTTCCACATTCGAACTCGACGGATCATGGGGTACCAACTTTGTCCGTTTCGCACCCTACCCCGACGACACGACGGGCGGCAATAACGCCGAGCGCGACATCATCAACCTGATTGCACAGGCACAGGGTGAAATTGTTTTTGCTCTTAACAAGCTCAACCGCGAACCGATCCGCGACGCGCTAGTCGCAGCCGCCGATCGCGGCGTGGCCATCAAAGGTGTCATGCCGCGCAGCGATACGGACGAAGGCAATGTTTCGGCCGCGGTATATAGTTATCTGACCAATTCCGCCAACTATGCCACTACGAATATCGTCCAGTTCTATACGGCTTATGCCGAAGCGGATTATTCCGTGCTGGATGACGGCACCTATTCCGACCTGATCCATGCCAAGTACATGGTCATCGACCCGGGAAGTTCCAATGCCATCGTCATCCACGGATCCGCCAACTGGACGTATGAGGCGCTGGTCAGTGACAACGATAACGATGAAAACGTCGTTGTCCTGCGTCACAATGAAATCGCC
This sequence comes from Kiritimatiellales bacterium, assembly GCA_050253185.1. GTDB lineage: Bacteria > Verrucomicrobiota > Kiritimatiellia > Kiritimatiellales > Tichowtungiaceae > Tichowtungia. Next base: position 4,834 of record JBFWJN010000055.1, on the reverse strand, counting down.
GCGGAGTTCTACGACCACTTCCAACGCATCACCGGAACCGAATCCTACAGCGAAGGAAATTCCACACTGGTTTCATGGAATTTCAACGATGGAGATCAGGTTGCCGACAGCGGCACGGCCGCCAATTCCTTCCAGACGGTTGTGCGCGTTCCGGAACCATCCAGTTATACCTATACAGGAAACTCCCTTTCCTGCAGCGGCTGGAATGGAGGTTCCGGCACGAAATACTGGGAAACCTCGTTTGCAACGACTGATCATACAGACATCAAAGTTTCATCGGTACAGACGGCCAGTTCCACCGGACCCGCTGATTTTAAACTGCAGTATAAAGTTTCGGCCGGCGGAACCTATACGGATGTTCCATACAGCAGTGTACATGTCCCGGACGGCGGCAACGGCGTGCTGACCCGCATTCTGCTGCCGAACACCTGCAATAATCAGTCCACTGTTTTCCTGCGCTGGATCATGACATCGGATATCGCGGCAAACGGCGACACGGTCGGTTCCAGCGGAGCCGGGCGGATTGATGATATCGTCATTGTCGGAACCGCCCACAGCCAGCCACCGGTTCTGGAGTCCATCGGCAGCCAAAGCGTATTTGAAAACCAGACACTGTCTTTCACTGTCACCGCATCCGATCCGGTGGATAACGACCCCGTGACGCTCTCAGCAACGGACCTGCCGACCGGTGCTGTCTTCACCAATGGCGTATTCACATGGAGCAACGCCGGCCCTGTCGGGTCCTATCCGGTCACCTTTTATGCCACCGACAAGGACGGCTCGGTCAGCAACACGGTCTCCATCACCGTGCTGCAGAAACCGCTGCTGCTGATCTCGGAAATCGCCGATCCGGCGGGAACCGGCGGCGGGGACTTTCGTTTTGTTGAACTCTATAACGCCGGTGCGAACGCCATCGATCTGGCTGCGGACGGATGGGTGCTCAGCCGACAGAACAGCGGAGACACCTGGTACGATATTGAATTAACCGGAACTGTGGCTGCAGCACAGACTTATATCGTAGCCAAAGACAATGACGTGTTTATTGCAGGATATGGTTTTGCCCCGAACCAGTCCGATGGAAGTGTGGATGGCAATGGGGATGACGCCTACTTCCTGTACCGAGGCGGCGGCCACAGCAGCGGCCTGCTGATTGACAGTTACGGCGAAGCGGATACCGACGGAACCGGCACCGCATGGGAATATGAGGACAGCCGGGCGGTCCGCAAAGGCAGTGTAACGGAACCGAATCCCGTCTGGACTGCAGCGGAATGGGCGATCATTGAAGACGCCACGGCTGACAGTATGACACCGGGTATTCGTCAGTCCCTGCCACAGTTCAGCGGCCTCCACGATTGGACGGCGGTCCTCGGCGGCTCGTTGAGTTTCACCGTCAGCGCATCCGACCCGGTCGACAACGATACCGTAACGCTGACCGCAGCCAACCTGCCGACTGGTGCAGTCTTCACCAACGACGTCTTCACTTGGGAGAACGCGGTTCCAATCGGAACTTACACGGTCACTTTCTCGGCCGCCGATCCGGACGGAACAATCGAAGAATCGATCGACATCACTGTGATCGAACCGCCTCTGCTGATTATTTCAGAAGTTGCCGACCCGGACAGTTCCGTCAGCGAAGAAGGAGATGAAACGGAAGACGGCGCGCTGTTCCGATTTGTTGAACTCTACAATACCGGAAGCAATGCCATCAATCTGGCGGAAGGCAACTGGTACCTCAGCAGACAGGCCAACGGAGGAGACACATGGTATGACCTTGAGCTGACCGGAACAGTTTCCGCCCTGTCCACATGGATCGTCTCTGTCAGCGCCGATGATTTTGAAACCAAATTCGGATTTGCCCCGAATCAGGAGGACAGTGTCGTAAACGGAAACGGCGATGATGCCTATATGCTCTACTACGGCGGCGATCACTCCTCCGGCACCCTGATGGACATTTACGGAGAACTCGACACCGACGGCACCGACACGGCATGGGAATATGAAAATGGAGAGGCTGAACGCAGCGCCACTGTGGACCGGCCGATCTCCGTCTGGAAAGAATCGGAATGGAACATCCGCAGCGGCGTCACTGCCGCTAATACGACGCCCGGCATCCACGGCTCCCGGCCGGAATTCATCGACCTGACCGATCAGTTTGTCTTTTCCGGGGATTCGCTGAATTTCACGGTAACTGCGCAGGATCCTATCGATACCGACGACCTCATCACCATCACGTACAGCAATCTTCCATCCGGTGCGGCGTTCACAGGAGGAAGCGGCATTGGAACCGCATCCGGAGACTTCAGCTGGACCCGCCCGCCGAACGGCAGTTACAGCGTAACATTCACCGCTACGGATAAAAACGGTCCTGTCTCCGAGACAATTTCCATCACGGTCTCCAATCGCACACAGCTTAATGAGCGCTTCTATCACTGGAAAGGCACCGATGGAATTTATGAGCTGCGCAACGGCCAATACTGGCAGCAGACCTCCTCGGAAACCTACGGCAGTTACAGCCTGTACCAGCCATATGTCACGATCACCAACTGGCACAATACCGGACATCTGATGACGGTCGAAGGAGTCACCGGCGAAGTTCGTGTTGAAAAGCTCGAAGGCGTCATCGAAGGACGGATTGATGGAACCTTCAAAGGCTATGCCTCCGGCCGGATGATTCAGCTCTATGACGGCTCTTTCTGGAGGCAGACCTCCACAGAAACGTCCACATCCAGTGCAAGCCGCCCATCCGTTCTTCTGTGGAATGCCAACGGTTCATACCGAATGAAGGTGGATAATGAGACGGACATCGTTTCCGTCGAATCAATGGACATTACGTCCAGTGCCGTCACAAACTATTTCACCGGCCTGCACCGGGGAAATATTTATCAGCTGGCTGACGGTACCGCATGGAAACAGACCAGTTCGCAAACCATTTCATCCTCAGAAACAGATGTCACGGCATGGCGATGGACCGAAGACGGAAGCACCTTTATACGCTTTGTTGACCGCTCCAATGTGGAAATCGGAACCTGCACAGCCACCGCATCCGGCGCACCGGTCAATCCGCCGATTGTCAGCAGTATTGACGGCTGGTTCCGCGGATGGAAAGAAGACCGGGTTTATGCTCTCAAAAACGGACAGTTCTGGCAGCAGACCTCTTCGGACTATACCGTCGAAGCCGTCTATTCGCCGCAGGTCGTCATTTCCAACTGGGTGCAGCGCGGCGTCTGGGTCGTTACGGCCGAAGGATCCTCCGCAGCACCGTTCGAAGTCGAGATCCAGCAGCTGACCAACGTCACCCGCACAGCTATTGACGGCTGGTTCTATGGATTCGGCGAAGATGAAATTTTCAAAATGAAAACCGGCGACTGGTGGCGGCAGACCTCCTATGACCGATCCGCCTCAACACGCCGCAACCCGGAAATCTTCATCTGGAACGACAGCGGAACGGATCTGGCCGAAATGCCGGACGAAGGCCGCACAATCAACGTTGAAAAACTGAACACCCTGCATGAAAGCACCGTCACCAACCTCTTCACCGGCCTCGACTACGGCAGAATCTACCGGCTGGCAGACGGCAGCAGCTGGCTGCAGATCAGTCTCGATACAGTACCGTCCACCGCAGCTGATCCGGAAGTCATGCTCTGGCAGGAGGGGAATCACATTGAAATGCTGATTCGTGACGATCTGGATAAAACCATCGGAACCTGCATTATTGCGGATCCGGACGAAGACTCCGACAGTGACGGATTCAGCAACGCCCAGGAAATCACCGCCGGCACCGACCTGATGGATGCAGGCTCCCTCTTCCAGATTGCGGAACAGGCACGAACGGAAGACGGGCATTATATTCTGACCTGGCCGTCGGCCGAAGACCGGTTCTACACCATCGAATGGACGCCGACACTCACCAATATTTTCCAGACATTGGAAACCGGCATTGCCGGGCCGCAGAACAGCTGGACCGATACAGTCCACAGTATTGAGCAGAGCGGATTCTACCGCGTGCGCGTCGAACAGACCAATCCGTAGAACTATCGCAGCCGGGCTTCGCCGGACGGCAGATACGGTTTGCAGAACGCTTCGTCGAAATCATAGCCGTTGGCAAAATCCGCGCGGTTGTCTTCGTCGGTTTTTCCCAGCAGGCCGGTTTCGACCAGATTGAAGACGATTTCGCCGACGTCCTCCGTACAGGTGATTCCCCAGCTGTTCAGCACCGTTTTGGTCATCGGCCCGAACTCGCTCAGCGCAAACTCGCGGATGCCGTCGAGCAGTTCCTGCCCGCTGACGTGACGCGGTTTTTCGAGCCGCCGCACGGTATAATCCAGCCCGGCCCGGATAAAGGCGTAGGCCTCCACCGTGTACCGTGGATCGCGGTCCAGAATGCTCAGCAGCAGCTCATCTGCGTTTGGGTGCTTCATCGTTTCAAAGTCCTGTCCGGATTTTTTCAGCCAGCGCTTCCATCTCGGCCGGACTGTCGTAGTGTTTGGCATCCCAGTTCCAGTGATGTCCGTCATCCTTGAAACGCGGGATCACATGGAAGTGGAGGTGCGGAACCTCCTGTCCGGCCGCGGAGCCGTTGTTCTGTATAATATTGACGCCGTCGGCGCCCAGTTCGTTCACCTGCGCCGCCGCAATCTTTTTGGACACAGAGATCAGTTTGGCGAGCACCGCATCCGGGGTCTCGGTGATCGGATCATAGCAGGTTTTCGGGATCTCCAGCTCTTGCCCCTTGATGATCGGTCCGATGTCCATAATCGCCAGCGTGTCCTCATCCTCTTAGACGTCAGTCGCCGGGATTTCACGCTCCTCGATTTTTTCATAATTATTCATGGCG
>JBFWJN010000054.1:0-16205 GCA_050253185.1 Kiritimatiellales bacterium | reverse complement strand
AGAGAACAGGTTCAATAATGACAACGCACTCGCCTTTGACCGTGCGGCCGCCGAAATGTTGCAGAATTTCCGGCGCGGTGCCCGAGATCAGTTCTTCAAACTTTTTGGTCAGTTCGCGGGCGACGAAGAGCCGGCGGCTGTCGCCGATGACTTCGCCGGTTTCTTCGATGAGTTTGAGCAGCCGGTAGGGTGATTCATAGAATACGGCGGCGACGGGAAGGTTTGCGCACTGTTCGAGAATACGGCGGCGCGCGCCGCTTTTGCGGGGCAGAAAGCCGGCAAAAAGGAATCCGTGCGCGCCGAAGCCGCTGAGGGCCAGTGCGGTGGTGACGGCGGTCGGGCCGGGGGCTGCGGTGACGGGCACGCCGGCGGCGCGGCAGGCTTCGACGATGCGCGAGCCGGGGTCGGAGATGCAGGGCATGCCGGAGTCGGTGACCATGGCGACGGCTTCGCCGCTGCGGATGCGGGCGATGATTTCGTCGCATCGCTGGGCTTCGTTGAATTTATGGCAGCTGATGCAGTGGGTCGGAATATCAAAGTGTGTGAGCAGTTTACGGGTCTGGCGGGTGTCTTCGGCAATGATCAGCGAGGCTTCTTTGAGCGTCTGAATGCCGCGGGAGGTCATGTCGCCGAGATTGCCGATGGGGGTGCCTACAAGGTAAAGACCGGGTTCCATTTAAAAGCTCCTGAGGTTTTCGATGAGTTCGCACAGCGGCAGGCCGACGACGTTGGAATAGGAGCCGTCGATCCGGCGCACCATGCCGGCGGCTCCGCCCTGGATGGCGTAGGCCCCGGCTTTGTCCATCGGTTCGCCGGTCGCGATGTAGGTCCGGATTTCTTCGTCGGGGAGGTCGCGGAAGAGAACGGAGGTGGCGGCATGAAAGCGGACGGTTTTCTGCCGGGCGTGCAGGCAGACGCCGGTGACGACTTCGTGCATTTTTCCGGAGAGCTGCCGGAGCATTTCTTCGGCGTCGGCGGCATCGGCCGGTTTGCCGAGGATTCGGCCCTCGACGGCGACCACGGTGTCGGCTCCGATGACAACCGCGCCGTCTTCCACCGGAATGCTCTGCGCTTTTTCGCGGGCGGTGCGGACGGCGTAGTCTATCGGCGTTTCATTTTCTTTTCGCTGTTCATCCGCATCCGGGGGCCGGACCGAAAAAGCAAGGCCTGCACTGCGCAACAGATCGGCGCGGCGCGGCGAGGTGCTGGCCAGAATCAGTTTTTGTTTGGTTTCCATAGATTGGAAAGATAGCATTCGCTCCGATTTTTTAAATGGCGAGGAAAAACGACAGATGAACAATTACCACTTTAATAAACGGGTTTTGGTTACGGGCGGCGCGGGTTTTCTCGGGTCGCATCTTTGTGAAGCGCTGCTGGCGCGCAATTGCGATGTGGTCTGCGTAGACAATTTTTTCACCGGGCGGCGCGGTAATATCGCTCATCTGCTGGAAAATCCTTCGTTTGAGGTGCTTCGCCACGACATCACATTCCCGCTGTTTGTCGAAGTCGATGAAATTTACAATCTCGCCTGCCCCGCTTCGCCGCCGCACTACCAGCACGACCCGGTGCAGACCACCAAGACCAGTGTACTCGGCGCGATTAATATGCTGGGACTGGCCAAGCGGGTCGGTGCCAAGATTTTTCAGGCATCCACCAGCGAAGTGTACGGGGACCCGGATGTGCACCCGCAGCCGGAAAGCTACTGGGGCAAAGTGAATCCGATCGGCATCCGCTCCTGTTATGACGAGGGCAAGCGCTGTGCAGAAACGCTCTTTTTCGATTATCACCGGCAGAACGATGTGAAAATCAAAGTTGCCCGCATCTTCAACACCTACGGCCCGCACATGCATCCGAACGACGGCCGTGTGGTCAGCAACTTCATTATGCAGGCGCTGCGCAATGATCTGATCACGATTTACGGTGATGGACAGCAGACCCGCTCGTTCTGCTTTGTGAGCGACCTGATCAACGGATTCCTCAAGCTGATGGATTCCCCGGATTCGATCACCGGTCCGGTTAATATCGGGAATCCCGGCGAATTCACCATGCTGGAGTTGGCGGAAGCGGTGATTCGCCTCACCGGGTCAAAATCTGAACTGGTGTTTAAGCCGCTGCCGTCCGACGATCCGAAGCAGCGTCGCCCTGATATCTCACGGGCGAAAGAGCAGCTCGGCTGGGAGCCGACTGTTCCGCTCGAAGAAGGCCTCAAAAAGACCATCGAGTATTTCCGTCAGTACGCTTGATTGGGTGCAAATAAAAATAGAAAGGATGCCTCGTGAAAAAGAAACTGTTTCTCCCGGTTCTGTTTATTTCTGTTCTGCTGTTCAGCGGATGCCTGAGCCAGAACCAATCCAAACCTTGCGATGTTGTCATTGGCTCGCATCAGGCGGTTACACCGGTTCCCCGGGCGGACAAAGACTGGTGGATGCCGCGTCATCAGGCGGTGCTCGATCGCGTCGCACAAGGCAATGTCGATCTGCTGATGGTTGGTGACTCCATTACCCACGGCTGGGAAAAAAGCGGAAAGGGAGTTTGGGACAAATATTATGCACCGCGCAATGCGGTGAATATGGGCTTTAGCGGTGACCGCACGGAACATGTCCTGTGGCGGCTTCAGAACGGTGAAATCGACCATATTCATCCGAAACTCGCAGTGCTGATGATCGGTACCAATAACTCGGGCGGAGACCAGTATACGCCGGAACAGATTGCCGACGGTATCAAGGCCATTGTTTGCACCCTGCGCACCAAACTGCCGGATACCAAAGTGCTGATTCTCTCCATTTTTCCGCGCGGCGATACCGAACAGCGCAAAGACAAGGAACACGGCGCGACCTATAACGATCAGTGGGCAAAAAATGACAAAGCCAGCGAACTGGCATCCAAACTCGCCGACAATAAAATGATTTTCTTCCTGAACATCAACAACGTCTTCCTCAACGAAAAAGGTGAACTGCCCCGTGACATTATGCCCGACCTTCTCCATCCGAAGGAAAAAGGCTATCAGCTCTGGGCCGAAGCCATGGAGCCGACGATTTCCAAACTCATGAGCGAAACGAAATAATCTGGAAGTTTTCCAATGCCTGGAATGAATCCGGAACTGTTGGTAGATGAAAAAAACAACTCTGTTGACACTGCCTGTTCTGGCTGCTCTTTTGACCGGCTGTGCCAGTTTAGAATTTTCCGGCTCCGGTCATATGTCCATTCAATTGAGTGATGAGCAGGAGATGAAGTTTGTCTGGATCCCTGCACTCCATGGATGGTGCGGAAAATATGAGGTGACGAATGGAGAATACCGCAGTTTTCGGCCGGATCATGATTCGGGAGAATCCTGCGGCCATTCACTGAACGGAGACCGCCAGCCGGTCGTGCAGGTGAACCGGGATGACGCGCAGGCGTTTATTGACTGGATCGAAACCCGTTGTGTTCTGCCGCCGGGCTATGAATTGAAACTGCCCTCTCAAGAGGAATGGATGACTGTTGCAGAGTGCGGTGACGGTCGTGACTACCCATGGGGCGCCGCTTGGCCTCCGCCGAACAACTGGAATTATCATGGAGCTGAGGGGGCTCTTTCCGTTGGCTCGATCGAAGGGCATCGGGATGCCTGGCCGGTTTCCTGTCCGGTGGAATACAGCGGGCGCAATGACTGGGGTCTGTATGGTGTAGGCGGCAATGTATGGGAATTAACCGATGCGCTGTATAAAAACGGAAAATACGTGCTGCGCGGAGCACATTGGGGCGATACCGCGCCCCGATGGCTGCGCTGTGACCGGCGGCTGACGGCATCCGATGACCGCAGTTCGTTCGGCGGATTTCGACTGTTCCTGCTCCCGAAATCGGCAAAGCAGTGGATCGACAGCTTCCAGTGCCGGAAAAAGGACCGAATTCTTTTTTCTTCAGCCGAGGATGAGTGGACTTCGGAAATTCTTTAGCTCCTGTCAGCCGATGTAGTACCACGTGCCGCGAACTTTTCGAAACTGTGAAATCTCATGATGCTGGTCGCTTCCGTTTGGGCCGATAAACTCGGCGACAAACTCAACCGTGCCTTCCGTGTCGGAGCGTTCGCCGTCCTCCACACGCAGTATATGCAGCTTCTGCCATTCGACCTGCTTCATCCAGTGACGGATATCGTCGGCCAGATTCCGCTCGCGTGATACCGGCAGCGTGGTTTCCACCAGATAGTCGACGTCCTCGAGCACATAGGCCGTATAGCGGGATCGCATCAATTCTTCGGCAGTGGGGACCTTTTTACGCCCGGCAATCCATTTTCCACAGCACTCCTGAATTCGTTTTCCGCTTCCGCAGGGACAGTCCGTTGTTTTCATCATAAATATCCGGGATTAATGCTGCAGAATCCGTGCGGCGGTGGCGGTATCCACCGGGCGGACCGTCACGCGGATTTCGCCGATGGACGTCAGGAACCGGTCCCGATCCGCCGGGCTGTCAAATTCAAACCCCATCAGCGCATGGCCGACGGCTTCTCCGGAATAGGCATAGTTGAAATAGCAGACATTGGCCCGGCCGGACACTTTGCGCATGAAATCGCGCAGCGCGCCTTTGCGCTCCGGAAACTCAATGTGAAGCAGCAGCGGGTTTTTAAACAGTGCCGGGTTGTAGTTGATGATCCGGTAACGCACGTCGGCGGCATGAGTGACATCTTCAAAACATATTCCGCCGGCTGCCAGATCGAGCTTAAACTCTTCGAACCGCTTCGCATCCGTTTCAACCGCAATGATCGGCCACGCGTCAGCTTCATTCATCTTGCCGTACAGGAATTCACCCACGGCGATATCCGTGAAACAGCGATCCAGCAGCTCCAGCATGGACCCGCTGGTTTCAGTCAGGTGGAAGCGGAGGTAGCGTCGATGATGCGTCCCGATGGCCGCCGCCCGCGAAATCTGCGCGAGCTTGCTGAAATCCATATTGGCGCCGCTGCAGATGCAGAGCAGCGTTTTTCTCTCGATGCCGGCCGGGTGCGCGGCGGCATATTGAATCAACCCGGCCAGCCCGATGGCTCCGGAAGCTTCCGGGATGACGCGCGAGCTTTCCCACATGCGCTGGATGGCCGCGGATACTTCATCATTGGTCACGGTGATGAATTCATCAATATACTCCCGGCACAGGGGAAAGGTCAGGTCGCCGGGCCGGACAACCGCCGTGCCGTCGCAGAACGGGTCGACGCGGTCCAGCGTAACCGGTTGACCCGCGTCGATCGAGGCCTTCATCGAAGCCTGCCCGATGCCTTCAACGCCGATGATGCGGATCTCCGGACAGTGCTTCTTCAGCCAGCAGGCCGTTGCTCCGGCCATGCCGCCGCCTCCGATCTGCAGGAAAACGATGTCCGGCACATGACCCGACAGCATGATTTCATCAGCAATTGTTGCCTGTCCGGCCATCGTGTAGAGATCATCAAACGGATGGATGTAGGTGAGCTGATGCTCCGTCGCGTAATCCCGCGCGGTCTGATCGGCTTCATTATAGGTGTCACCGGTCAGAACAATCTCTACATGGTCGCCGCCGTGATAGCGGACGGCTTCCTGTTTCAGCAGCGGCGCTGCCAGCGGCATAAAAATTTTTGCCTGAATGCCCAGCAGCCGCGCCGCGCGCGCGACGCCCTGCGCGTGGTTGCCCGCCGACGCGGCCACAACCGTTTCGCAACCGGTTTGCTGATGATAAACCGCCACCGCATTATAGGCTCCGCGCCATTTGTAGGCATTGATTGGGCCGAGGTCCTCGCGCTTTACGAACACCCGGCCGCTGCCGACACCGGGCAGGCGGATCGGCTGCATCGGTGTAGGGGCGCCGGCGCGATACACCCTCGTGCGGGCGCGCAGGATTTCCTCAAAAAACCGGTTCATCATTTCCATGGCGACAGCCAATCAGTTTTGTTCCCGCCCGACAAGTCAAGTTGTGAGTTCCCCGGTGCCTTTTGCGATTTCAACTTATTTTCCGGACAGCTGATGTTCTTTAACTGCGCAGTAGAGCACCGGCACGATGAAGATACTGATGAGGACGACGAGCATGCCGCCGAAGCTCGGGATGGCCATCGGCACCATCACATCGCTGCCGCGTCCGACGGAGGTCAATACCGGAATGAGCGCGAGAATCGTCGTGGCGGAGGTCATGAGGCAGGGGCGCACACGGCGTTCTGCCGCTTCAATCACGGCTTCGCGAATCTTCTCTTTCGTGGACGGTTTCTTTTCCCGGAAGACCTGATTAAGATAGGTGGACTGAATCACGCCGTCATCGGTAGCGATGCCGAAGAGCGCAAGAAATCCGACCCAGACCGCGACACTGAGGTTGATGGGATGCACTTGGAACAGGTCGCGCATGCCGATGCCGAACAGGCTGAAGTCCATAAACCACGGCCGTCCGTAAAGCCAGATCAGGATAAAGCCGCCGCTCCACGCGACAAAGATGCCGGAAAAAATCAGTAGGGTGGTGGCAACCGAGCGGAACTGGAAATAGATGATCATGAAGATGGCGAAGAGCGCCAGCGGCAGGACGAGCGAAAGCGTCCGGGCCGCACGGATCTGGTTTTCATAGCTGCCGGCAAAGGTGTAGCTGACGCCTTTCGGGAGAACGAATTCGCCGCTGTCGATTTTGTCCTGCAGAAAGGCTTTGCAGTCTTCGACCGTATTGACTTCGGCGTAGCCGGGTTTTTTATCAAAAACGACATAGCCGGTCAGGAAGGTGTCTTCGCTTTTAATCATCTGCGGCCCGCGCACATATTTGATTGCGGCCAGTTCGGTGATCGGAATCTGTTCGCCTTTCATCGTGGGCACCAGGATTTTTTTCATCGTTTCAACACTGTCGCGCAGTTCACGCGGATAGCGGACGCGCACCGGAAACCGTTCGCGGCCTTCGACCGTGGTGGTGATCTGCTTTCCGCCGATTGCGATTTCGATGACGTCCTGGAACTTCCGGATCGGAATTCCGTAGCGCGCCAGCGCCTGCCGGTCAGGCACAATCTCCAGATAGGGCTTTCCGACGATGCGGTCAGCGATGACGGCGGTCGGCTCAACGGACGGCACCTGCTTGAGGTATTTTTCAATCTGCAGGCCGACCTGTTCAATCGTGTCGAGATCCGGGCCTTTCACTTTCACGCCCATCGGGGCGCGCATGCCGCTCTGGAGCATGGCGATTCGCGCGGCGATCGGCTGGAGTTTCGGCGCCGACGTGACGCCGGGCAGTTCGGCGGCCTTCACGATTTCGTTCCAGATGTCATCCGGGGAATGAATGTGGTCGCGCCACTGGCGGAAGGGGCGCCCGTGCCGGTCGGGAATCAGTTCGCCGTTTTCGTCGTGCACAAATTCCCCGTGTTTATAGCGGAAGTTGATGCGCCGCCCGGCCTCGTCAGTTTTGTATTCCGGCCTGTAGTTGACAACAGTTTCGAACATCGAGATCGGCGCAGGGTCGAGCGGCGTGTCGGCGCGGCCGAGCTTGCCGACGACGGATTCGACTTCGGGGACGGATTGAATGAGCTGATCCTGCGTGGAGAGAATATCCAGTGCTTCGCCGATGGACGCGTGCGTCATCGTGGTCGGCATCCAGAGGAACGAGCCTTCGTCGAGCGGCGGCATGAATTCCTTGCCGAGCTGTCTCCACGCGGTGAACCCGAAAACCGTCAGAGCGGTCGGGATGGACAGAAACAGCACTTTATGCCGCAGGCACCAGTGCAGCATGCGGGTATAGAATTTGCGGAACAGATGGAAGAAGCTGAGCAGTCCTCCAACCAGCAGAGCGACGAACAGCATGTTCAGGATGAACCCTTTTTCAGGGCCGAGCGGTTCCCACGTATGGGTCAGCAGAATGCCGACGAGCAGCACGACGATCCACGTGGATACGTGGGTAGGGACACCTCGCCGAGGTGTCCGTGGCGCGCTCGGCAATCGCGCCCCACCTTTTTTTCGTCCGAACAGCATATAGGCCGCGGGCGGAATCACAGAGAGCGCAATGATAATGGAGGCGACCAGTGCAAAGGTTTTGGTGAACGCCAGCGGCTTGAAGAGTTTGCCTTCGGCGCCGGTCATCGTAAAGACGGGCAGGAAGCCGACCACGGTGGTGAGCACCGCCGTGAAGACGGCGCTGCCGACTTCGCTGACGGCTCGGTGGACGGTTTCGAGGCGCGGCTCCTCTGCCGGAGCCTGATCGATATGGCGCAGGATGTTTTCGCAGATGACAATCCCCATATCGACGATGGTCCCGATGGCGATGACGATCCCGGAAAGTGCAACGATATTGGCCTGTACGCCGAACAGTTTCATGGCGATGAAGCAGAGCAGGACGGCGAGCGGCAGCATGCCGCTGATGAGAATGCTGCTGCGCAGGTGCATGACCATGACGAGAATGACGATGATGGTGATGAGGATTTCCTGAACGATGGCGTCGTTGAGCGTGCCGAGGGTTTCGTAGATCAGCCCGGTGCGGTCGTAGAACGGAACAATTTCCACGTGGCTGACGGTTCCGTCGGCAAGCGTTTTTCGCGGAAGCGACGGGGCGATTTCCGCAATTTTTTCCTTCACGCGGTTGATGACGGCGAGCGGGTTGTCGCCGTAGCGCGCGACGACGACTCCGCCGACGACGGGCGCGCCGCCCTTATCGAGCGCGCCGCGCCGCGCCGCCGGGCCGGTGGTGACGTGCGCCACCTGTTTCACAAGAACCGGCACGTGGTCCGCCCGTACTTTGACGACGCTGTTTTCAATGTCTTCAATCTGCTTGATGAATCCGATGCCGCGGATGAAGTATTCGACACGGTTCATTTCAATGGTTTTGGCGCCGACGTCGATGTTGGCGGCTTTGACGGCGGAAAAGACGTCGTCGAGCGTGACGCCGTAGGCGCGCATGGCGTCGGGGTCGACGTCGACCTGGTATTCTTTCACGTAGCCGCCGACAGATCCGACTTCCGAGACGCCTTCGGCCGCGAGCAGGCCATAGCGCACCTGCCAGTCCTGCAGCGTGCGCAGTTCCTCCTGGCTCCAGCCGCCGGTCGGGCGGCCGTTGTCGTCGCGGCCTTCGAGCGTGTACCAGAAAATCTGGCCGAGTGCGGTGGAGTCGGGACCGAGCGCGGGCTTGACGCCGTTGGGCAGGGTGCCTGCGGGAAGGCTGTTGAGTTTTTCGAGAACGCGGGTTCGCGCCCAGTAGAAGTCGGCATTTTCCTTGAAAATGATGTAGATGGTGGAGAAGCCGAACATGGAATAGCTGCGGACGGTCTTAACGTCCGGGATGCCCAGCAGCGCAACGGTGAGCGGATAGCCGATCTGGTCCTCCACGTCCTGCGGCGAGCGGCCCATCCACTGGGTGAAAACGATCTGCTGGTTTTCGCCGATGTCCGGAATGGCGTCGATGGAAACCGGGTAGCGCTGGATGCCGCCGAACTTCCAGTCGAACGGTGCCGTCAGCAGGCCGGTGATGATGACGGCGAAGGTGAAGAGCGCCACGACCAGCCGGTTGGTCAGGCAGAAGCGCATATAGCGGCCGATTAGGGATCGCTGCTCAGGAGTTTGCTGGAGATCAGTGCTCATGGATCATTTCCGGTTCTTCGCCTTTGGCGTTTATCTGCTCGATATATTTTTCAGGATCGGCGAGGAATTTTTCTTGGCAGCCGGAGCAGCAGAAGTAGATGCGCATGCCGTTGTAGTCGGTGAAGAGTTCCTTGTTGATTTCGCCGCCCATGACCGGGCAGTGCGTCTGAAGTTGCGGCGCCATGGGCATGTCCCGGTGTGACATGCTCATCATGCTGGGCTTCGCGCGGATCTGGAGTTCGGCATCGAGTTTGAATGCGCCTTGTGTGACGACCCGCTCGCCTTCCGCCAGCCCTTTGTGAACAATGTAGAAATCTCCCGCGCGCGGGCCGAGGGTGATTTCGCGGCCTTCGTAGGTCGGGGCTTCCCGGTTCGGCACTTCAATATAGACGACGGCGCGCGTTCCGGTAATCAGCGGGGCGGTTGCCGGAATTACCAGCGGGGCGGTTGCGTCTTCGGTCACGTAGCCCAGTTCTTCGGCTGGAACGAGCGGCATGCCGCAGACATCGCAGGAACCCGGTTCGTCTTTGACAATTTCCGGATGCATCGGGCTGATCCATTTGCCGGCCAGCGACGGATTGGCGACTTTGCCGTCTTCGGCAATCCGCGGATGCGCGACTGCGCGGACAAACATACCGGGTTTCAGTTTCTGCTGCGGGTTATCGACGTTGACCCGCACGTTTACCGTGCGCGTGGCGGCGTTGAGCACCGGATCGATGAACGCGACGGTTCCTTCAAAGGTTTCCCCGGGCAGGGCTTCGGTGGTGAACGTGACGTTCTGTCCGTAGCGCAGCCACGGCAGGTCGGATTCATAGGCTTCGAGCTGAACCCAGACGCGGGACAGGTCGGCGACGGTATAGATACTGTCGCCGGTTTTGACATAAATTCCCTCTTGCGCGTTTTTATGGATCACAACTCCGCTGACCGGGGAGTAAAGCGTCAGGTTGTCGATGGCTGTTCCCCGCGTTTCGATGTCCTGAATCTGTTCCGGAAGCAGCCCCCAGAGGCGCAGCTTTTCGCGGACCGCATCGACGGTTGACTGGGAAATATTGCGCACGATGGAGCTTTCGCTCTGTTCCAGCGATTTGACCGACTTAATGGCCTGCAGCAGTTCCTCCTGGGCGCTCAGCAGTTCTGGGCTGTAGATCGACGCCATGTGGTCACCTTTGCGGACCTGCACGCCGGTATAGTCGACAAACAGCCGGTCGAGGCGGCCGGGGATGCGCGCGGTGATGAATGCGGTGCGGGTTTCGTCGAAGTCCACCTTGCCGACCATGCGCACATCGGTTTCAACAAATTTACGTTCGACCGGAGCCGTTTCCAGCTGCAGCAGTTTGACGGTTTCGGCGCCGAGGGTCAGTTCGCGCGGATGGTCTTCCCTGCCGGTTTTGAGCGGGATCAGATCCATGCCGCAGATCGGGCATTTTCCAGGCTTTGGAAGTTTAATCTGCGGATGCATTGAGCAGGTCCACCACTGCGTTTCTGTTTCGCTGCTGTGCGTCTCGGAAGCTGCGGTTTCCGGTCGCGTTCCGGCGGTGCAGCGGCCGAGCGCAACCACCGCCAGCACAAGAATCAGTCCGCCGGTCAGAAGTTTCCAATGTTTGGAAAGGTCTGGTTTCATTATGGGGCTCCTTTTAAAAATCGCGGTTGGTCAGCATTTCAATTTCGGCAAGCCGGATTTCATGGTCGGCGAGCGCGCGGTCGGCGGCGAGCTGGAACTCCAGCAGCATCCGTTCGGTATCGATGAACGAGGCGAAGCCGACGCTGCCGGCCTCAAAGTTTTCGCGCGTCACCTCCAGCGACTGTTCGGCCTTGGGAATGAGCGTGTCGCGGTAGAGGCTGAGTTTGCGTTCGGCATCGCGGAAATTGTAGAGCGCCATCTGCAGGTCGGCATGGAGGCGGTTTCCCGCATCGGTGCGGCGGTTTTCTGCGGCGATGCGCCGGTAGGCGGCTTCCTGCTCGCCCGCCTTCAGTTTGCCGAACCAGATCGGCAGGTTGATGGAGACGCTCGCCATAATCGGATCTTTGCCGCTGTCGGATACGCCGGGCATGCGGGCGTCGTCCGTCTGGATCGTATCGAGTCCAAGCATGAAGTCGGGCCAGCGGTTTTTACGGGCCAGTGCGGCGGCATCCTTTTCCTTGCGGATGGCGGCGTCGAGCTGTTTCAGCGCGGGGCTGGATTCGTCGAGCGACTGAAGGGCTTCCTGATCCGTAAACGCGACCGGCGTTTTTTCAAAAGACTGCGGCCACGGCAGAACCGAGTCTTTGGGCCGGTTCAGCGCACTGCTGAGTTTTGCAGAAAGCGGCGTCCGCAGGGCTTCGAGCGTGCGCAGTTTATCATCGAGTTTTCCCAGTTCAACCTGCACCTGGATGACGGTGCTCTGCGGAAGCACTCCGTTCTGGAAGCGGGTGCGGGCAACCTGTTCGATGTTCTGCAGCAGGAGCAGGTGCTGTCGGGTGGTGTCGATGGAGCGGTTCAGGTAGGCGTATTCAAAGAAAGCCGATTTCACCGTATAGAACAGCCGCAGTTTTTCCTGTTCGTATTTTTGCCGTTGCGCTTCGGCGGCCTCCATGGCGGTATCGCCGCGCAGTTTCAGTTTTCCAAACCATGGAAAAACCTGCGAGATGCCGAAGCGCTGCCGCTGCGGGCCGACTCGCGTTTCCACCTCTTCGATGAAATAGCTGTAGCTGAAGCGCGGGTCGGGCAGCGCTTTCACCTGCGGGACCTGTTCGAGAGCCGCTTTCCAGCTGTTGAACGCGGCTTCGAGTCCCGGATTGTTCTGCGCGGCCTCTGCCAGGTAGTCGTCCAGCTCATCCGCCCGGACAAAGGCTGCCAGCAGGGTAACGGCGATCAGTGTCTTTTTCATTTCGCCGGGGCGTTTTCGAGCTCAATACCGTCGGCCTGCATCTGCTGAATGTATTTTCTTGGGTCGGCCTTAACGGCTTTGACGCAGGCTCCGCAGCAGACATAGATGCGGTATTCGTCGGCATCCACATAAAGCTTCGGACTGATTTTGTTTTTCTTCATGACCGGGCAGGTTGTTTGAGGTCCGGCGAGAACCGCTGATGCGGCGATCAGCAGTGCGGTGATCATCATGGACTTCTTCATGGCATCCTCCTTTTTTAAAAGGCGGTTTTTTTATTAAAGGTAAAGTATTAGTACTGTTTTTTCATGACACGCAGAAGTTCTTCCATCTTTTCATCCACGCTTTCTTTCGATCCCGACGTGAATGCGTCGTTGACGCAGTGCTGGATGTGTTTCTGCAGGATCTGCAGTTCGACGGAACGCAGGGCGGAGCGCGCGGCCTGGATCTGGGTGATGATGTCGATGCAGTACTGCTTTTCTTCGACCATGCGCTTGACGCCCTGCACCTGTCCGGCGATCCGCGCGAGGCGCCTGAGCGTTTCTTCATGAGTCGTGATGGTCCGGGTCTTTTTCATATCCGCCTTGTATACCCCCACAGGGTATATGGCAACAAAAGAAATCGGATTAATCATGTTTCCAGTGGCTGAAAAAAACGGCGGGAATTTTTTCCAATGTCTGGAAAACTCAGAGAAGCGCCAGGGCGGCGGCGAGAAGCATGCCGAGTAGAACGCCGAAAACGGCGTGGTGGTATTTGCCGAACACGCGCGCGGCGGGCAGCAGCCCGTCGAGCGCGATGAACACCATGATGCCGGCGCCGGCGCCGGAGAGGATGCCGAGGGTGGCCCCGCTGAGGAAGCGGTGGACGAGTGAGTAGACAATCAGCGCGCCGAGCGGTTCGGCCAGGCCGGTGAGTGAAGAAAAGCCGCAGGCTTTGGCGCGGCTTCCGGTGGCGTGATACATCGGCAGCGCGGTGGAAATGCCTTCCGGAATGTTGTGGAGGGCCAGCGCAATCGCGGCGCCGACGGCGACGGGCGCGGGCGCGTGCAGGGCGGTGATGAAAACGGCGAGGCCTTCGGGAAAGCTGTGTGCAAGAATCGCCAGCACGGCGGGCATATCGGTGCGGCGGAACTCGGGGTGGTCGTCATTAAGCTCTTCGATGAGCATCGGTTCATGCGGATTTCCAAAGCTTGGAACGAGCCGGTCGATCAGCGCGATTAGGATAAATCCGCCGAAGAAGGAGAGAGCCGAAAAGGCCGGGCTGCCGAGATCGGTTTCGGCGATCGGGATGAGCTGACGAAATGCGGTCCAGAGCAGCAGGCCGGTGGAGATGCCGAAGAGCAGCGAAGCGCGGCGGGTTCTGCTCTGGCGGGTGAAAAAGGCCAGCAGGCTGCCGAGCCCGGTGGCCAGTCCCGCGGCAAGGGTCAGGCCGAAGGCGAACCAGACGGTTTCGGAGCTTTCGAACATATCGTGATTTTCAATCAGGTGCCCGATCAGCATCTTTGTGCCGAGACCGATCAGCACCAGTCCGCCGGCGACGGCCATTTTCTTTTCGCTGAAGTGGCCGAAGAAGCGGCCGAAATAAACGCCGGCGAAGGACAGGGCGAAGGTGACGAGGCCGATCACCAGGATCGGAGTCAGAATGGCGACGCGCAACATGGAAAGGCTGATGCCGATGGCAAAGGCGTCGATGCTGGTCGCGACGGCGAGGGTCAGCAGCGTCGGGAGGTGCAGCGGATTTTTCGGGCCGTCCTCTTCTTCCGGCTGCATGGACTGCAGGATCATATGGCCGCCGACGAAGAGGAGCAGGCCGAAGGCAACCCAGTAGTCGAATGCGGAGATGAAGCGGTATGTCCACTGGCCGATCAGCCAGCCGAGCAGCGGCATGACCGCCTGAAAGATTCCGAAGGCCGCGCCGACGGTGAGTGCGTGGCGCGCCTTAAGGTTTTTAATGGTAATGCCGCTGGTGATAGATACGGCAAACGCGTCCATCGCCAGGCCCAGCGCAATCAGCAGAATAGAGAGAAGCGGCATAACGCAGGAACTCTAGCCCGTTTCCAATCATTGGAAAAACTTTTTCCAATGATTGGAAAATCTGCTTATGCTCAGCGCATGCAAAACACACCGGTGGTTCTGTTCGGGGTGCCGTTTCACAATGTGACGTTTGAAGAGGCGATTCAGTGGGTGGTGGACCGTGTCCGCTCCGGAAAGCCCGGTGTGATTGCGACGGCGAATCTCGATTTTCTGGTGCTGGCGCAGGATGATGCCGAGTTGCGCGAGGTGCTGTATGAAGCGGATCTGGTGATTGCCGACGGCTTTCCGCCGGTGAAGCTTGCGCCTTTTTTCGGTCCGCCGCTTAAGGGCCGGGTGACGGGCAGCGATATTACGCCGATGCTGGCGGAGCGGGCCGAGCGGGAGGGCATCAGTATTTACGGTCTCGGCGCGGCCGAGGGGGTGGCGGTGAAGGCGATGGAGGTGCTGAAGAAGCGGCACCCGAAGCTGAAGGTGGCGGGGGCGTGGTCGCCGCCGTATGCGCCGCTCGCCCGGATGGATCACGCCGAAGTGCTGCGGCGGCTGGATGAGGCGAAGCCGGATATTCTGTTTACGGCGTTCGGTGCGCCGAAGCAGGATAAGTTCAACCATATGCATGTGCACGACTGGAAGGTGCCGGTGGCGATCGGCGTAGGCGGGACGCTGGATTTTATTGCCGGCGTTCAGCATCGCGCTCCGGTCTGGGTGCAGAAGCTGCAGTGTGAATGGCTGTGGCGCTGGGGAACAGATCCAAAGCGGCTGACCAAACGCTACGTGTCCAACATCACATTTCTAATCCGCGCCATTTGGCTGACCCTTCGGTTGAAGCTGGGCCGAAATGTTCCGGCTCCCGTTGATCGTTCGGACCCGCCGCACTGGGCGGAGCACGGAGTGACCTACTGTGAGTTCCAAGGGTTGGAAAATCTTCCGAAAGATTTCGCCGGAAAGCTGGTCATTGATCTGCGCGATGTGGACATGCTTCGGTCCGATGAAATCGGCGCACTTTTACAGCTCAGCAGGCAGGTCGAAAAAATTGTCCTTCTGCACGCCGGTTCCAGGGTCTGGAAACTATGGGAGTTTTCAAAACTGACCGGATGTCTGCCGCTGGCCGGTTCCTGTGCGGAGGCGCTTACTCTTTTTCAGTAGATTTCTTTTCGGCGCGCCGGCGGCGGAAAAAGTCCTGAATGATGGCGCGGCATTCATTTTCCATAACGCCGGTCTGGATTTCGACGCGGTGGTTGAGGTCGGCGTGATCGAGGATTTCAAATTTTGAGCGGGCTCCGCCGCGCTTCGGGTCGTCGACGCCCCAGACGACTTTTTTCAGGCGGGCGAGGACGATGGCTCCGGCGCACATGGGGCAGGGCTCTTTGGTGACGTAGAGAACGGCATCGGTCAGTCGCCAGTTTTCAAGTGCGGCGGCAGCCTGGGTGATGGCAAGCACCTCGGCGTGGGCGGTGGGATCCCTGAGCAGTTCCGTCTGGTTGTGCGCTTTGCCGATGATCTGCCCGTCTTTGACGATGATCGCGCCGCAGGGCACTTCGCCCGCTTCGGCGGCACGTTCGGCCTCGCGCAGTGCCATACGCATGTAGATTACATCTTCTGAAAAAATGTCGTTCATGGGCTTTCCGAAAGTTGAAGTTTTTTACAGCAAATATTCTAAGAACGCTACTTGTCAATGAAAGTGAGCCAGGTTGCAAGATAATGCAGCAAATATAAATTTAATCATTTGACTTATTTTATTCGATCGAATAAATTTTTGCCGAATTTAAAAACATGAGGTTGTTTTA
>JBFWJN010000053.1:0-16279 GCA_050253185.1 Kiritimatiellales bacterium | reverse complement strand
CGGACTACGACTCCGCACTGGCGGCGCTGAAATAACGACTGAAACAGACAGGAGGATTCGTGATGAACAGACTTCTGCAAAGCCTCCTGTTCGCCGCGGCGGTCGGCCTGACCGCCGCCGGTCAGAGCCTGTACGACTTTTCGGCCGAAACCATTGACGGAAAACCTCAGAATCTGTCCGCTTATAAAGGACAGGTTCTGCTGATCGTCAACACGGCCAGCAAATGCGGCTTCACGCGACAGTATGCCGGCATGCAGTCGCTCTACGAAAAATACAAAAACCGCGGCTTCACGGTTCTCGGTTTCCCGGCCAACAACTTCAACCGGCAGGAGCCCGGCACCAACGGGGAAATTCAGCAGTTCTGCACGTCGCAGTTCCATATCACATTTCCAATGTTTGGAAAAATCTCTGTCAAAGGGGAAAACATCCATCCGCTTTACGCGTGGCTGACCACCGACCCGAACGGCGGCGAGGTCTCATGGAACTTCAACAAATACCTGGTCGGCCGCGACGGAAAACTGATTGCTCACTATAAAAGCCGCACGGAGCCGGATTCGCCGGAACTGGCGGCCGCGATTGAAGCGGCGTTGAACTCTTCCGGCAATTAACTGTCGGAAACGGTATGAAACCACTGATCTACAGCCTGCTGCTGGCTGCACTGGCCGGAATTATTCCGGCGGAGGAACCCTCTGTGAAAACCGCAAAAGCCACCTTTGCCGCCGGATGTTTCTGGGGCGTCGAATCGGCCTTCCGAAAAATTCCGGGCGTCATCGACACACGGGTCGGATACACCGGCGGAAAAACGGTCAACCCGACCTATAAAGAAGTCTGCACTGACCGGACCGGCCATGCGGAAGCCATTGAAATTACATTTGATCCGGAAAAAATTTCCTATCAATCACTGGTTGAATTTTTCTTTAAAATGCACGATCCGACCCAGGTCAACCGGCAGGGCCCCGATGTGGGAACACAATACCGCTCCGCGATTTTCTACCATTCGCCGGAACAGAAAATCATCGCCGAAGCAGTTAAAGGCGCGCTTGATAAAAGCGGCAAATACCGCCGGCCGGTCGCCACGCAGATTGTGCCGGCCGGGACGTTCTACCGCGCCGAGGAATATCACCAACGCTATTTTGAAAAAAATGGGGGTCCCGCCTGCCATATTTTCTGACGGTTTTCCAAACATTGGAAAAAGTTCCGTCTCGTGCAGATTTAACGCTGATGAGGTTGCATTTCCCGCCTGAAAGCGTAGATTCTGCGGCCTTTATCCGGAGATTTTATGAGAAACGACAAAATCCGCAATATCGCGATTATCGCGCACGTTGACCACGGGAAAACCACGCTGGTTGACCAGATTATTAAACAGGCCCATATTCTGCGCGACAATGAGGCGTTTCAGGACTGCCTGCTCGACAGCAACGATCTCGAACGCGAACGCGGGATCACCATCCTCTCAAAAAACATCAGCGTCAACTACAACGGGATCAAGGTCAACGTCATCGACACGCCCGGCCACAGCGACTTCGGCGGTCAGGTCGAGCGCGTTCTGAATCTGGCCGACGGCGTACTGCTGCTGGTCGACTCCGCCGAAGGCCCAATGCCGCAGACCCGTTTCGTGCTCGATAAAGCGCTCGAGCTGAACCTGAAACCAGTCGTCGTGATTAATAAGGTGGACAAACCCGATGCGCGCTGTGATGAAGTCCACAACATGGTCTTCGACCTCTTTGTCGAGCTGGAAGCCAACGACGAACAGCTCGACTTCCCGCTGCTTTATGCCAGCGGCCGCGACGGCTGGGCGGTTAGCGACCTCAGCGATCCGCGCGAATCGATCAAGCCACTGATGGACGCCATTATAGATTATATTCCCGGCCCGCCGGTCAAAGAAGGCCCGGTTCAGATGCAGGCCACCACGCTGGACTACAACGATTACGTCGGCCGAATCGGCATCGGCCGCGTTTACCGCGGGACCCTCGACCTGAAAACGCCGGTCTCGATTATCAAGCGCGACGGAACCGTACGCTCCGTGCAGCTGAAAGAACTGCACACCTTCGAAGGCCTCGGCCGCGTCAAAAAGGAAAGCATCGAATGCGGCGATCTCTGCGCCATCAGCGGAATCACTGATATCGATATCGGGGACACTATCGCCGATCGCGAACACCCCGAAGCCCTTCCGCTGATCGCGCTCGATGAACCGACGCTGTCCATGACCTTCCGGGTCAACGACTCCCCGTTCTTTGGCCAGGACGGAAAATTTGTCACCAGCCGCCATATCCGCGAACGTCTGCTCAAAGAGTGCGAGCGCGACGTGGCCCTGCGCGTGGAAGAAACCAGCGGCGACAGTTTTGTCGTCAGCGGCCGCGGCGTTCTGCACCTTTCGATCCTGATCGAAAACATGCGGCGCGAAGGCTTCGAACTCACCGTTGCCCAGCCGCGCGTAATCATTCACATGCACCACGGCAAAAAAGAGGAACCGATTGAAATTCTGACCGTCGATGTACCGGACGAATACGCCGGGAAGGCAATCGAACTCATCGGCATGCGGCGAGGTGAAATGCTTCGGATGGATCAGCACGGCGTCCGCAAAAATATCGCGTTTCATATTCCGACCCGCGGGCTCATCGGCCTGCGCAGCAAACTGATGACCGCCACGGCCGGCGAAGCCATTGTATCGCACCGCTTTGTGCACTACGGTCCGTTCGCCGGCGAAATCGACACCCGTAACAATGGTGTACTCATCAGCATGGGCGCCGGCAAATCAGTGGCGTTTGCGATCGATGCGCTTCAGCAGCGCGGCATCTTTTTCATCGATCCGGGCGAAGAATGCTACGAAGGCATGATTGTCGGCGAGCACTGTCTCGATAAAGACCTGCTCGTCAACGTTCAGAAAGCCAAGCAGCTCACCAACATGCGCGCATCGGGCTCCGACCGCGCCATGAAAATTGCACCGGCACAGAAACTTTCACTCGAAGAGGCGCTGGAATACATCAAGGACGATGAACTCGTTGAAGTCACGCCGAACTACATTCGCCTGCGCAAGCGCTATCTTACCGATAACGAGCGCAAGCGCATGAAACGCTCGGCCGCTGACGAAGATTAAGTGTTTTTCCAAACCCTGGAAAAATCAGAACGGTTTTTTCCAGGGTCTGGAACTCAGACCCCGTGCGTCAGCCAGTAAATGATAAAGGTAATTCCGGCCAGTACCACGAGGCCCACGGCAATGGATGTGAGCAGGCAGCCCGTCGTGCGGGCATCCAGTCGGTATCCGATCTCCTGGCGCAGCGAATCGCGGTACGGATTCTGTACCGGCCGATCACGCCGCCAGAGACGTTTTTTATTTGTCCGAGTCGCCATTGGCGCGACAATGTAGGGGTTTCCCCGTCAAAAATCAACGGCACAAATTGCGAGAAACTGTTAAAATTTCTTTAAGAGGAATCTGATGAACCGCCGCCAGTTTGCGGCAGTCCTCGACTTCGGGCGTCACGGAACAGACTTTCCCGTTGTATGAGCTGATCTTTACACGAATTGTTCCCCAGAGGGTTTCAACCGTTTTTTCAGTGCGGTCCAGCGCGGTTCGTTCCACCGGGAAGCGCCGGATTCCGATGGTTGTGGTTTCGGTGAAAATGATTTTTTCCACTTCGCTCTGCAGTTCTGCCGAAGCCAGCACAGAAAGCTTCACGGCCGGTCGGTTTTTCTTCATCTGGATCGGCGACAGCCAGACATCCAGGGCCCCGGCGCCAAAAAGCTGTTCCATGACGTAATCGAAAACCTGCGGATTGCTGTCGTCGATGTTGGTTTCAAAAACCGTTAAGCCGGAGGTTTCCAGGGTTTGGAAAAAGCCCATCTCGGCGCGCAGGACATTCGGAATGTCCAAGTCCCAGCCGCCAGCGCCGTATGCGGTTTTCTCAGTAATAAATCCAGCGGGTCGATCGCCGAAGCCGTCACAAAGCACGGCGAGCAGCGCGGCGCCGGTTGGCGTCAGCAGTTCTTTCTCGATATCGCCCTGCGTATAAGGAATCCCCTGCAGGAGTTCCGCCGTAGCCGGCGCGGGAATCGGCATCGACCCATGCGCGCACTGGATCATCCCGAAGCCGGTGCGCAGGTTTCCGGCGTAGAGCTTTTCGACCCCGAGCTGCTCCAGCCCGAAAACGGTCCCGACAATGTCAATGACAGCATCGACTGCGCCGACCTCATGAAAATGAATCTTTTCGACCGTTGTTCCATGCACTTTGGCTTCGGCTTCTGCCAGCCTGGTGAAAACGGCGATGCTGCGCTCTTTGACGCGAGCACTGAGATCCGCTCCATTGATAATCTGAACGATATCGGCCAGATGGCGGTGTACGTGGTGTTCGGAATGGTCGAGTTTGACATCAAAGTGCGTTGCCTTGATCCCGCATTTTACAGCTCGTTCAAATTGCAACTCGTAGCCGGAAACGGGCAGGGCGCTTACCATATCGCGCAGGGCATCTTCCGGCAGGCCCGCGTCGAGCAGTGCGCCGATAAACATGTTTCCGCTGATTCCTGAGTAGCAGGACAAATAGAGCGCTTTCATAAATTCACCTCATTGAATTAATCATCCCGGCGAGCCGGCCGGCGCCGAACCCGTTGTCGATATTCACCACGGCAATGCCCGCCGCGCAGCTGTTCAGCATGCCGAGCAGGGCGGCCAGCCCGTCAAAGCTCGCGCCGTAGCCGACGCTCGTCGGCAGGGCGACCACCGGTTTATCCACCAGTCCACCGACCACACTGGCCAAAGCGCCTTCCATTCCGGCGGCGACAATAATCACATTGGCGCCGCGAATTTTTTCTTCTTGAGCAAACAATCGGTGAATGCCCGCGACGCCGACATCAAAGACTCGCTCGACGCGGTGGCCCATCAGTTCGGCTGTCAAAGCCGCTTCTTCCGCAACCGGGATGTCGCTGGTTCCGGCGGTCATCACCAGAATAAAACGATCCGGATCGGGTGCAATCGGCTCCTTGCGTACAATGATCAGTTTTGCGGATTCGTGGTATTCCGCTTCAGGAACCAGTTTCTGCACGGCATCAAACATTTCACGGCCGGCGCGGGTTGCGAGAATACTGTGCGGGCCTTTGTTCATTCGCTGGACAATCCGCGCAACCTGATCAACGGTCTTGCCTTCACAGAAAACTGCTTCCGGCGCTCCGCAGCGCTCCGCGCGGTAATGGTCGATTTTTGCAAAACCCATTTCCTCAAATCCACCTGCTGTCATAATTCCCTCTTCACCGGACGGCGCAGTTCTTTCTTTTCAGACTGCTTATGTTTGGCTTCGAGCATCCGGTTTTTGGCGCGGCGCGATCGGCGCCGTTTCTGCCGTCGGATTTTTTCGCGCTCCTGCTGTCGCTCACTTTTGACACCCAGAATTTTTTCTTCGAGTTTATCGCACAGTTCGCGCCGCGCAAAAAAGCGGTTGGAGGCCTGCAGCCGTGACTGCTGGCACTTGATCTCAATCCCGGACGGCGCATGACGAAGCTGTACGCAGGAGGAGGTTTTGTTGATTTTCTGACCGCCTTTGCCGGAGCCGCGAATAAACTGCTCGGACAGGTCCGCCTCGGAAATTCCGAGCTTTTCCATCCGTTCATGCAGCTTTTCCCATTTCTCCTGCGTAATCATGGCAGGATGTAATCACAAAGAAGATGGGAACAAAAAGAAAAATGGAGCGGGTGAACGGATTCGAACCGTCGACAATCACGTTGGCAACGTGATGCTCTACCAACTGAGCTACACCCGCGTTGAAAGGTTGGCGATTATGCGAATTCCAAAATCCTTTGCAAGCCGGAATCGACGATTTTTTAATTTTGTGTAATCAGCTCAACGCTGTCGATCCGCAGAGAAGTCCTGCGATTGTCCAGCGGCTGGATAATATCCAGGTCCTTGACCATCCAGAGGCCGTTGAATTCCTTCACGCTGACGACCTTGATTTCCTTCACGGTTTTACCCTCCGGATTCTGCTCTTTGGCTCCGAGAACCTGCCCGGTTTCCTCCTGAATCCATAGGCGGAGCCTATTGCCACCGCGCGGAACGGCGACGATCCAGCAATCGCGGCCCAGTTTTTTTCCGGCGCCCTCGGTCTGCGCGCCGGGATGCCAGAGAAAGGAAAAACTCAGATCCGCCCAGGTGATGCCGAGGCCATCGATTTCGGAATGCGGATTAAAATTCGTCTGATCGGCTCCGTTTTCCGAATACTGGAATTCCGGCCCGCCCGGAAACCAGCGGATTTCCAATGTTTGGAAAACCGAGGTTTTTTCATTGCGGATGCGGTAAACCGCATTGGCCGGCTCGCCTCCCCAATGAAGATCCATTTCAACCGTCAGTTCTTTTTTAACAAACCCGTTCGGCGCGCGCTCCTTGAGCGATCCGGTCAGACGGACCGGCTCGGAGGGCAGGTGGGCACGGGCAAAAGCAAGAACTTCGCGGCCGGGCGGAAGGTCTTCGGCGCGAACCGCGAGCGAAACCAGCAATGTCAGAAGAATACGACGAATCATGCGGGCGAGCTTAACTCAGACGATCCGGCATCCGCCAGTTTTTAAATTTTTTCCGGCGATGCCGGTTTCCAAACCCTGGAAAATCCGGTTAATGTCTGCACTATGGCTAAATTCATTATTCACGGCGGCAATGTTATCGGCGGAAAATTTTCCCCGCGCGGCAATAAAAATGCGGTTCTTCCCATGCTGGCGGCGTCCGTTCTGACCGATCAGCCAGTCAAACTTTGCAATGTTCCGGACATCGCCGACGTGCGCGTCATGCTCGAGCTGCTGGCGTCGCTCGGCGTCTCGGTTGAAAAATCCGGCAGCTGCGTGACGCTTTGTGCCGCAGGGCTGAAGTCGACGGAACTGGACGAGGAATACTGCCGCAGGGTGCGCACCTCCATTCTTCTGGCCGGTCCGCTGACGGCGCGCCACGGTTCTGCTCTGATTTACGCGCCGGGCGGTGATGTGATCGGCCGTCGCCGGCTCGATACTCATTTTTACGGATTACGGGCACTGGGCATGGAAGTAAATGATCTTGCTCCGTTTCATTTCAAACGGAACACGCTGACCGGTGCCGATCTGATTCTCGACGAAGCCAGTGTGACGGCCACGGAAAACATCCTGATGGCCGCCGTGCTTGCGGACGGAGAAACCGTCATTTTCAATGCTGCCTGCGAGCCGCATGTGCAGGATCTTGCACACCTTCTCGTTAAAATGGGTGCTAATATTACGGGGATCGGAACCAACCGCATGCACATCCGCGGCGTCAAAACGCTCGCGGGCGCCGAACACTCTGTTCAGCCGGATTACATTGAAGCCGGCAGTTTTCTCACCGCGGCGGTCGTTACCGGCGGATCTCTGGAAATCCCGGATCCCGGTGACGCCGTTACGCTCAGCGTACTCGAAAAAGGATTCGCCAAGCTCGGTGTAAAGTGGACGGTGCAGAATAATATGCTTTTCCAAACCCTGGAAAAAAACCGCACGACTCTTCCAGACCTTGGAAATTTTACGCCGAAAATCGAGGACGGCATCTGGCCGGCATTTCCATCCGACCTGATGAGCGTGCTGATTGTGCTGGCGACACAGACCCAGGGGCAGATTCTCTTTTTCGAAAAGCTGTTCGAAAGCCGCATGTACTTCGTGGACAACCTGATGGCCATGGGCGCCAACATTATCCAGTGCGACCCTCACCGCGTCGTCGTCAGCGGATTTTCAAAACTGCGCGGCGCGCGGCTGAGCAGTCCGGACATTCGCGCCGGGATGGCTATGCTGATCGCCGCCTGCTGCGCCGATGGTCGCAGTGTCATTGAAAACGCGCAGGTCATCGACCGCGGCTACGAAGCCATCGACGAGCGCCTCCGCGCCCTCGGCGCTGATATTGAGCGGAAGAGCTGATCACGAATTGCGCGAGTGGACACGAAATGAAAAAAAAGAAGCTTCTACTTTGGGTGTTTGTCGGGCTTCCTTTGATTATTACATCCGCTTTTTTGATTTTTGTCGGCTATCTCGCCACCCAGCCATGGGCTTACACCGAAGCCGGACGTTACTACTATGAAGGTAAAAAAGTTCCCCAAGATTATGCCACCGCCGCATGGTGGTTCCAAAAGGCAGCAAATCGGGGAAGCGCCGAGGGACAAAATTATCTCGGTGATTGTTTAGCTCAAGGACTGGGCACTCAAACCAACCCTGTAGAAGCCGTTAAATGGTATCAAAAGGCCGCAGAACAAGGACTGGCCGTAGCTCAGAAAAATCTGGGGCTTTGTTATTATTTTGGAACCGGAATTTCTCGAAACAATGAAACGGCTGTTATTTGGTTCGAAAAAGCTGCTGAGCAGAACTTTGCCTTGGCCCAGTATTATCTCGGAATGTGTTATGCCCAAGGGGATGGCACAGAACAAGATTATGACAAAGCATTTGTATGGTTTAAAAGAGCAGCCGGTCAGAATCTTCCGGAAGGTTTATACGGACTGGGTCTCTGCTATTTCAACGGATATGGCGTATCTCGTGACGATGTAAAAGCTTTGGGCTTCTTCCAACAAGCTGCCGAACAAAATTTGGCGGCAGCACAGGCACAAATAGGGTTTTGTTATGAAACCGGACGCGGTGTGGAACAGGATTTTGCGAAAGCCTTCGAGTGGTATCAACTTTCAGCAAAACAAGGACTGGCCTTTGCCCAACATGCTTTAGGCCGATTCTATTACAACGGGGTTTATGTTCAACAGGATCTGGAACAGGCGGTTGAGTGGATCCAAAAGGCCGCAAATCAGGATTTTGTCGATGCCGAAGTTTTGTTGGGAATCTGTTTTTATAATGGCAGGGGAACTGCGCAGGACTACACGAATGCTGTGCAGTGGTTTTCGCGGGCTACGGGACAGGAAAATGCTGTTGCGCAGTATTATATGGGACTTTGTTTTTATAACGGGAACGGAGTTCCGCAAAATTACACTCAAGCTTTATGGTGGCTTCAGCGCTCAGCGAACCAAGGAGATTCAGATGCTCAATTTCTTTTAGGTCTTTCCTATGCAAATGGAATAATTTTTCAGCAAAATTGTGAAGCCGCGGTGGCGTGGTATCGACAGGCCGCAGAACAGGGTCATGCGCAGGCTCAAAATAATCTGGGGGACTGCTACTATTACGGAAATGGCATCAAGCAGGACTATAAAGAGGCTGTAGCGTGGTATCGCAGAGCCGTCGAGCAAAATGATCCGGAAGGACAGTATAATCTCGGCTTCTGTTATGAAAAAGGGTTCGGTGTAACACAAGATTGTACGACAGCAGTCGCTTGGTATCAAAAGGCGGCAGAGGCCGGATACGCGCTGGCACAAAATCAATTAGGTGATTGTTACGACAGCGGAACAGGTACCCCTACTAATTTTGTTGAAGCTGTTCGGTGGTATCAAAAGGCCGCAGATCAGGGTCTAGCTGATGCCCAATGCAGTCTGGGGCGTTGTTACGACCACGCTAGAGGGCTGGATCAAAACTATTCAGAGGCAATAAAGTGGTATCGATTGGCTGCGGATCAGGCTCATATCCGGGCACAATTCAATGTGGGATATTTTTACAAAACAGGAAAAGGAGTACCCCAAAACTATGAAGAGGCGGCTGTTTGGTTCCGAAAAGCCGCCGAACAAGGGGATCCTGCATCGCAAGATTACATGGGTATTTTTTACTATGGTGGAACCGGTGTTCCAAGAGACTATGATGAGGCGGTTCGATGGTATCAGCTAGCCGCCGACAAGAACTATGCACACGCCATCAATGATCTGGGTGTCTGTTATGCAGATGGAAACGGCTTGCCTCATGATGAAGCTAAGGCGATAGAACTTTATCGAAAAGCGGCAGAAATGGGCGACTCAGACGGATCCTATAATCTCGGCATCCGGTATAAAAATGGCAATGGTATCGAACAGGATTATAAAGAAGCTGCGAAATGGCTCCGGCAAGCCGCCGAACTGGGAGATCGCGAAGCGCAGTTTTATATGGGCTATTTCTACGATGCTGGCAAGGGTGTACCACAAGACTACACCAACGCAGTATATTGGTATCGGCTGGCATCTGAGCAAAACGATGCCGATGCTCAAAATAATTTAGGGGATTGTTACTTTTTTGGGAAAGGCGTTCCGCAAGATTATACAAATGCTGTTTTTT
The DNA here is from genome assembly GCA_050253185.1 of Kiritimatiellales bacterium. GTDB lineage: Bacteria > Verrucomicrobiota > Kiritimatiellia > Kiritimatiellales > Tichowtungiaceae > Tichowtungia. Next base: position 6,145 of record JBFWJN010000053.1, on the reverse strand, counting down.
GGTACCGGAACTCCGCCGAACAAAACCAACTGAATGGATGTTATAATCTTGGATTTTGCTCTGATAAAGGATTAGGAACTCCGAAGGATCCTATTCTCGCAGTAAAGATGTACCGTGCCGCCGCGGACCAGGGCCATATCTCAGCTCAAAACAAATTAGGCGTTTGTTACTACGAAGGGAACGGGATTGATCAGGACTATGCTCAGGCCGTGTTTTGGTTCCGAAAAGCTGCTGAACAAAAGAACTCAGAAGGATTGTATAACTTGGGACTTTGTTACAAGTTCGGGCGAGGTGTCTCTCAAGATAACACCCTCGCAGTAAAGTGGTTTTCTCTGGCTGTTGAACAGGGAGATCTTGATCCCGTAAAATGGATACTTTCCGTCGCAGAAACTGGAAACCCCGAGGCCCAATTGAAAGCGGGCACATATTATCTCTCAGGTATCGGGGTTTCCAAAGATTTCTCAAAAGCAGTCGCGTGGTATAAATTGGCTGCAAATCAGGGTCTTGCAGAAGCCCAGTTTCGGCTTGGAAGATGTTTTGAAAAAGGATGGGGCGTCGAAAAGAATCGGAAGACGGCGTTTTCCTGGTACAAAAAATCTACCGAACAAGGAGACGCTCAGGGACAAAGCTGCTTGGGTGTTTGTTACTTGCAAGGTATCGGTGTCACCCCTGATATACAAACTGGGTTGAGCTTGATTCGTAAGTCTGCTGAACAGGGTTCTTCTTTGGGTCAATTTAACCTCGGGGTTGTTTATGCTCAAGGGATAGGAATAGATGCCAATGTAACCGAAGCCGTGAAATGGTACCGGCTGGCTTCAGAGCAAGGAGAAGTTCTCGCGCAATATAATTTGGCTCGGTGTTATTACACCGGAACCGGTGTCGAACAAAACATACCCGAAGCATTAAAGTGGTTCCATACTGCGGCCGAATTGGGAGATGATAAATCTCAATACAGTCTTGGATGGCGCTATGAAAGCGGAAAAGACATTACTCAGGACCTTGGCTTGGCGGTAAAATTTTATCGTTCAGCAGCGGTTCAGGGCCTCCCGGAAGCCCAGACTGCTCTGGGACTTTGCTACAGTACAGGTCGAGGAGTCCCAAAAAATGAGGAAGAGGCGGTGTCCTGGTTTTTTAAAGCCGCTGAACAGAATTATACAGATGCCCAATACAACCTTGGGTTGCATTATAAAAACGGGACGGGTGTCTCTCAAAATTATACGGAAGCTTTGGCATGGTTTCTTAAGGCTGCACAACAAGATCACGCAGAGGCTCAGCTTGAAGCTGGTTATTGTTATGATCGAGGATTAGGTATCACCCAAAATCCTTCAGAGGCGGTAGCGTGGTACCTTCGGTCCGCCTCTCTTTCCAATTCCGTTGCACAATTTAATCTTGGCGTTTCGTATGAAATGGGTCGCGGTGTTCCCAAAAATGATAATGAAGCACTTAAATGGTATAAGCGATCTGCAGAGCAGGGAAATCATCTGGCCCAAAATAATGTTGGGTCATTTTATGCTCAGGGACGAGGCGTAAAAAAAGATCTTATTCTATCCTACGTCTTCCTTTTTCTTGCAAAACAAGACCCTGACTATGAGAAAGCCATTAAAAATTTTATGATTACCAAAGGAAAAATGTCTCCGGAACAAATCGAACAGGGCAAAAAACTGGTGAAAGAATATGCCGCTAATTTTGGATCACACTGAAGTTATTTCCAGCTGTTTAGGGCAGGGAGCGAGCATTTGGAAGCCGGTTTTGGTGACGGCAACGGTGTCTTCGATGCGGATGCCGCCAAGGTTCGGGTAATAGAGGCCGGGCTCCACGGTAATGATCATTCCCTCTTTGAGCTTTTGATAATTTGCGGATGAGACGCGCGGGGCTTCGTGGATTTCGAGTCCGACGCCGTGCCCAAGTCCATGAATGAATCCCTGCGGCCGGCCGTCAATAACTTCGGTTTTGTATCCGCGTTTTTCCATTTCGTCCGCGGCGACTTTGTGAACGGCATCGGCCCAGGCGCCGGCTTTGACGGTTTTTAGCGCGGCGGCTTGGCCGGCTTTGACGGCGTTGTACATTTTTTTGAGTTCGACGGGTGCGGGGCCTCTACAGACGGTACGGGTGATGTCGCCCCAGTAGCCGGTTTTTCCAGACCTTGGAAAAATGTCGAGGACGATGGGTTGACCGGCGTACAGCGGTCCGGTTCCGCGTTCGTGCGGATCGGCGGAGTTCGGTCCGCCGGCGACAATGGTTTCGTCTGCCGAGCATTCATGATCCAGAAGCGTATGGCAGATGGTTGCGCGAACGGTTTCTGATGTCAGAACGGTTTTGCCAATGCGCAGTTTCCCGTCTTTTCCGATCTGTGCGGAGGCAATCTGCCGAATGGCGGCCTTCGTTGCGGCGACAGCGGCGCGTTGGGACTGGAGAACGGCTTCGATTTCGGTTTCTTTTTTTATTTCGCGCTGCGGGCAGAGTGCTTCATTGGAAACTGTCAGCTTAAATCCGGCTTTTTTCAGTTTTTCAGCCAGTCCGAGGGGAAAGCCGGCGGAAACGGTGAACTGACGCTGATCGGTAACTTTCTGAATCCAATCCACCGGACCCAGTTTCCAGGAAGAACCGATAAACTCGGGGTGAACCACACGGATCCCACGGCGCACGGCACGGCGGAGCCGGTTGTATTCCATTCCGGAAACCAGGAGTGTTCCACGTCGACCGGTTTGGATAAACAGCGAGGCTTCAGGTGGTTCTGTTCCGCAGAGCCAGCGAAGGTTTTCGCCGTTTTCCGTACTGCTGATAAGTAGATGAGTCGGGATTGTATTTTTCATTTTCGTAACGGTTTTGTTGGCGTTGTGTTTACAAAAAAAAGGGGGTGTTGATGAGTTTTTATTGATCTTTTTTGCTGCCGTTATTTTGTGTCTCTTTTTTTTCCCCGGTCTATATCTTGTGTGAAGACTGGTTTTATTGCCAGTTTCCGGCTTTCCTCTTGAGGCACCGGGGTCTGGTTTATTAGCTTCCTAGCGTCGCGAAAGCGCAGGAGGACAAGGGTTGTTGATAACCTGTTTGTATCTCCTTTTATTTTGTTAATTAAATTGTAACAGGCGGATTACAGGATCCTATGCGTAAAGAGAAAAATGTGCTGTGGGAAGAGGCTTGTCGTCATTTGGAAGCCACTCTTCCAAAGGATATCTTTGAAAAGTGGATTGCTGTTATTCAATGTCGCAGTATCGAAGAGGATACGGCGGTTCTGGTTGTTGGAAACGATTTCTATCAATCATGGCTGGAAGAACATTATATCCCTCTGATCCGTCAGGCGCTCGGCATTGTTTCCGGTCGAACCATTCAGATTCAGTTAACCGTTGATTACACTCTGTTCTCTGAACCGGTTGAAGAAAAAAAGGAAAAGACACGTTCCATTCTTCCTTCGAAGCGTACGCCGGTTGAAACTAACCTGAACAAAAACTACACCTTTGATTCGTTTGTGGTCGGCCCTTCCAACCAGTTCGCCCATGCGGCCGCCATTGCTTCTGCACAATCTCCGTCCCGGGCGTACAATCCGCTCTTCATTCACGGAGATGTGGGTCTGGGAAAAACCCATCTGATGCAGGCCATCGGAAATTTTGTTTTCTCAAAAAATCAGCGCGGAAAAATCTGCTATACGACCTGCGAAGCGTTCACCAACGAATATATCGAAGCTCTGCAAACCAATACCCTGGCCAAGTTCCGCAAAAAATACCGGACGGTTGATGTTCTGCTGATTGATGACATTCACTTTCTCGCCGGCAAAGAACGCATGCAGGAAGAATTTTTTCATACATTCAACGCCATTTTTGAAAACCATAAACAGATTGTGATGACATCCGACCGGCCCGCCGGGGAGCTGTCCGGTCTGGCTCCCCGCCTGGTTTCGCGTTTCGAATGGGGTCTTGTTGTAGAAATGGAAAGTCCGGATATAGAAACGCGCGTGGCGATTCTCCGTAAAAAATGCGAGCAGCTCAACCTTTCGATCGACCAGAACCTTCTCTTCTATATCGCCGAACGGATTTCATCCAATATCCGACGGCTGGAAGGCGCTCTGATTCGCGTTGCTTCCTATGTATCACTGACAGGACAGGAACTCGACCGGTCCAAGCTGGAATACCTGCTGCGGGACACGCTGGATCAGGAAAAGCGTCATGCAGTCAGTGTGGAGAGCATTCAAAAGGCAGTGGCTGAGCATTTTGACATCCGCATCAGCGATCTGGTCGGCCGCAAGCGCCCGCAGAACATCGCCTGGCCGCGGCAAGTGGCCATGTACCTTTCCCGGAACATGACCAACCAGTCCTTCCCGGTCATCGGTGAAGCCTTTGGGCGCAATCATGCAACGATTGTGCACGCCTGCCAGATGGTTGAGCAGAAACAGACAGAGGACCTGAAACTGCGTCAGACTCTTTCACTGCTTCGTCAGCGGATCAGTCACAGCACCCAGAAAGCCGGTCAGGCCCTTTGAACAACCTGCTCATAAACCTGTGGATAAACTGGGTACAAAATCAACAACTTCGGGTTACTGAAAGCCGACCGGTTTTTACCTTCTCTTTTCCACAGAGATATCCACAGAGCTAAGTATTGAATTCAGACCGGGTTAAACCAAAAAAGAGGCTGACGGGACATACTATTTACAGTACTAATAATACTGCGGTTTATATAAATTTACTATCGTATCTATTCTGGAGGGTTGTTCATGAAATTAGCGGTTGAAAAAGATGCACTGCTCGAAGCGCTTCAAAAAGTTCAGTCTATCGTCGGACAGCGCAGTACACTTCCGATCCTTTCCAATGTTCTTCTGAAAGCGGAAAGCGGAACCATTTCGCTGACCACCACGGACATGGAAGTCTGTGTGAAGACCACGGCAACGGCAGACGTCAGCGAGGAAGGCGGAACCACCCTGCCTGCGCGGCGCTTCTTCAGTATCTGCCGTGAACTGCCCGGCGGACAGGTTGAAATTGAGGTGGATGCCAAAGACGTTGCCACCATTCGCTGCGGCCCGGCATTCTTCAAACTGGTCGGTCTGCCCGAAGAGGACTTTCCTCCGCTGCCGGAATTCGAGGAGAGCGAGGTTTACACCGTTGAGCAGGATACCTTCAAGGAAATGCTCCAGAAAGTGATCTACGCGGCCTCTACGGACGAAACACGCTATATCCTGAACGGAGCCCTGCTCAGCTTCAAAGATGAAAAACTGACCGTTGTTGCAACCGACGGCCGCCGCCTCGCGCTGGTCGAGCAGGAAGTCGAATTTCCGGAAGATGCCCAGGCCGGATTGGTTGTGCCGACCAAAACCCTGAACGAACTCGTCAAAACGCTTGGCGGTGACGGCGCGCTGAAAATCCGCGTTTCCCAGACACAGGTTGCGTTCGACTTTGACCGCATTCTGGTGATTTCCAAACTGATTGAAGGCACCTATCCGAACTTCCAGCAGGTCATACCGTCTCAGTGCGAGGAGCGCGTGGCGATTGATCGGGAAACGATGCTGACCGCCGTGCGCCGCGTTTCGCTGCTGACGGACGACCAGACCGCTTCCATCCGGCTGAACTTCGGGCGCAACAAGCTCGAACTGGTCACCAACAGCCCGGAAATCGGCGAAGCGCGCGAAACCATTCCTGTGAAATATGAAGGAAAGGAGATTTCCATCGCCTTCAATCCGGGATTCCTGATGGCACCGCTGCGCAATCTGGATTCAGATGAGATTTTCTTTGAACTGTCGGACGAACTGAGTCCCGGAGTGATTAAAACCAGCGTACCGTTCCTGTACGTACTGATGCCCATCCGGGTATCGTAAAAGGGAAAAGCTGGTTGCCGGACTAGGATTTGAACCTAGACAAGCAGATTCAGAGTCTGCTGTGCTACCATTACACCATCCGGCAGAAGAGACGGAAATAAGCCAAAGATTTCGCTGAAGTGCAAGAGGGAATCCTCAAAAAGAAATGAAACAGTCGGGACAGAGCCGTGTAGTCGGGCTTCTCGGGGTTGGATTTGACACCGAAGACGGGCACATACGCATCACTCAGGCGGACGATTACAACGTCTATATGGGTTCCGGGGAAACCCATACCGCCCTGCAGAACATGTGCCGTAAAATCGAGGAAACAGTGAAAGCCACCGGCCGTTCCCTGAGCGACTATTC
>JBFWJN010000052.1:0-16377 GCA_050253185.1 Kiritimatiellales bacterium | reverse complement strand
GATTGATTTAGTCTGTCCGCCGCCCGCTGTGTATGCTGCATATAACCGGCTGAACGGGAAGAAAAAGATAATTACAGTATCTTACCGGTCTCATCACAGCCCATCAGGGGTGCACCGAAGCGACTGGCAGAAGGGGCCTTTGAGGCAGCGTGAACGTTTTGTTGATCAATTTTTAACTGCTCAATCAACTCTGTAAAACAGGTCGTGTTTATGGAAGGTCAGGAATAACTGTTTTTATCGGGTCGATCATGCGCGATCCGTTTCTTGGGCGGTGGGAAGGAATGCTTGCCGATGAAGGTCCCGTTCCGATGATCTTTCAATCGTTGCGGTCCAGAGATTACAAAGCTCGACCCATACGTTATCATAGATACATGTTCCATAAGTAGTGGTAGGGACTGTGGGAGTCCGATGATAAGTGGGCCACCCTCTGTTCCAGCAGTGTCTGTTTTGTACTCTTGTTCGGCGAAGGACGCGGATTCGCTGAAAAACCTGGCTCCGAATATTTTGTGCAAGTTTTCTATCAGGATGTGTATTCCCGAAACTGCTGCATCTCGAGTATGAATTGTACGATATCCCAATAGACCTGACACAGGTCCGGGGCAGTTTTGGCGAATACGGATTTGCTTTGTGTGGAGATGTTTTCAGCAGCAAGAGAGGGGGAGGGTAGGAAATTAGAAAAGACAGGAATTGCCAAGTGAACCTACCGAATCGAGGTCAGTACAAAGCTGACGGACTCTCCGGCGTTCCAAGTGCTTCAGTTCGGCCTTCCGGGGGACCCTGGTGGCATGGAGTTGACGGATCCCGATACGACCGGGGCCTCTGTGTTTTATCGGGCGGTTATTGAGTAGGCTCTAAATAAGTGGCCAGATAAAAAATGGAGGAAGAATAACGTGATTTGTAAATGTATTCTGATGGTCATGGCAGGAATCGTGTTAACAGGTCGGGCAGGGGATATTCGTCCTGATGAAATTATTCCGTATAAACAGGTCGGTGATGTCAAACGGACCTTGCACGTTTTTAATCCGCCAAGGCACAAAATCACGGATAAAACGGCTGCAATTGTTTTCTTTTTCGGCGGGTCATGGATCAATGGGGATCCGAGTCATTTTTATAATCAGAGCAAATATCTGGCATCGCGCGGCATGGTGGCGATCTGCGCAGATTATCGAACAAAAAGCAGGAATCAGACAACACCTCAGGAATGTGTCAAGGACGGAAAGTCTGCGATGCGTTGGGTACGTTCACATGCCGGAGAACTGGGGATTGACTCCGATAAACTGGCGGCCGTCGGCGGATCCGCCGGAGGTCAGATTGCCGCCGCAACGGCTTTGATTGATGGATTTAATCAGGAAGGAGAAGACACGTCGGTGAGCTGTCGCCCTGATGCGCTGGTTCTGTTCAATCCCGTTTTTGACAACGGTCCGAACGGGTACGGCTATGACCGTGTGAAAGGCTATTGGCGTGACTTTTCTCCGATGGAACATATCGATAAGAATGCTCCTCCGACGTTAATCATGCTGGGGACCGATGATAAGCTGGTGCCGGTTGCAACGGCCCGGAAATATCAGAAACTGATGCAGCAGGCGGGGGTCCGCTGTGATTTAGATCTTTACGAAGGGATGCCGCACGGGTTTTTTAATAAAACCAAGTATGTCGAAACGATGACTGAAGCCGATAAATTTTTGACGTCACTTGGTTATTTGAAGAGAACCCCAACCGTTGGATTTTAAATGATAAGGCAAAAGGAGAATGTAATGACTAAAAGGTTCTTTTTTAAAGCCATAATGGCAACGGGAATGACCGGGGGCATCGGATCCGTTGTCTTTGGGCAGGAGAGGCCGAATATTCTGTGGATCACCATTGAAGACACGTCGCCGCAGTTCATCGGATGTTATGGAAACAAAGATGCCCGGACCTCCAATATTGATCGGCTGGCGAATACGGGAATCCGGTTCCTCAATGCCTTTTCGACCGGCACAGTCTGTTCTCCCAGTCGTTCGGCCATCATTACCGGTGTGAAAACCTATAAACTGGGAACCGGGAATCATCGAAGCGAGTATCCGATACCGGATTTCATCAAAGGATTCCCCTACTATTTGCAACAGGCAGGATATTACACGAGTAACAATAAGAAGACGGATTACAACGTGGCAAATGCCGGAGAGTTCACAAAGACCGCCTGGAATGACAGTTCCGACAAGGCAGGATGGTGGAATCGCAAATCCGGTCAGCCGTTCTTTTCGGTTTTCAATTTTATGGATTCCCATCAGTCCAGGACGATGACGTGGCCCTATAAACGATACCGGCAGGAGATTTGGGACAAGCTTTCTCTGGAAGAGTGTATTGGCGATAATGACTTTTCCATGCCGCCGTTTTTTAAGGACAGCCCTGCAATGAGAAAGCAGGTAGCCCGCGTTTACAACTCGCTCAGAAGAACAGATGATGAAATCGGACAACTGCTCCGGCGTTTGGACAACGACCACTTGCGGGACAGCACAATTATTTTTTTCTATGCGGATCACGGTGAAGGAATACCCCGTGGAAAGACCAATGGGATCGACTTGGGATATCGGGTTCCCTTCATCATATGGGTGCCTGAACGCTATAAAGATCTTTCGCCATGGGGAATGGATGGTGTGACGACAGATGAGCTGGTTGATTTTGAAGACCTGGCACCAACCGTGATCAGCCTAGCCGGCGGCGAGGTGCCTGCACATATGAAGGGACGCATTTTGATGGGGAAAGAGCGTTCCATGCTGGTCGATCATCTGGTGTTGTCAGCGGATCGATCTGATAACGGAATTGATCTGGTGCGGAATGTAACCAATGGAAAATACATGTATTCACGTAATTTTATGCCGTTTATGCCGGAGGTCAGATACATCAATTATATGGAAATCGGCGAAATCAAGCAGCAGATGCGAGAGGACCTGTTTAATGGCGAACTCAATTCCATGCAGCGCAGCCTATTCCAGCCCCGGTCCCCGGAATCCTTGTATGACATTGAAAACGATCCATGGGAAACCATCAATCTAGTGAACGATCCGACCTGTCAGCCGGTATTGGAAGAAATGAAACAGCATCTGAAAAATGAGGTTTTACATGCTCGCGATGTGTTGTTTCTTCCTGAATATGAAATCGACCTGATTTCGAAACGTACCACTCCATACGAGTTTCGACTCGATGACAAAAACTATCCAATCAACGACATCTATAACGCTGCTTTTCTCTCAGGATTTAGAGGAAGGGATATTGCCCAGAAACAGATTGCATTGCTAAAGAGCCCGAACAAAATTGTTCGATACTGGGCTGCTGTTGGGTTGCGTTGCCAGAGCCGGGAAGATCTGGCTCCGTTTACTGGTGAGCTTGATAAAGCGCTTCAGGATGATTATCCACCAGTGGCCATTACCATCGCCGCAACAATATGGACAGGTTTCAGTACGGAGTTGGCAGGGGAGACGCTGAAAAGATTTTGCGCTGATGACAACTGGCACATCAACCTAATGACCATCAATTATCTACTTTACGCAAACAATAAAAAACCCTTTGTTAACGCTGTTAAACAGACACGTAATGCCGCAAAAGATAAGCCGTATGAAGTCAGGGCGGCCTGTGATGATTTTTTAAACAGTCTGAAATGGACCTCTAATTCGATCGAAGCCGTACAGTCTATTGGTGAGAATGTTCCTCTGTGTTGGTTCGCGAAGAATATTCCTTCGCGTGATGGATGGACTGTGTCAGGCATTGGATCTGAATTTGTTGCTGCCGGTCAAGGAACCTGGCTTGGTTCGGCCGAATCCAACCTTTGCTGGGTGCTGTCGCAGCCGGACGGAACCACAATAGATGATCGTAAACAGATGAGTCGGAATTTCAGCAGAGCTTTGACAACCAATGATGCGATTGAAGTTCTCTTTAAATATAATTCCGACGGAGTCAAGTGGGAGGGTGGATTTAATATTACGCTGTATGACAACATGGGCGGCAACGTCCTGAGTTTCTATAAAAATAATAATCAAAATGACTTCTCGGTCTGGAATAACGCAACTTCTTCAGCAATCCGGTCATGGAGCTGTGTTAAAAAAGATGTTGTTCCAAATCAGGAATATCTGTACCGGGTGGAAGCTGCGGGTCCAGATTCTTCTATTCTTCGACTCTTTACACCTGACCGTAATAATCAATTGATGGAAATCTGGAATGTAACTGTTTCTCATGCTCCGTTGCCCAGTGTTTTCGGTATAAAAATTGGAGTTTATGACCGGCCTTCAACGGCTGGGGGAGCTGACACATTGTATATCAACGGTATAGAAATAAAGGGATGTGATGAAATAAACAGTGATAGCTGAAACTTGTTGGCGGCAGCTCAAAAAATGCAAAAAAAAACGGAATAAGTGCATTCTATACTGATGTGTTTAAAACTAACCTTCTTCTCAAGATACAGTGGATGTTTAGTAGAAGTTCATTTGTATAGAGAAGTATGGAGAGTCTGTAGTTTGATGACAAACAATAAAAGAAAGGGGAGCCAGTAGTGAAAAGAATCATAATATCAATAGTTCTATTGTTAACGGTTGCTGCAGGAAGAGCCAGTGTGGTAACAAATTTTTTTGCAGATTTTTCGGGGTCTGTTGATGGTAGTTTAACAGCGATAGGTCTAAATAACGGAACTTCTGTCGGGGCATGGACTGTAACAGCTGCTGGAGATTCTGTTGTCAGCAATGAAATGATAGGGTTTGAAAACCAATATGATTGCAGGGTACAACTGGATACTGTTATAACATCGCTGTCAGATACAAACCTTGTTACAGTAAGTTTTGATGCACGAGCTAAAGATGAAACACCCGGTGGTCCATACTGGAATACTATTGATATTAAGAATTCAGGAGGAAACAATGTTGTAACTTTGCGTATTAGCAATCAAGGGGTACTTCAAGGCTATTTCGGCGGTTGGGTTGAGTTAGCCGATGGTTTGTTAAGTGTGTCAGAAACTCCAGATGAATTGGATCATTTCACGTTTGTTTTCGGATTAACCGGACTGCAGGTATATGTTAACAGCGGCCTTGTGAGCGAAAAGAATTACAATAACCCTGGTTTTGCACACTCTATTTACAGTTTGCGCATATCTACAGGAACTTCTACATCTGGTCTGTGGTTTGACAATGTCAGTGTGACGACTGCGGTTCCAGAGCCAGCCTCAATCAGTCTGATCGCCATTAGTTCCGCTTCAATGCTGCTTATTCGTCGCGCTATCCGGCATTAAAAATAAACTGACTCGGATTCCCGAACAGGCTCGTACTTTCGAGGCGAGCCTGTTTCTATCTGCGTTCGCCGGTAAGTTACTGCCGTAAAATCGGACGCTTTATGATGTGTGTCTAAAGGTATTGAGTTTTTCTGAGTGCAGGTCACAGATGGTGGCAACATTTCGCGTTTGTTTGATCGGAGTCGGCCTCCCTCAGCCTTTCGAATCAGTCCCTATAGTCGCCATTTGTGGTCATGGTGAATCATGGTGTTGCGCGGCGCGCTTGCTTTTCTGGTACTCAATCGCGCTGTTGAGTGTTCTGCAGTAATTGTCGTGAATGTTTGACTTTCATGACCTCTTTGATCGGCATCTGGTTCGAAAACCGCGGTCGCTTCTTATCTATCTATAAGAAACTGCAAATTAAAAATTATTATGTCCATTCTCTGAAATTGTGTTTTTGGATACAGGTTTTATTGATTGAAGTCGAAGAATACGTCATCGGAAATTAAAGAGAAAAAGAAAGAAACCCAGAAGGGAAATAAGCAATGAAAACAGTACGAAACGGTATTGGTCGCTGGTGGATCCATGTATTTATGGCCAGGCTTTTGTCCTGTACTCTTGCTGGTGCAGCATTGCAGTTTTCGTTAATTGCCGATGCCGCACCGCAAATTACGGTTACCACAACGAACAAGCTGGAGTGGATTGGTAATAGAATGTTTGGTGTGAATTTTTCAATTGAGCAAAATTTGTTTAACAATCAATTTAAATCAGCGATGTCAGATTGCGGCATAAAATACATTCGATATCCAGGCGGAGTTTGTACCGAGCGGGAATCCAATGGGTTTCCGGCGTTCGACTATCTGACGAACGCTCCATATCTTTCCGATATTCTCACGTATACCAAAAATAATTCTTCGACCGAGTTGATCTTGACGATCCCGGTATTTCGTTTTACTGCTTACAGTAAGGGCGCTTGGAAGAAAACCAGTGCCGACGGTTCATATTACTACATTGATAATGTCACTACGCTGGAGAATGCCAGACTACATGCTGATGCAAATTCCGGGACGAATGTGACACTGGGCTCAACGAGTTGGACGGGCGACAATGTTCAATGGCAAATCGTTGATGCCGGATCTGGGTATTCTTATCTTGTCCATAAGGCTACTGGTGAAAAACTGCATTATGATGGATACGGAAACGATGAGCCGGATCTAGTTTCCGGATCTTATATGGGGGACATGGTTAAATGGAGATTTATACCTTGTTATACGGACTCTTGTTATTATTATCTCCAAAACAAAGGTGCCGGAAAAATACTTACGTCTGCCGGCGATAGTGAAACGGCATGCACTACATTTATTACGAATGATACTACCGCAGCTGTTGCTTATGCCACCAATTTTGTTAACTATGTAAATACGACACTGAAAAATCAAATCGGGATGCCCAAAGTCACGCAGTGGGAGCTCGGCAATGAATATTATCAATGGAATCCTGACACTTCTGACGATGATGATTTCGCCGCTGCCAGTTACGCTATAATAGCGACAGCTCAAGCAGTGGCCCTTCATTCAATGGACACCAGTTTTCATGTGATTGCGCATTATATGATGAACGATATAAATCAGTGCCAAATTATTGGCGATTATATCCGCGACAATGCGGGAGGAAGTATCGATGAAGTTGCTACGCACATATATACATGGGATGCTCCCAATATAGAAATGGAGAGTAATGTTGTGAGTCAGTTATTGAATTGTAACGACGCAATAGGGTTTTCCGAAACGGGCTATGTTACGGAATGGAATTCACACCCCTTCAACTCAACAAATTACAAGAAAGGCATGAAGTTGGGAGCGCGGCAGATGATCTGTTTTGAGGCCATGGCACTGGCCGGAGTGGAATATGCAGATCTATGGCCATTGATGTGGCAGAATGACCGCGTACCAATGGCTTTGGCGGATGCAGATGGAACCTTGCGACCGCAGGGGCAGGCATATCAATGGCTGCAGCAAAGCGCGGATCGGACCTGGTTAGTGGACAGTATAAATGACAGCTCGACAGAGGATTTCAGTTCTCTGGCCTTCATGGATTCAACAAACCGGCTTTCTGTTCTGATCATGGGGGGCGAACTTCCGCTGTACACTTGGGTGAATGTCGAGATAAACGGGTTTACGTTTGACTCAGCATTGGTGCAACGTATGTATTCGTCATCATCCGATCTTCAGTCCAACGACCCGGCCTTGATTGAGTCTTGGGCGCCGACTGTCAATGGGAATACGCTGTCTTTCTACGTAAATAAATTTCGCCAGTATGAAATCATAAAAATTGATTTATACCCTTGATTCGTATCCGTATTGCTAAGATAGCAACAACTGGCCGCCTATTTTATAAAGCAGACGACAGTTTTTCGTCATTCCATTCAATCCTATGATCATGTCAGCAGTATGTTTCTTTGGAGCAGGCCAAATTTAATTTAGTCTATCCTTTAACAAAGTCGCGGAAGAACTGACATTTCGACATGTAACGAGAAAACTTCCGTAAATGAAAAAGTTATTTTGTGACCAATGGGAATTTGCCCTAGGACAGAATCAGGAAGAGTTCGACTGGCAGCCCGTCAATCTTCCCCATGACTGGGCGGTCAAAGAACAGTTTCAGATGGATCTGCCGGGGCAGACCGGAAAACTGCCCTGTGCAGGGATCGGCTGGTATCGCAAATGCTTTCAACCCTTGGAAACGGACTGTGATAAGCGCTTTTTCATCGATTTCGATGGCGCCATGTCGCAGACGAAAGTCTGGTTGAATGGGCAATACATTGGCGGCTGGCCGTATGGATACACATCGTTTCGGTTGGAACTGACGGATCATTTGAAATTTGGGCAGGAAAACGTTTTAACGGTCCGGCTGAATAATCCTCCGGACTCGTCGCGCTGGTACACGGGTGGCGGCATTTATCGTAATGTGTGGCTGGTCAAGACCGCACCGATCCATGTTGCGCACTGGGGAACCGCGGTTACTGTGCCTGAAATTTCTGAGGATCAGGCGACTGTTAAAGTTGTTGCGCAGATCGAGAATCAGGCAGAGCACGAAGGATTCATCACGGTTAAACAGGAAATTTTCGAAGAGTCTTTTCCGAACCGAAGTGTCGCGGAGCAGGCAGCATTTTCCGGAAAGATTACCGCGGGTTGTACAATCGTATCAGAGTGTTCCATTGAGTTGAACGGTGTTAAGCGCTGGGATGTGGAGAGCCCGAATTTGTATGTTTTACGGACACGGGTTATTCAGGCCGGCCAAACGATAGACACCTATGAAACGGTCTTTGGCATTCGTACGCTGGAGTTCAGTCCAGACCAAGGATTTTGCCTGAACGGGCGCCATCTGAAGCTGAACGGAGTCTGCCTGCACCATGATTTGGGTCCGCTGGGAGCGGCGGTTAATCGTCGGGCAATTGAGCGGCAGCTCGAAATCATGAAGGAGATGGGCTGCAATGCGATTCGCACGACCCACAATCCCCCGGCCCCGGAGGTTCTGGATCTGTGCGACCGGATGGGAATTCTGGTGATTGATGAGGTTTTCGATACCTGGGCCGTCGCAAAAACAAAGAATGATTATTCGACATTGTTTTCGGAGTGGCATGAGCGGGATCTGACTGCGATGATCCGTCGCGACCGGAATCATCCGTGTGTGATCATGTGGAGCACCGGAAACGAGGTGATGGAGCAGTGGCCCGAGCATCTTAACCCTGTATTGTCGCGTCATCTGTCGGATCTTGTTCGAAAAGCAGATCCGACCCGGCCGGTTACTGCCGGGTGCAGTAATCCGGATACCGGATTTAATGGGTTCGCTGAAACCATGGATGTCTTCGGATACAATTATAAACCTCATCTATACGGGAATTTCCGGGAGCAGAATCCGACCGTTCCTCTCTATGGAAGTGAGACCTCGTCCTGCATCAGTTCTCGCGGCGAGTATTTTTTCCCGGTTTCGGAGGACAGAGGTTTAGGCGGGTATTTTCAGGTCAGCAGTTACGATCTGTCGGCGCCGGCGTGGGGAACCGTTCCGGATGCGGAGTTTGCTGCACAGGACCGGATGCCGGAAGTTTTCGGCGAATTTGTCTGGACCGGTTTCGACTATCTCGGTGAACCCACTCCGTACAATAACGATCAGACCAATCTCCTGAATTTCAGCAATCCGGACGAGCAGAGAAAAATGGCAAATGAGATGGAGCGGTTAGGTGGAAATATTCCGCCGCGCAGTTCCTATTTCGGGATCGTCGATCTGTGCGGCTTTCCTAAGGATCGCTTCTATCTTTACCAATCCAAATGGCGACAGGATTTTCCTATGGCCCATATTCTGTCGCACTGGAACTGGCCGGAACGTATTGGGCAGATTACGCCGGTGCATGTGTATACGTCCGGCGACGAAGCCGAATTATTCCTGAACGGAAAAACATTGGGACGGAAAAAGAAAGATTCTTATGAATACCGTCTGCGCTGGGACGATATCGTTTATGAACCCGGAGAGCTGAAGGTTGCCGCTTACAAAAACGGGAAGACGTGGGCAGAAGATTCAGTGCAGACCACGGGACCGGCATTTCAGCTGAAATTATCAGCGGATCGTCAGGCGATTCGTGCCGATGGAAAGGATCTCAGTTTCATTACGGTGAAAATAACCGATTCGACCGGTCTGCCGGTCCCTCGTGCTGATAACTTGATTCGGTTTGAGCTGAATGGATCGGGGGAAATTATAGCAACCGGTAGTGGAAATCCGGTCAGTCATGAATCATTTCAGGCACATGCACGAAAAGCGTTTAATGGCCTGTGCCTGGTTGTGATTCGTTCCCTTTCCGGACGGACAGGGAAGATCGTTTTGTCTGCGGAGTCTGCGGGTTTTCCGTCGTCACATATCGAACTGCATACAAACTGAATTCTTCAGAAAATCTGGATGATCAATATCTGCAAAAATTGTGTAAGTAAACAGGCGGGAATGTGTATGTATTCTTTTAAATCTTCTGTGGAATAGTTCCCTCATATCATCAGCAGCTTGATTCAAACTGTTGCATGAATACAGAGGATTTTCATGAAGAATGCAACAGCCGCGACAGTAGAAACCGCCGTTATCCCCAACTGGGGGAACCCGTCTGTTTTTGAGCTTAAAACAGACGTTCCGCACGCCGTTTCCATGCCGTTCGCTTCCATCGAAGAGGCGTTGAATAAGACGCGTAGAGAGGCAAAATCGTATATTTCATTGAATGGCCCTTGGAAATTCTGCTGGTCTTCCCGCCCGGAACTTCGTCCGGTGGAATTCTACAGGAAACCGGTTGATGATTTGAGCTGGGATGTGATTGACGTTCCTTCCAACTGGCAGATGAAAGGCTACGGGCTTCCGGTATATCGGAATTATGGATACACATTTAAAATCGACCCGCCGAGGGTCATGTCGGATCCGGATAAAAACTGGACATCCTATGAGCAGCGCAATCCGGTTGGGTCTTATGTCCGTGAGTTTGAGTGCCCCGAGGAATGGGCGCAGCGCGAAGTGTTCCTGACGTTTGAAGGGGTGGACAGCGCATTCTATGTCTGGATAAACGGAGAGGCTGTCGGGTACAGCCAGGACAGCCGGACGCCGGCAGAGTTCCGGATTTCCATGTTCTTAAAGCCCGGGAAGAACCGGTTGGCCGTGGAGGTTTACCAGTTCTGTGACGGCAGTTATCTTGAAGATCAGGATATGTGGCGGATGAGCGGAATTTTCCGCGATGTCTGCCTGTGGTCTGCCCCGCTGCTTCATCAGCGGGATTTTGAAATTACGACCGAACTGGATTCGCGATATGAAGATGCAGTTCTGCGGATCAAAAGCGAACTTTGCAATTATTCTGCTGATGCAGTTTTCGGAGTGCTCCGGTATCAACTGCTGGCTCCGGATAACACGCCGGTTGCTTCCGGATCTGTGGGTGACGTCTGCATCCCGGTTGGGGAACAGGCGGTGCTGTCCTGTGCAGTTCCGGTTGATAACCCGTTGAAATGGTCGGCGGAAACGCCGTGGCTGTACCGGCTGCTGCTGGTTCTGGATGACGAAAATGGGGAACCCTTTGAGGTAGTGACTTCCCGGGTCGGATTCCGCTCCGTTGAAATCCGCGATCGGCAGGTTTTGCTGAACGGGAAAGCAATCCTGTTCAAGGGTGTCAATCGGCACGAGCACCACCCGGTGACGGGCCACACGGTTTCAGTGGATTCCATGATCGAAGATATCCGCCTGATGAAACAGTATAACATCAATGCGGTACGCAACAGTCATTATCCCAACCGCTCCGAATGGTACGATCTTTGCGACGAATACGGATTATACGTGGTTGATGAGGCCAATATTGAAACCCATGGACTGGGATCGCATGGTGACAGTGATAAAAACCGGATCGCTAACGATCCGGTTTGGTATCCGGCCCTGCAGAACCGTGTATCCCGGATGATTGAAACAAATAAAAACCATGCGTCAGTGATTTCCTGGTCGCTGGGCAACGAAGCCGGGCGCGGGCCGAATTTTGAAGAACTGTACAAATGGGCCAAACTGCGGGATCCCGGCCGGATAATTCATTACGAGAATGCGGAGTTCCATTGGTACACGGATGTGGTTTCAGATATGTATATGCGGGCGTGGGAAGCCGAAGCGTATGCACTGAATCCGGAATCCGACCGGCCCCTGATTATCTGCGAATACCTGCACGCCATGGGAAACAGTCTGGGCAACCTGCAGGATTACTGGGATGTTTTCGAAAAGTATCCGATTCTTCAGGGCGGGTTCCTCTGGGACTGGGTGGATCAGAGCCTGCTGGCGCGAACGGAAGAGGGTGTTGAATTCTACGCATACGGCGGAGATTTCGGAGAAATGCCGAACGACGGCAGTTTCTGCTGCAACGGGCTGATGCAGTCGAACCGCATCCCGCATCCGCACGCCGCAGAGGTGAAAAAGGTTTACCAGCATATCCATGCAGATTTAATTAATCCGGTCTCCGGCGAAGTCCGTGTCCGCAACAAATATTTCTTCAAGTCACTGGCTGATGTGGAAATGCGCTGGGAGCTGCTGGAAGACGGTGTGGTGTACCGGTCGGGATCATTGGGCAGTCTGGCGCTGGAGCCGCAATCGGACACGCTGGTTACCGTTCCGGTTGATGCGGATTCCCGCAAAGCGATATCGGAATATCATTTAACCGTTTCCTTTCATCTGTCCGAAGACGGTCTATGGGCGGAAAAGGGATTTGAACTGGCCTGGAACCAGTGGCTGCTTCAGGAGCGTCAGGTTCTGCCGGAAACTTTTTCTTCGCAGAATGATGGGTTGACCGTGCAGGAAGATGCAGACGGGTTCATCACAGTTCGTGCAGGGGGAAATTCCTCGATAATCATTTCAAAGGCGACCGGGCTGATGCAGTCCTATCAGTTGAACGGTCAGGAACTGCTGTCGGAGCTGACGCCGAATTTCATGCGTGTTCTCAACGAAAACCAGATGCATCCGGACTGCCGGTTCCGGGAGCGGCACGCCTTTTGGTACGCCCATCCGGCGCTGGACTGCAAAACGGAAGCCGTTATTACAGAACGGGACGACGATGCCATCACTGTTGTTTCAACGCTGGAATCCGGCACCTCGGATGAAGGCGTGGAATATACGCTGACCTATCGAATCTTTGCCACCGGCCGCGTTCGGGTGGCGGTCGATTTTGTTCCTCACGGTTCGCTGCCGGACCTGATGCGGATCGGCATGAAAACCTCTCTGCCCGCCGAATATGACACAGTCCGATGGCTGGGCCGAGGTCCGCAGGAAACCTATGCAGACCGGAAAACCGGCGCGAAAATCGGACGGTTCCGGAGCACTGTGCGTGAACTGGTGCATGGGTATATCCGGCCCCAGCAGAACGGCAACCGAACCGATGTGCGCTGGGTCGAGTTTACGGATGCCGGATCGTCAGGCATTGGGTTTTCCGTCGACAGCGTAATGGAATTCACCGCCCGCCCGTACACGATGGACGATCTGGAACATGCAAAGCACGACATGGACCTGCCCGTTCGTGACCATGTGGAAGTCCTGATCGATCACCGGCAGATGGGGGTCGGCGGAGACAATTCATGGGGAGCGGACGTTCACCCGGAATACTGCATTCCCTGCAGACCGTATTCGTACGCATTCGATATTTATCCGGTTTTTCCAACCATTGGAAAAACCGGGACCCCGCAAAAGAACTGATGACCCCGCAACAGGACCACTGATATGGACAAATTCATCTTAAACGTCATTCACCGCCCGGAGCTGGTTCCGGAATATATCAACACCGACGCGCAGGCGGGCAAAGCCGATGAAATCGGCGGCGCCGAAGTCGTCGGCGAGTCGCTCGACATTTTCCGCCTGCAGCAGGACATCGCCCATGCCAACGGACTGAAGTGCACCATCCAGATGACCTATGCGTCACTGTACAACGACGAAGCCATTGAGCTGGCGAAGATGTATCACGAAAAGTACGGTGATGAGATCGGCCACACCTTTCTCGGCGTGCAGTGCGAGCAGTTCCGCGAAAAATACGGATCGAAGGAACTGGCCATGTGGCTCTTCCCCTGGGATCTGAAAGTCCGGCTGGTTCACGACACCTTCGAGCGATTTAAAGAGGTCTTCGGGTTCTATCCCACCTCGACCGGATCCTACTTCATGGACGCGGAGCTGATCAACTACATCAAAAAACACTACCCGATGGTCAAAATCGCCGTGGCCGCCTGCTTTGAAGAGGGCCCGAAAGTTTTTCGCCACACCAACAACACCTGGTACACCCTGCTCGACGGCGGCCCGTGGACGGCGTGGGTGCCGTCAAAAAAATGCTCCCACGCAATTGCCGAAAACGAAGAGGACGATTCCGGCATTGTCGCCGTGCCGCACCTTTCCCGTGATCTGCTGGGCGTGATGGACAACTCCGGGGACATGTTCGGCACCCATCCGCAGAACATCATCCGCGGACTGGCCTACGAGGACGACCGCCTGCCGTTCATGTACAACCTCGTCGACCAGTATCAGGTCATGAAAAAATACAACAAAGGCTATTCCTACAACCTTGTCTATATCGGACCCGGCTGGATGGGCAAGGCTGGTCGCTGGGAATGCCCGTACCGCATCCTGAAAAAATCCTACGAGGATTTTATGGCCTATTACGGCCAGCTCAAAAAAGAAGGCGACGTCGAAGACATGACTATGACCGAATTCGGGGAGTGGTATCGTCAAAACAAAGCGGTCAACGAGCCGATCTGCGGACTCTGGAAAGACACGATTTTCGGCACGAAAAACCAGTGCTTCTGGTATGCCGATTCCAAATTCCGGATTCAGATCGACCTGAAACTCGGCGGAGCCATCACCGATATCCGGCCGTACGCTTCCAAACTGGAACGGCCCTGCGGCGCTGGGACCCAGGCCAACCAGGACGCCTCGTATCCGTTCATCGTTCACTCCCGCTATCGAGGCGGACCGTTCACCCATTATGCCGGCGAAGGCGCCATCAAAAGCGCTAAAGTGCGTTTCAATGGCGAAGAGGTGGACCTGAGCGCCTGCCGCTCCACCGGAAAATATGAAGAAGGCGAAGGCTTTCGGAAGCTGATCGTCCGGCCGGTTACGGTGGAGTTCCAAACATTGGAAGTGCAAATCGAAACGACCTATACCTTTCGCGAAAATACCGGTGTGATTGAAATCAGCCGGAAAATCACCGGTCTGAGCGATCCGTCCAAGAAAGTGGAAATCGATGAATTCATCACCTCGTGCTGGGGGACGCGGGAATATCCGGAAGATCTGACCGGCTGTACGCTCTCGGTGATTTCCAAGGATGGATCGCGCAGCGACCTGAACTATGAATACCGCTGCCGGGAATTTGAAGCGCACAACATCCAGTCCGTCGAAGCGGTCATTCCGATGGTGCAGACGAAAATCAGTATGACACCGGTCAGCGCGGGCTGCCGCGGTTATTACGAAGAAGGCTACTCCTTTGCTCCGAACCTGAAGATCGGCGTGTGCAGAGAACTGGGCCAGGGAAAAGAATTGGTCACGGCATTTAAAATCGAGCAGGCGAAGTAAGGAGTTTTATTATGGCACAGGGAAAAACCGGAAAGATCAACTATCGCTGTCCGAACTGTCTGTTCCGGACGATCGACTATGACCTGCTTTACGACAAAAAGGCGGATCAGTACTACTGCCGGCGCTGCAACTGGGAGGGAAGTGAGATGGAAATTCTCTCGCTCTACAGCGTGTATAAACAGCAGTATCCGGATATGCTCAAACGCTGGACCGTTGCGGATATCATTGCCAAAGATGAGCCAGCGGAGTAATTCGCACCAGTCAGGAAAGAGATGAAGAAACAGACGATTTTGCTGTATGTATATCTGGCGGTATCGGTTGGGACGGCGTTGGCTGATGCGACCGTTTCAGAGCCGGTTCTTCCAAAATTCAGGGCCCTGTCTCCGACAGATATCCAGTCGGTTCGGCTGAACGGGGAGGGCGAGGCTGCCCGCGCGTTACCGCTGCTTTGCGACGGGCGAAAGGACACGGTTGCCGTGATTAACGGGTGTTCTGCCGTGAAGAACAATGAATTTGTTTTTCAGTTGAGTGCTCCGGCCGTTTTGTCCGGCCTGCAATGCAGCATCTCTTCAACCATCGGCGGAGGCGAGTTTGCCCTGTATGTCAGTGATGATGATTCCCAATGGGGAGCGCCTGTCCGTCGCGGAGATTTCAGCTGGAGCAATCCGTTTGTCTCATTCCCGCCGGTTCGGGGCCGGTATGTGAAATTGGCTTTTGTGTCCGGGTTCCAGCAGAAGGAAAGTTCCGGTCCGGTTGAAAAACCGAAAAACTTTAATCTGCGTATTTCTGAGGTCACATTTTACAGTCCCGCATTTATTCCGTCAGTAGCTGGCTTATCCGATCATCAAAGCGGCCTGTTGGCGGATGGAAGTACGGAGTCCCGGATTCGGATGCAGTGTCCGGCTCAGCTCCGGTTGTCGGTGAATCCGGAACAGTCTGTCGGCGGTATTTCACTGTTTCTGGGAACAGAGCTTCCCGTGGACGTTGACGTGCAGGTTTCTGCCCGGAATGCACAATCCGGTGAAACTAATATTGTTTAAGATCGGAAG
>JBFWJN010000051.1:0-16409 GCA_050253185.1 Kiritimatiellales bacterium | reverse complement strand
CCCTTCTGCGCCCTGTTCGCGCCGTTTTAAGTGAACACCATGCGGCTTTCGGACGCCGCCCGGTTTTTATTGTCGGTCAGCGCCTCGACAATCACCCCGACGCCGCCCGGCGCATAGGCTTCGTACATCAGCTCTTCGAGCGCGCCGCCCTCAAGTTCTCCGGTTCCTTTTTTGATTGCGCGGTCAATGTTTTCATTGGGCATGTTGACGCCCTTGGCTTTGCTGATCAGCATGCGCAGGGTAATATTCCCGGCCGGATCACCGCCGCCGAGCCGGGCCGCAACCGTCATTTCCTTGGCAATCTTGCTGAACGCTTTCCCGCGCGCGGCATCCGCGCGACCTTTTTTATGCTTAATATTCGCCCACTTACTATGACCTGACATACATCCTCCGCATCAAAAAACCAACCGTCCGCAATGCGGGCGGACGGATGTTTTAGCCAAAAGTTCCAACATTTGGAACCTTTTATCTCATTTTTTCCATCCCGGCGGACGCCTTTTTAGAAATAGAATTCGCCGCATCGAAGCCCTCGGCTGATTTTTCCAGGCATTGGAAAAAATGTTTCCAATGCCTGGAAACCAAAAAGGCGCCCCGAAGTCGGAGCGCCCTTTTCGTCAACGTAAAACGGTCAACGGTCAGCCGATAGCGTCTTCGCCTTTTTCCCCGGTGCGGATGCGAATGCATTCGTCGAGGCTCTGCACGAAGATTTTCCCGTCACCGATTTTGCCGGTGCGGGCGCCTTTGATGATGGCCTCTATGGTCGGCTCCACAAATCCGGCGTTGACCGCGATTTCGAGGCGGACCTTTTTGAGAAGGTTCACTTCGGTGTCCGCGCCGCGATAGGTTTCGTGATAGCCCTTCTGCTGTCCGCAGCCGAGCGCGTTGGTGACGGACATTTTGAAGATTTCCTTTTCGTAGAGCGCCTGTTTCACCGCGGTGAGACGCTCAGGCTGAATATAGGCAATGATCAGTTTCATATCGTTTTCTCCTTACACAATCAACTGTTGGTGAAGAACTGGAAACCGGCATAAGCTTCCATTCCGTGCTCGCCGATGTCGAGCCCTTTGAGTTCCTCTTCTTCGCTGACTCGGATGCCGATGGTTTTCTTCAGTACAAAGAAGATGATGAAGGCCAGCGGGAAGCAGGTGACGCCGTAGACGAGAACGCCGAGCGCCTGCACGCCGAGGCTGTAGTCGGGGCTGAACACGCCGACAAACAGTGTCCCGAGAACACCGCAGACGAGGTGGACGGTGGTGGCACCGACCGGGTCGTCGATTTTCAGCTTGTCGAAGGTCAGTACGGAGACGACGGCAACAGCGCCGCAGATCAATCCGATGAGGATGGCTGCTGGGACGGAGACCGCATCTGCGCCGGCGGTGATGCCGACGAGTCCGGCGAGGCATCCGTTGAGCACCATCGTGAGGTCCGGCTTTTTCTGAATGATCCAGGACAGGATCATCGAGCCGATGATTCCGGCCGCAGCGGCCAGCGAGGTCGTGACCAGCACGAAGGAAACCGCACCCGGATCGCCGGAAAGAACGGAACCGCCGTTAAATCCAAACCAGCCGAGCCACAGCAGGAAAACGCCGATGGTGAGCAGCGGCATGTTGTGCCCCATAATGGCTTTGACCTGGCCGTTGACGTATTTCCCGAGGCGCGGACCGAGCAGCAGAATCCCGGCCAGAGCGCCCCATCCGCCGACGGAGTGTACCAGCGTGGAGCCGGCAAAGTCGTGGAAGCCCATTTCGGCCAGCCAGCCGCCGCCCCAGACCCAGGAGCCGACGAACGGGTAGACCAGCGCCACATACAGCGCGGAAAAAATCAGGAAGGCGTCCAGCTTAATCCGCTCGGCAACTGCACCGGATACAATGGTGGCTGCCGTGGCGGCGAACATGCCCTGGAACAGGAAGTCGGTCCAGTAGCTGTAGGCACCGCCAGCATAGTCGATCAGGCCGGCCGCACCGTCGGGAGCCGCCACGCCGAACCCGGCGAATCCAAAGATTCCGGGGATGATATTGAAGTCACCGGGGTACATCAGGTTGAAGCCGATCAATGCATAGGTCAGAAGACCGATCGCAACAATCGCTGTGTTTTTGAACAGGATGTTGACGGTGTTCTTAGCGCGGGTCAGCCCGGTTTCAACCGTGGCAAATCCGAGATGCATGGTGAACACCAGAAAAATGGAAACCATCATCCAGATATTGTTTGCGGTGAACATGGCATCGGCCGCCGTCACTTGCGGGGCCGCATCTTCCGCATGAACCGCTGCGCCGACAGCCAGAACTCCGGCTGCCGCCAGCAGCATTTTCTTCCACTTACACATGTTTCCTCCTTTGGGGTTAAGGTCCAAATCAGTCGCTCAGCGACAGGTTGGGCCTATGTAAGCAGAATACGGGCCATTTGCCGGGAAGTGGATTTGATTACAAACTAACGCATTGCAAATCAAACAATTATAGAAAATATACCTTTGACACAGAAGAGTAACAAAAATGTAAATAGGCCTGTATGACAAACAATTATGTATTTTTCCCTATAATTTCCTCAACCTCGGAAATGCGACTGCAGGAGAGCATCCGTCGGGCGGTATACACCGCTTTTTCCATGCTGATTCCTCCGATGGTCTGCTGGATTTCGTAAACCCGCCGTGGCGGCAGGCTGAGTTTTGAGATCCCGACACCGATCAGAAACGGAATCATGCGCGGATCCTTGGCGATGTCGCCGCAGATCGACACATCGAGCCGGTGATTCTGCGCAACGGAAGCCACCCGCTCGATTGCCCGCAGGATGGCGGGATGATGTGACAGATAGAGCTTGGACACGAGGTCATTGGTCCGGTCGACGGCCAGCATATACTGAATCAGGTCGTTTGTGCCAATCGACATAAAGTCCACTTCATGAGCCAAATCTTCGATCAGCTCCACAGCCGATGGAAGCTCGACCATGATCCCGATTTTTGTATCGCGATTGTATTCCACGCCGCGTGCATCGAGCTGGCGCATGCTTTCGTACACCACCTCGCGCGCTTCGAGAAAATCGTCCAGCGACGCAATCAGCGGAAACATGATCCGCGTGTTGCCGCCGACGCCGGCGCGCAGCATGGCACGCAGCTGCTCGGAAAAAATATCCTTGTTCATCAGCGAAAAACGAATGGCGCGCAGGCCGAGAAACGGGTTCGCCTCCTCCACTTCGTTCTGGTAGGAAAGCACCTTGTCCCCACCGATATCGAGCGTGCGGAATGTCACCTCGCGCCCATCCATGGCCTCCACGATCCGGTTGTACACACGGAACTGCTCCTCCTCGGACGGAAAGGCATTGCGGATAATGAACGGAAACTCGCTGCGATAAAGTCCGACGCCTTCGGCACAGGAGGCAATCGCCAGCTTCAGGTCGCTCAGCAGATTGATGTTTGCAAACAGATGCACCCGCGTGCCATCGACGGTCTGCGTCGTTTCGCAGACCCGTGACGAGGTTTCCATTTCCCGCAACGTCCGCTGATGTTCTTCATATTCCTTCAGCACGTCACCGGCCGGCTCCAGATAAACGGTGCCCTGGTCGCCGTCAATGAGTATATCGCAGGCATCAACAAACAGCTCCAGCTGCTGCGGGTCGATCATCACCATCGGCTTCTGAAGTGAGCGGCAGATAATCGCATTGTGCGACGTCACCCCGCCCTGCGTGATAAAGCCCTCCGCCTTTTCCGTCGCCAGCTTGAGAATATCCGACGGCAGAAGCATGTCGGCCACAATAATACGCCCGCTGTAATCCCCGTGCACCCGGTCGCCGCCGATCAGATTGCCCATCAGACGATGGCCGAGGTCTTTTAAGTCATGAACCTTCTCCTGAAGTCGCGGGTTCGGGCTCGCCGCAAAAATCGAGATGTAACGGTTCACAACCGACACCAGCGCATCCGCCGGAGAAATCCCATCGGTAATCTGACGGCGGATTTCGCCCGAAAACTCATCGTCGGCCAGAATCAGCAGATGCGCATTGAAAATCAGCTGCGCCACGTCGGAGAGTTCTTCGTCGACTTCACGCTGAAGCTCCTTCAGCTGTTTTTCCGAAAGCTGCAGGGCCCGGTCAAAGTCCTCTACGGTTAGGCCGCGCGGTACGTTCGCCGGAACCTGGAACGCACCGCCGCGCCCTGAGACAATCACCGTCACCTGACCGCGCGCCACACCGCCGCTCGCCGGGCGGCCCTTGATCATCTGCGGCAGCGCGGCTTTCGGAACTGCCGGAGCCGCCTCCTGCTCATTCCGGAGCGTCAGCAGCAGATTGGCATTTTCAATCACCGTTGCCAGCTGTGCAGCAATGGCCTTCAGGGCCTGCTCGTCCTTCTCATCAAAATAATCGGGCTGCGTATCCTGCACCGTCAGCACGCCAACGCGCGTCAGCCCGCGCCGGATCGGCACGGCCAGAAACGCCTGGTATTTTTCCTCATCAATTCCAGACACCGGAAAAAACCTGGGACTCAGTGACCCGCGTCCTTCGCGCATGGCCCGCAGTTCTTTCAGCGCCATGCCCGCCAGCCCCTGGCCAAGACGAAGCTGCACCTTGCCGATCGCCGACTCGCTCAGTCCCTGCGTTGCGCGCAGCGTCAGCATCCGCGACTGGTCGTCATAGATGTAAATTGAACAGACCGCCGCCTGCATATGATACGCCACCACGCTCACTGCCGACTGGAGAAAATCATCCAGGCTGCTGCTCTTTTCGAACAGCGACGACAGCTCCGCGATATCGCAGATCATATTGATATTGGCGCTCTTAGGCATATCCGTACTCCGAAAAAATAAGATCCGTTCTACTCCCTTTTTCCAGAGTTTGGAAGATCATTGCGCAACAGCTTCTCTTTTTTCCAATGCCTGGAAACGCCAGCTGGAAATCTTCCAGGGTTTGAAAATGGGACATATATCGTATTACGATATATGTCCCATTCTCTGAGCGGAGACTCTCCCGACCTGCCGGGTTACGCTTCGGAAATGCAGCTGACCGGGCAGACCGATTCGCAGGCACCGCAGTCGATGCAGTCATCGGCCTTGATAAAACGTTTGCCGTCCACTTCCGAGATGCACTCGACCGGACAGGCCGGTTCGCAGGCTCCGCAATTGATGCATTCGTCTTTATTGATGATCCGCGCCATGATGTTCTCCCTTCTATGAAATAAACAGATTGGCTCCCGAACGACTCAGGTGATCAATATACATTGCTACGCCGCCTTCTTCAACGCCGTCGATGAGCTCCTCTCTCTTAATGCCCATCAGGTCCATGCTCATCGTGCAGACGACCAGCTTCACGCCGCTGAAGCGCGCCTGGGCAATCAGCTCCGGCAGGCTCATCACCTGTTTCTTTTTCATGATGCCCTTGATCATCGCCAGACCCATGCCCGCCATGTTCATTTTGGAGAGCGCAAGCCGGTCGGCGCCCCTGGGCATCATGATGCCGAACATTTTTTCGATCAGGTTTTTCTTCGTCACCACCGGACCGGATTTCCGCAGGATATTGATGCCCCAGAAGGTGAAAAACAGCGTCACCTCATAGCCGGCGGCCACAGCGCCGTTGGCGATGATGAATGCCGCCATCGCCTTGTCGAAGTCGTTGCTGAACACGACATTGGTCATCGCTTTTTTTCCAGACATTGGAATTCCGCCGGTCACCCGCGAACGCTTCACGACCGTCGCGCGATAGGCGCCGCCTTCGGCCGGCTCGACGCTGACGAGTTCGTTGCCGGTGGTGTTGCACCATGCCGGCGCATCGGCGACAAAACCGGGATCGGTCGCTGTAATGCAGACGGCTTCTCCGTCTTTCAGCTCGTCGACCGCGTTCTTCAGCTGAAGAATCGGGCCAGGGCACTGCAGCCCGCAGGCGTTGATTGTTTTCACCAGTTTCACAGAAGACTCCTTTTTCACATCGGCTTCGTCGGCATCGCTGTCCGGATGATGATTTTCCGGCATTTCTTCGACCGGCATTTTGACTTCACGCTGATAAGTGACATACCCGCCGGTCAGGTTCCGGCATTTGAATCCGTTCTGCGACAGGATGCGGCAGGCAAGATATCCGCGAAGACCGACACGGCAGAACACGAGATATTCCTTTTCCTTCGACAGGTCGCCCAGCCGGTCGCGCAGTTCATCGAGCGGAATATTCTTTGCGCCGGGAATCGTTCCGGCCTCGAATTCCTCGACGGTCCGGATATCGAGCAGCTTCTGGTGCGGTCCCGGTTTCAGGACATCCTCCGTCTGGCAGAGCTGGACATCGCCGCGCAGCGCGTTGGCCGCGACGAATCCGGCAAAATTAACCGGATCCTTGGCCGACCCGAACGGCGGTGCATAGGACAGCTCCAGTTCCTCGAGATCATACACCGTCAGCCCGGCGCGGATCGCCACGGCAAACACATCGATCCGCTTGTCGACGCCGTCGGAGCCGACGGCCTGCGCGCCGAGCACTTTGCCGGTTTCCGGATCGAACAGCATCTTGATGCTCAGCGGAGCGGCGCCCGGATAATAGGACGCGTGGCTGGCCGGATGCACATAGACTTTTTCAAACGAAATGTTCGCGCGCTTTGCGCCCTTCTCGCTCAGGCCGGTCATGCCGATCGCCAGATTGAACACCTTGCAGATCGACGTTCCCTGCGTGTCGCGATAGTGCGAGGTGCGGCCGAAAATATTGTCTGCCGCAATCCGGCCCTGCCGGTTCGCCGGTCCGGCCAGCGGAATCAGCGCCGGCTGGCGCGTTACAAAATCGACCACTTCCACGGCATCGCCGACGGCATAGATGTCCGGCATCGAGGTCTGCATCCGGTCGTTCACTTTGATCCCGCCGCGCGGGCCGAGCTCTAGACCGGCCGCTTTCGCCAGCGCCGTCTCGGGGCGAACACCGATCGCGAGAACCGCCAGGCCGGTGCTCAGTATTTCGCCCGAACTAAGCGTCAGCTTCACGCCGTCAGCCGTATCTTCAAACGCCGTCACCGATGTACCGAGCCGCAGGTCGACGCCGTTGATCTCCAGCTCCTGATGCAGGATGGAAACCATTTCCGGATCGGCCGGGCCCATCACCTGCGGCGCCAGTTCAATCAGCGTGGTCGCAATACCGCGCCGCCGCAGCGCCTCGGCCATTTCGAGCCCGATATACCCGCCACCGATCACCGAAGCGTGGCGCTTCCCGTCGAGCGCTTTGATGATCCGGTCCATGTCTTCCATATTGCGAAGCGACAGCACGTTCGAACTGTCGATTCCCGGAATCGGTGGACGGACCGGATCGGCTCCGGGGCTGAGCACCAGCGCGTCATAGGATTCCCGGTAAACCTCTCCGCTGTCCAGGTTGCGGATTTCAACCTCTTTGGCATCCGGGTCGATCGCCGTCACCTCATTGCGTGTGCGCACATCGATCCGGAACCGCATCCGAAGAGTCTCCGGAGTCGTCACCAGCAGTTTGTCGCGCTCGGCAATTTCGCCGCCGATGTGATACGGCAGGCCGCAGTTTGCAAACGAAATATACGGCCCCCGCTCAATCAGAATAATTTCCGCCTCTTCGCTTAGCCGCCGCGCGCGGGCAGCCGTGCTGGCTCCCCCCGCCACACCTCCGATAATCACCAGTTTCGTCTTATTCATAATCCGATCCTTTATTCTTCATCCTTAAAATGCAGAAACGTCCGCAAATGACGGTGCATACAGTCGAACAGCTTCAGAAAATCCGGATTCTGCAGCATACAGTACTTCAGCGTCCCCTCCCTGCGAATTGCCACCAGTCCCTGCCGGCAGAGAATCTTAAGCTGCTGCGACATCAGCGACTGACTGCATCCGAGCTGTTCATACAGCTCCGTGCAGGTCTTTTCCCCATCCGCCAGAATCTGAATCACCCCCAGCCGCACCGGATGGGCCATTGCCTTCAGCACTTCAGCCGCCACTTCCCGTTCATACAAATCCATACTGTGATCTCCGCTAAACATTAGAAAATTATAATATTGTAAATTTAAAGCAATCTCATTTTTATTTTTTTCACCCAACTGAACTAAAACCTTAAAAACAGGCTAAATTTTGCAGATTTACCTTAAATATATAATAGTTGATTATATTTATAATATTTATATTGCGCTTCATTTTATTTTCTGATTCCCTATCCTCCGTTCCCCAGAGACGGGGTCTTTTAGAAGGAGAAAACCATGATCAGAAAACAAATCGCACTCGCGGCAGTCGCACTGCTGCTCCCGGTGCTTTATGCCAACGCAACAGAAGGAATTAACCTCATCGGGATCGGACCGGTCCAGCAGGGAACCGCCGGAGCCGGGGTCGCCTCCGCCAAGGATTCCACCTGGCTCATCCTCAACCCCGCGGGCCTCACCGATGTCGGCCGTCAGGTCGATGCCTCCTTTCAGATCTTTTCGCCCCGCCGCGACGTCAGCTATCCCGGAATGGGCAAACAGACCGACGACAACTCGTTTTATATTCCCTCGCTCAGCGCCTCCTTCGGATGCTGCCAGCAGGACAACGGTTATTTCGGCATCGGCATTTACGGAACCAGCGGCATGGGTGTCGATTATGACACCAGCAGCCCGTGGCTGGCCGGAAACATGACCGAACTGTCCATCGCCAAGATGACACTCACCTACGCCCGCAAACTGGACAACGGCTGGAGCGTCGGCGCCGGACCAATCTTTGTTCTATCCCGTCTGCGCACCGACATGGGCGGCAACAGCGGCGCATGGGACACCGCCGTCGGGGCCGGAGCCATCTTCGGGGTCAACAAACGCGTAAACGACAAACTCAAATTCGGCGCCAGTTATATGTCCGAGCAGTTCACCTCTGAATTTGACGAATACGAAGCCCTGCTGGGCGGTTCGCTCAACCTTCCGCAGCAGCTCACCGTCGGTCTGGCCTACAATGTACTGACTAACCTGGAGCTGGCGCTCGATTACCGCTGGGTCGGCTGGGGCGACCTTAACACGCTCGGCGACAACTTCGGCTGGGAGGATCAGAACATCGTCAAAGCCGGTCTCACCTGGCAGGCCACCGAACGGCTCACCCTGCGAAGCGGGATTTCCCACGGGAACTCCCCGATCGGAAGCGAAGATGCTTTTGCCAACTCCCTCTTCCCCGCCATCATGAAAACCCACCTCGCCTGCGGCGCGTCCTACGCTTTCGACAAAGTCAGCCTCGACCTGGCCTATGTCCACGCACTCGACGCCAGCGAATCCGGCCCCGGCCCGGGCGGAACAACAAGCATCAGCATGTACCAGAACAGCCTCACGCTCGGCGCGCGCTGGAACTTCTGATTATCCCCGAGCCACACCTGGCCGCTCCCGCAACGGAGCGGCCTTCTTTTTTTCCAGACATTGGAAACATCCCTTCTATCGGCCTCGAAACCGGCCCGGCGTACTGTCGAACCGTTTTTTAAACTGCGCGCAGAAATGGGACACGCTGCGGTAGCCGCAGGCAAAACAGACTTCCTTAACCGACAGCTCGCTCAGCATCAGCAGTTCGCGAGCGTGCCGCAACCGGTATTCCTCAATCGCCCGCCCCGGCGACTGCCCGGTTTCGGCATGGAAAAGCCGTGTGAAATGCGAACGGGTCATGCCGGCAGCTTCTGCAAGAACAGAAACATTCAAATTCGGATCTGCAAAGCAGTTTTCAATCTGAACCGCAGCCTGATCAATTCCCGAAAGCCGGGGCAGCCGCAGCGTCATCGGCAGTTCCATGAAAAACTGATAAACCCGCAGGGAAACGCGCTCCGCATTCATTTCCCGCTGCGCCATCCGGTCGGCGAGAAGCGCAGATAGAACCGCCACCGCGCCCCGATCCGAGGGCAGCTCAAAGCAATAACCGTGTTCTTCGACAAATGCCTGACCCCAGCGGTGAAGATCGTGTCCCTGTGCTGTCACCCAGATCCATTCCCATTCCATGTCGCGCGGCAGGCGGTAAGATGTTTTCGAACCGAACGGAACCAGGAATCCGGTTCCGGGCGTCAGAAGAATTTCGATTTGTCCGTCAGAAAACAGCGCGCCGCCGCTCAGCGTATACTGAAACAGCAGAACATCCTGATCCGGAGAATCCGGCACCGTGCGAACGGAGTTGTCCCAGTCGATCCGCTTTTCCCAGCCGCGCTCCCGCTGCCAGCCGGCCGCCAGCGGAAAAACCGGAAGACCCTGTTTCCGCGGCAGCGCCGTCGTAAACGGCGGCCGGATTCCAGAGTTTGGAAAAAGCACAATTCTTTTATTCACAATCATAAAACCTGAATTAAAACTTCTATAAATCATAGAGTGTATCAGGATAAAAAACAGAATCATGAATACAAAAAAGACACGACCGAACATTCTGTTTGCGCTCGCCGATGACGCTTCGCACTTCAGCGCCTACGGCCACCGCTTCGTCAACACCCCGCACTTCGACCGCGTGGCGCACGACGGGATTCTCTTCAGCAACATGTTTACGACCAACCCGAAGTGCGCTCCGTCGCGCGCCTCGATGCTCACCGGCATGCACACCTGGCAGCTCAAGGAAGCCTGCACACATTTCTGCGTCTTCCCCGGCCCGGACGAATTCGCCGTCTACCCCGACCTGCTCGAAGAAGCCGGCTACCACGTCGGCTTCACCGGCAAGGGCTGGGCGCCGGGCGACTTCACACGCCGCGGCCGCAAACGCAACCCCGCCGGAACGGAATACAACGAAAAAACGCTGACGCCGCCGGAAGGCTCAAAAATTGCCAGCCATGATTATGCGGCCAACTTTGAGGATTTTCTTTCCAAACGTGAAACCGACCAGCCCTTCTGCTTCTGGTACGGCGGCAAGGAGCCGCACCGCTCGTATGCCTTCGGCGAAGGACAGCGCCACGGCAAGACTCTCGACGAGGTCGACACGGTTCCGCCCTACTGGCCCGACGAGCCGGTCGTCCGCGAAGACATGCTCGACTACGCCTTCGAAACCGAATGGTTCGACAGCCACCTCGGCAGGATGCTTGCCATCCTCGAAGAACGCGGCGAACTCGACAACACGCTCGTCATCGTCACCTCCGACAACGGCTGTCCCTTCCCGCGCGTCAAGGGACAGATGTACGACGACGACTTCCGACTGCCCTTCGCCGCCATGTGGCCCGCGCAAATCAAACCAGGACAGACCGCCGACGCCCTGTGCAGCTTCATCGATCTTGCGCCGACCTTCCTCGAACTGGCCGGCATCGCCATTCCGGAAACGTGGCCGGGGAAATCGCTGACGGATATTTTCCAGACATTGGAAACGCCAACCCGAGTTCGCGCGTTCATGGGGCGCGAGCGCCACGACATGGGACGCGAAAACGACGCGGGCTATCCGGTTCGCGGCATCCGCACCCCGCAGTATCTCTACGTCCGCAACTTCGAACCCGACCGCTGGCCCGCCGGCAACCCGGAAACCGGCTTCACCAACTGCGACGGCTCACCGACCAAAGACCGGATTCTCGAACTGCACACGCAGGGTGAAGATTTCTACTACAACGAAGCGTTCGGTAAACGTCCGCTCGAACAGCTCTTCGACGTCATCAGTGATCCGTTCTGCATGACCAACCTGGCAACCGATCCGGAATTTGCGGGCATCAAGGATTCACTCTGGAAAGAACTTGAAGCCAAACTGAAGGAGACGGAAGACCCGCGCATTCTGGGCAACGGAGACCGATTTGACCGATACGAATACGTCGGCGAGGCTCCGCACTCCTGGGCCAACTATGTGAACGGAACCTGGCAGCCGCAGGTCTACTGATTTTCCAGGCATTGGAAGATTTGAAGTGCCATTTTTTCCAATGTCTGGAACAGTGTGCTGATGCAGTTTAAAGGAAACACCGACGAAAGCAGCGCGCGCTACTGGAACGATCTCGCTGAATTCTATCAGAAGGAAACGCGCATCTCGACGGACGATTTTCACTACGGCCCGCTCCTCCCTGGAGACTCTGTTCTTCGCCTGCTCCCTCCTGTACCGCAACGCAGTTGCCTGGAAATCGGCTGCGGCGCAGGACAGAATTCGATCTTTCTGGCCAAACAGGGAGCCGACTGCGTCGCCATCGATATTTCCGAAGAACAGCTCAAACACGGCCGCGAACTCGCCGCAACCGAAAACGTCACCGTTGATTTCCGCTGTATGTCCATGGACGCGATGAACAATCTTGGAACCTTCGACTTCATTCATTCCACCTACGCCCTGCCGTTCTCCTCAGATCCCGCGCGCGTCATTGCAGAGTCTGCAAACATGCTCAAGCCTGGCGGAATCTTCCTGCTGACGACCGGCCATCCACTGCACGCCAGCGAGTGGCTCGACATCGGCGACGGCGAGGACGGCGTTTTCATTCCCGACTGTTTTGAACCGGAGCCGGACGTGCGCATGTCGCTCGATGACCAGACGATGAGCGCCGCGCAGTATCAGTCGATTTCGACCGTTGCAGAATGGATTCACAGCGCCGGACTGGTGATTGAGCGGCTGCTCGAGCCGCAGCCTTTTCCAATCCTTGGAAAAAGCGAAGCGGAAATCCGCGAAAACGTTCCCTACGACAGCCCCGGCTGGCGGGAGCTTTACCCTCAGATTTCCCGCGTTCCGGTCGTCGTCATTTTCAAATGCCGCAAGGCGTAATTTGCTTCAAAATTGAGAACGCCGCCCTATAATCGCCGAAATGGCAAAAAAATCGAAGCAATCTGAACCGGTCCGTTCTCCCCGCCGCGAAGCAATCGGTGTTATACTTTTGGCTCTCTGCCTGCTGAGTTTTCTCTGCGTTTTTTCGTTTAACGCCGAGGACATCGGCTTTCTGCACGATCCGCCGGCATCTCCCCCGCACAACCTCGTCGGCCCGTTCGGCGCCTGGTTTGCCTTCATCGGCTTCATCCTGTTCGGCGTCGGCGGCTACCTGCTGCCGTTCATCCTGCTGACGGGCGGCCTGCTGATGACGCTGCGCTCCTATGAGCGCATCTGGCCGGTCTGGACCTGGCTGTTTATCGGCCTGATTGCGCTGTCCGGCCTGTTCGAATATCAGCCGGGCCTCTGGGGCGGACTGACGGGCTGGCTGAATGTCGGTAGCTCCGGCGGACTGATCGGCCAGCTGCTGGCGGTTCGCACGCTCGGCCTGCTGATCGGCCATACCGGCGCTGGCGTCATTTTTGTGACCGTCCTGATTCTGGCGCTGATGCAGCTGACCGGCATGCATCCGTTCACGCCGTTTATTTTTATCTGGGAGAAATTCCGTGAACTGCGCGCCGCCCGCCGGGAGGCAAAAGCAGCCGCTCCGAAAGAACGGCCTGTTCGTGAACCGAAGCCGAAGAGGGAAAAACGCATAAAAGCCGTTCCTCCTCCGAAAGAGGAACCCGCTCCGGCGCCGGAACTGTTCACCCCGCCGGTCCAGCCGAAGCCGGAACCGAAAAAACCGGTCGAGCCGCCCAAACCGAAACTCAAGCCGGGTGCTCCGGCACCGGCGGATGATCTGTCAAACGTCACCGTCAACATCGCGCCGGGCGTCGACGAATCCGGCTATCAGCTTCCCGCCATCACGCTGCTCGACGAACTGCCGCCGCTCTCTGCGCGAACCTCCTCTGAAAACACGGAAGAAAAGGCGCGCATCCTGCAGGCCACGCTCGAAGAATTCGGCGTCGAAGGACAAGTGACGCACGTCGAAACCGGCCCGACCGTCACCTCCTACGAAATCACGCCGGCGCCCGGCGTGCGCGTTGAGCGCATCTCCTCGCTCGAACGAAACATCGCCCTCGCCCTGCGTGCGCAGAGCATCCGTATTCAGGCGCCGATTCCGGGGAAAGGCGCGGTCGGCATCGAAGTGCCAAACACCAAAAGCATGGCGGTGTATCTGCGTGAACTGGCTGAAAGCCCGATCTTTCACAAGCCCGACATCGCCCTGCCGCTGGCCCTTGGCAAAGACGTCAGTGGACGCATGGTCGTCGGCGACCTCGCCAGCATGCCGCATATGCTGATTGCCGGCGCGACCGGCGCCGGAAAAACGGTCTGCATGAATTCGCTGCTGACCGGCCTGCTGCTTTCGCGCACGCCGGACCAGATGCGGTTGATTCTCGTCGATCCGAAAACCTTCGAGTTCCAGGCTTACGAAAACCTCAAGCACCTCGTCGTGCCGATCATCACCGACGCGAAAAAGGTGGCGCTCGGCCTGCGCTGGGCCATCAAGGAAATGGAAAAGCGCTATGCCCTTTTCAAAAAGGTCAAGGTGCGCGACATCAAGAGCTTCAACAACCGGCCGATCGAAAAGCAGGAGGATCTGTTTGGCGAGGCCGGCGATCCGCCGCAGAAAACCGATCAGGTTCCCGCGAAACTGCCGTACATCGTGATTGTGGTCGACGAGCTGGCTGAGCTGATGGGCGTCGCCCAGCAGGAAATCGAGCCGTGCATTGTCCGCCTCGCCCAGCTGTCGCGCGCGGCGGGAATTCATATGATTCTCGCGACGCAGCGCCCCTCAGTCAACGTCATCACCGGAACCATCAAGGCCAACATTCCCGGCCGTATCGCCTTCCAGGTGGCACAGGGCAACGACAGCCGCACGATTCTCGACACGATCGGTGCCGAAAAACTGCTCGGCAAAGGCGACATGCTCTATCTGCCGCCCGGTAAAAACAAACCGGTCCGCCTGCAGGGAACCTGGACCAGCGACGGTGAAATGCACCGGGTCACCGATTTCATCCGCAACCAGGGGACACCGGAATTCATCACCGAAATCAAACAGAAGATCGAAAGCAACAAGCCCGAACTGCCGGAAATGGATGAGAGCGACGATCTGCTTGAAGCAGCAATTGAAGTGCTGCGCAGCACCAAACGGGCCTCAACCTCTTCGTTGCAGCGCCGCCTGAAAATCGGCTATAACCGCGCCGCGCGCCTGATGGATATTCTCGAAGAAAAAGGCATCATCGGCCCGCCGACTGAAACCGGTCCGCGCGATATTCTCGTCGACCTCGACGGCGACATCCCGGATCACGGCGGCATGCCGGACGATGAATCGCCCTCGGAGGCCGAAGCACCGCAGGATTTCCCCGATGATGAGGAATACAGACCGGAGGCATAGTTATGGCAACCATCGGACAGCAGCTAAAGGCCGCGCGCGAAGCAAAGGGGGTCAGCGAATCCGAAGCCGGAAAGGCCACCAAGATTCTGACCAAGCTGGTGGTTTTGATGGAGGCCGACGATTTTTCCTGCATGGCCGCACCGACCTACGCCCGCGGGTTCATTCGCCTCTACGCGAAATATCTCGGCATTGATCCGGAATCGCTGGTGGAGCAATACAATCTCAATTACGACAAAGGCCGGCCGCCGCTGGTCAAAGCAGAGCAAAAAACTACGGAACCCAGGGCCGGCAAATCGATACGCCTTGCCACCGGGCTGAAACGAATTCCGATCAACCTCAATCCGAAAGCATGGACCGACAAACCGGCACAGTTTTTTTCCAATATCTGGAAAAATCTTCCGTCCGGCGATATCCGGATGACGGCCGCCGGAGCGGCCGGACTGATCGTACTGATTCTGATCATTGTCAGCATCACCAACTGCGCGCGCCGGCACGCCGCGGAACGCGCGCCGGCCGCGCCGGTTCCGGTCGACGCCGCGCACATGCTGATGGATGAACCGCTTCCTGATCTGTATCTTGTCGAACCCGGAAAAATTGAAAGCAACCCATGAAACTGAACCCTCCCAATCTCCTGACGCTCAGCCGGTTTATTTTTGCCGGTCTGTTTATGATCTGCCTGAGCTTCGCGTATCCGTCTACGCTGATTGCTGCGCTCATTCTCTTTGTTCTGGCGGCGATCACGGATGCCCTCGACGGACACCTCGCCCGCACGGTGTACGGCTGCTCCGACTTCGGCAAGCTGATGGATCCGCTGGCCGACAAAGTGCTCACCGCGGCGGCGTTTATCGGATTTGTTGAAATCGGTGTGATGCCCGCGTGGATGGCCACGCTGATCCTGTCGCGCGAAATGATGGTGACCGGCCTGCGGCTGCTGGCCGCCGATAAAGGGGTCGTGCTCGCGGCCGGAATCTGGGGAAAACAGAAAACCATCTGGCAGATGGTGTTCATTATCGTGATCCTGCTGCTGCTTTCGGCCTACTCGCTGTTCCCGATTCCGTTTATGGAAAGCGACCTGTTCTGGACAATTGAGATCTGGTGTGCCGGAGTCGTCACTGCCCTGACCGTCTGGAGCGGATTTGTTTATTTCCAACAGAACCTGTCGCTGCTGAAATCCGAGTGATTTTATGAAAACCGCTATCAGCATTCTGTTTCTGCTCGGTGCGCTGACCGCCTGCCGGAATCCGGTGATTCCGGACCGCCGTCCGTCACAGGTCCTCGCTGAACAGCTGGCATCGCTGAATCTGGAACATCCCGAAGAGGATCTGCGCATCAATATGGAAAAGCAGGATTTCCGCTTTGCCGGAATTGTTAACGATGGAGCCTGCTGC
>JBFWJN010000050.1:0-16567 GCA_050253185.1 Kiritimatiellales bacterium | reverse complement strand
TTACAGCCATTACGAATGGATTGGCGCTTGCCGGAACATTAACCGCCATAACCGAAGTCGACCTCGACAGCAACACCATGAAAGTGTGGTACAGCCTCGATGGAAGTACCCCGACAAACTACAGTGCCCCTCTCTTTACAACCAATATTACGCTGTCCACGATTGACAATCTGCGGTTTCATGCCACAGGTGATTTCCGCCCGACCGGTTCGGATGATTTTGCCGCTATTGATAATATTCGTCATACGGCATCCTGGAGTGAAATTACGGAAGACCTGTATGATTCAACCGCAGCCCCTGCACTCTCAGCAACAATTGTGGATTCACTGAGTGGCGGAATGTTAATCGGCCAAACCAATCTTCTTCACGTCGTGATTGAGAACTCCGGCGGCCCGGCCTTGGGCGTCACATCCACTTTAAACTATACCGGCGATCATCCAAATGCGTTCACCATTGTTTCAAACAACAGCCCGGTGAACATCGGCGGAAACACCACGATTACCAATACGTATCAGGTAATTGCCGGGATCAACGGAAGTTATGTTTTCAATGCACAGGCTTTTTCTGATGAAACGAACAGCACAATAGCAACGTTAAATTTAGCAGTTGGCGTGGAAGTCAGTTCACAGACAACCACCATTACAGAAGAAACCGCCGACGGCAGATACTATCCAGGGGAAACCCTGTATATCACGGTTGCCACCGAAAACACCGGAGGCCAAACCGTAAATAATATCACGAATACGCTAAGTGCAGGGAACAGCCAGTATTTTACGATCAGCCCGACTTCTAAGGTATATGGCACCCTATCGAAGGGAGCTTCGACCTCAACGGTGTATCAGGTCACGATTTCATCGACTGCACCTAATGGGTCACAGTCCTTCTTTATAACAGATCGGTCCGCGGCCGGGAGCTGGACCAACTCATTCTCGCTTGATATCTTCAAACAGGGAATCCTCGACATTTCACCCGACGCCATCACAATCCGGGTTGCTCCAGGAGAGACCGCGACCGGTTCTGTCATGCTGAGCAATACAGGAAATGATTCGGTCAGCTACACAGTCAGTGACGACGGGACACAATCCATCGTCTCATACTCTGTGACCACACAAAGTGTCCGACGTTTGGACCTTTCATACAACTATGTTGTTCCCACTGCGGATTGGACCAATACATTCACGGTCGCAAAAGACATCGGGTTCGATATGCCGGTTTTCGGTAAGCTGTATCAGTTCTTCTCCATTTCACAGAACGGCTATATTGTCCTGACATCGACCAATAATACGACTGCGGAATTGTGGCCGCTCAAAAGCGGCACAGCAATTGACCGCTTCGCTGTTCATTGCGAGGCAGAAACGAATCGCCTGGTTGTCAGCTGGAACGATGGATCTTCCGTGGACTTTCAGGCATGGTTGAATGCCGACGGAACCATTCAGTATCTTTACGACGACAATTCAATAAGCGGTTCCATTGGATTGAAGGACGCTGACCATACCCAGACCATCAGTCATGCACCCGGCTCAAGCGGCACCAGAGACTGTCTGATACTGGCTCCTAATGATTGGGTAACATACAGCCCAATAACCGACTCGGTCCCGGTTTCCGGATCAACACCTCTGGTCTTCACTGCTGATGCCTCCGGTCGCACGGAAGGAACTAATACATTCACTGTTTTTGTACGATGGGGAAACAATACAGTGAGCCCAATTGAAGTCACCGCGATTGTTGAAAGCGCCAATCCATCATTGAGTATTCTTTCTCCGACGCCATTCACTTTTTCCGGCCCGGCAGGAGAAATTACACGCGCCTACATGACACTGACGAATGACGGAAACGTTTCGTTAGACTATACAATCACAGACCTTGGCCAACAGACCAATGGATACGATGCAGCTGTCACGGATTACCGTTGGCGGTCTGTCCCCGTCGGAACATTATTTTCCGAAGATCAAACATCTGTTCCTATGGAAATTGGGTTCCCGTTTATTTATTTCGGAAATACCTATACTTCACTGATTATCAATGTAAACGGCTCTCTGACTCTCGGTGATGGTCAGATAACCGTGTTTTCGGGAATTTATAAGGATTCCAATTCATATATCCGGGGAATGACAACGGAGGACCGGACCCAATGCATTGTCACATGGGAAAACGTGGCGCAGTCCGGAGGAGGGTCGGACCAGACCTTCCAGGCAGTTCTTAACCGGAATGGCACCATCACCTTCAACTATAAGCAGATGGAAGAAGGCTGGAGCAACGGAGTAATCCGGCTAAGTAATTCATCCACAGTGATCACAACAAATCTGATCAACAATGCAACGAGCTTGGTAGAAACGAATGTTACTGAAACTAAGACAGTGATCACGAACTATTCAGGACACTATCCTGTTCTCGAAGCGGGTCCGTCAATCTATACAACAAATATCACTGTCTATTATGCAACCACGGCGAACCGGCAGGCGATACATTTTACGCCAAGTGCAGGACAGCAGATTATAACGGCAGCCCCGCTTACTGGAACAGTCCCTGCGGGTGAAACTGTCAGTATTCTCATTACCGGAAATGCGCGCAGTCTAACTTCGAATGGAAGTAACAGTGTAACAAATGAAACCCGACTTGGATTTAATCATTCAGGCTGGGTAACAAATATCACTGCAATCGCTACAAATATCTTAATCGGCACAGTCACCACTCCTGCAGATGTCATTTTTATCGCAACTAACAGCGCAGACAGCGCCTACTCTGATCCCAGCGGAGACCAGATGGAGGCGATGTGGGGAGGGAATCCGCTGGTCACAAGTACGCAGAATACAGATGGCTCACGCACCATCTCATGGGCTGCGCCGGATGACGGGTTAAGTCGCACCTACAATGTTTACTATACCACCAGCTTGACGACGCCATGGACATGGATGGCGACGGTCGAGAACGGAACCGGTCATGTGGATAATGAACATAATGAGGAACCTGTGATCTTCTACAAGGTCACCGTAGAGTAACCGGTTCACTGAAAACACAAAAACCGCCTTGGAATCCGAGGCGGTTTTTTTCGTATCAGAATTTTGTTAATTTTTTATCGATTGGCTTTTGACAAGCGAGGCGGGGTCCTCTACGTTATGCGCTCCGTTTTTCACACGGGCCGGTAGCTCAGTTGGTAGAGCATGTGACTTTTAATCACAGGGTCCTGGGTTCGAGTCCCAGCCGGCTCACTCGTTATACTCCCGTACTGCCGAATCCCCCATGGCCGCGGGTCGTTTCCGACAGCTCATCAACCAGTTCGTAATGAATCGGCGAACTGTTTGTTGCAACCAGCTGGAACAGCCTCTGCCCCTTCTGTACGGTATACGGCTCTGTTTTAATGTGGTCACACATCGCCATCAGCTCTCCGCGATATCCGCCGTCAATCAGCCCGATTGAATTCGACATCCGCAACGGCGTTTTGGAAATACTGGACCGCGGAAACAGGTAATACGCCTTTCCGTCCACCGGCTCGCAGGAAATTCCAAGTTTGATCGCCTTGGTTTCCCCCGGCTCAAACGTGATATCTTCCAGCGTGTACAGGTCCAGCCCGGCATCGCCGTCATGAAAGTGGCCGTGATTCCTGTAAAATTCGCGTGCTGTGTCGTTGTGCGGTTTAATTAGAAGCTTCATCCTGATCCTTTCCATCGATTGAAGTTGGACAGCCGATTAAAATCCGGTTTATCCTCCGAATCCAGTCAAAACAGGGAAAGGACCAAGGAAATGCTCAATCTGGCCGTTTTCGGATCGGGATCCGGCTCAAACTATCAGGCCATCGCGGACGCAATTGCCGCCGGGACGCTGAATGCCCGGATCGCCTGTGTTATCGCCGATGTCGAGGATGCCTTCATCCTCGCACGCGCCCGCAGGATGGGCCATCCCGCCATCTTTCTCGACTGCGCGCCCTTCAAAACAAAACTCGACGGGGACGCCGAAGCGCGAGCCATCGAGCTGGTCCATCAGCACGGAGGCGACTTCGTTGCGCTAGCCGGATTTATGCGAATCGTGAAGCCCGGTCTCCTCAAGGCCTTCGCGGGACGTATCGTCAACATCCACCCGTCCCTGCTGCCGGCCTTCCCAGGGCTGGAAGCCGGACGGCAGGCTTTGGAAGCCGGCGCAGAGGAAACCGGCTGTACCGTCCATTTTGTGGACGATGGCATCGACACTGGCCCGATCCTCATTCAGCGTAAAGTCCCGGTCCTGCCGAACGATACGGTGGAAACCCTGATGACCCGA
Source organism: Kiritimatiellales bacterium (assembly GCA_050253185.1). Taxonomy (GTDB): domain Bacteria; phylum Verrucomicrobiota; class Kiritimatiellia; order Kiritimatiellales; family Tichowtungiaceae; genus Tichowtungia. Next base: position 12,313 of record JBFWJN010000050.1, on the reverse strand, counting down.
ATCCACGGGCAGGAGCATATCGCCTACCCCGAAGCGCTCCGGCGCATTGCCGCCGGCCGGTTCGATTGATTTTCCAATCTCAGGAAAGAGCCCGTCCGGTTTTTCCAATGTTTGGAAAATCTCCAGGCAAAACAACGGTTGTTTTCCAAACCTTGGAAAAAGGGCAAATAACGGTGGACGGGCACTTTTCTTTTCCGTATAGTCCAACGCTCTTAATTTGAGAACAGGAAGGCGTTGGAGAGCATGAAAAAAGTGATTATAGGATTACCGAAGGGCAGCCTGCAGGACTCGACCTATGCCCTTTTTGCGAAAGCCGGCTTTAACATTAAAGGCAGCTCCCGTTCCTATTTTCCATCGGTTGATGATGAAGAAATCGACCTGCGCCTTCTCCGTCCGCAGGAAATGAGCCGCTATGTTGAACACGGCATGTTGGATGCTGGCATCGCCGGACTCGACTGGATTGCCGCCAACGGGTCCGATGTTCAGGACATCTGCAGTCTGGTTTATTCTAAACAGACCAAACGTCCGGTTCGCTGGGTGCTCGCGGTCCCGGAAAATTCGCCGATTCAGTCGGTCAAGGACCTGGAAGGCAAACGGGTTGCCACGGAAGGCGTCGGAATTGTCGAGCGCTGGCTCGAAGAAAACGGAGTGAAGGCCGAGGTTGAATTTTCCTGGGGCGCCACCGAAGTAAAAGTGCCTGAATTCGCAGACGCCATTGTTGATATCACCGAAACCGGTTCGTCGCTTCGCGCTCACAACCTGCGGATTGTGGACACACTGATGGAGTCCTACACCAAATTTTTTGCAAATAAATCAGCATGGGCCGACGAGTGGAAACGCTCGAAGCTCGAAAAAATCGCACTACTCCTGACGGCAGCATTGAATGCGGCGGACAAAGTGCTGGTGAAGATGAATGTGGAGGAAAAAAACCTCCAGCAGGTCAAGAAGCTGCTTCCGGCGCTGCACGCGCCGACGGTGAGCAGCCTCTCCGAAGACGGCTGGTATGCCGTCGAAACAGTTGTCAGCGACGAGGTGGTACGGGAAATCATTCCTGAACTCAAAGCCGCCGGGGCCGAGGGAATCATAGAGATCGGCCTGAACAAAGTGGTAGCATAAGCGCACAAAAGGAAACAGAAGCATGGGTACCATTAAGAAATGGCGTAAGAAAAAGATGTCGAACCACAAACGGCGCAAACGCCGTCGCGCGGATCGTCATAAGAAGAAATAATTTCTCCTGTAGAAAGGGGGCTGTCATGCGCACATCCCATATCGTGCCGGCCGTCGGATTGGTTTTGTCCGGGGTCCTGCTGGGATTCAGTGGATGCATGTCCCCCGGAAAGCCTCAGATCTGCACGGATGCGCAGGCTGGGGCTTTATCTCATTTCAGTCTTGGTCTGCTGGCCGATGCCGAAAACGAGTCGGAAGAGGCATTGTCGCACTTCGAGAAGGCAATCCGCCTGGATCCGGGAGCGGAAAAGCCGTATGCGGCGGCAGTGGCCACAGCACTTCGTCTGGAACAGACCCAGAAGGCTGTCGAGCTGGCGTTGAGCTATGCCGATGCCCATCCCGGCAACGAGGCCGCCCGGCTCCTTCCCGCCCGGGTTTATGCGCTGAGCGGACAGCCTGACGAGGCGGAAAAGCTGTTTCAGCAGAATCTCCGGCGATTTCCGAACGCCAACGAAAGCGTCACGGCGCTGGTACAGTTTTATCTGGCCCAGAACCGTAAGGCGGATGCGCTGCGCATTCTGCGCAGCGCAGTGGCGGCGCGTCCGGACGGTACGGAATTCGTTCAACTAACCGCCACCCTCTGCCTGGACTACGCCCGCGAACTGAAGGAGGACCGGGATCAGGCGAAATCCCTCATTGAGGACGCTGTCGGTTATCTTCAGCAGCTTCTTGAACACGAGTCGGACAATCCGAGCGGATGGCAGCAGCTGGCCTATGCGCTCAGCGCCCTGAACCGCACGGATGAAGCCCTGACGGCCGTCAAAAAAGCACGGAAATACAGTCCAAAGGAAAGGCTTCCGGCACGCCTGCAGCTCGATCTGCTGCTGCAGAAGGGGCAGTATGAAGCCGCTCTGGATGCCTGCAATCAACTGGCCTCTGACACCGGTACCGTACCGGAAGTCTGGATGCAGTATCTGCTCGAACGCTTTCCGCCGGAACAGCGTGATTTACTGATCCGTCGAATGGAAACCATTCTTCACGAACAGCCCGATGCGTCCGTATTTTACTATGCGCAACTGGGATCGCTGTTCATCGATCAGGAACGGTACGATGACGCGGGAACCATACTTCAGCAGGCCCTGGTGCACTATCCGGACGACAGTCGGATCACGATGATTCTTGCCCATCTTCACCTCAAGCAGAAACGGTACGAAGAAGCGTACAGTGAACTTTCCATCCTGCGTCAGGATGCTGCCGTCGATGACTGGAGCAGCAATCCGGTGTTCCTCTTTAATTTCGTGATTTCCGCACAGAAAAGCGGACACCTCAACGAGGCAGTGACTCTTTTGGCGGAGGCATATGACAAACAGCCCCAGGTTCTGGACCTGTACATGGGCACCCTGCTGGCCAAGGAAAGCCCGCTTTCCATTGAAAATGCAATCGATCTGCTGGAGGCCTTTCTTGCGCACAGTCCGAAAGCAACGGAAGCCCTGTATTACCTGATGGTGCTTCAGTCGGATGAGGAAAAATACAATGATGCCTTCAACACGGCACAGCAGTTTGAAAAACAAGCAGTCGAAACCGGGAACACCAACCTGCTCAGCGGACAGTTCTATTATCAGTATGCAGTTCTGCATGAACGGATCGGCAGGCTGGAGGATGCCGAAAACCTATTTTTAAAAGCCATTGATCTGGGCAATGAAACCACGGCCGCCTCGGCACAGAACTACATTGCATACATGTGGGCGGAAAGAGGACAAAAGCTGGATGCAGGGCTGGAACGGGTTCAGAAGGCACTGCTTGCAGAGCCCGAAAACGGGGCATTTCTGGACACACTGGGCTGGATCTATTTCATGCAGGGCCGTTATGCCGAGGCACTCGAAACGCTGCGTAAAGCACTGGTAATGATCGACGATGATCCAACTGTCTGGGAACACCTGGGCGATACCTATCTGCGCATGGGCGATACAACGGAAGCGGTCCGACATTGGCAGAAAGCGCTCGAACTCGATCCTCAATCCCCGTCGGTTCAGAATCGGCTGAAAGAAAACCGTCTTACCCCAGAAAATCGCCTGACGCCAACGGACGCCCCCTGAGCCACGCCTCGCCGCTCATCGGTTTCTTTCCGGCAGGCTGCACCTCCAGCAGCCGCAGCGCTTTATTTCCCGTCGCAATCAGCGGCCCCGATCCGGAGAGATCCAGCACCTGTCCCGGAGTTCCCGCCACCTCTTCCACTGCGGTTTTCAGCACCTTCAGCCGCTGTGGACCGTGTGCGGTTGGAATCTCACAGAAACTTCCGGGCCACGGGACAAATGCGCGAATCCGGTTGCGGAGGACTTCTGCCGGCTGCGTCCAGTCAATCCGGCCGTCTTCCCTGCTCAGCTTGCGGATTTCTGTAGCTTCGGCCTCGTTCTGCGGCACGGGGCTCGCAGTGCCGCAGCGGATTTGTTCAACCGCTTCCATCAGCAGGCGCGCGCCCTCTTCCGCGAGAAGCGGCTCCAGGGTTTCTGCGGTTGCTTCCGGATCAATGTTCATCGATCGCTGGAGCAGGATGTCACCGGCGTCCATTCTCCGGCTGACATAAAGAATCGTCACGCCGGTTTCCGAGTCGCCGTTGGCGATTGCCCATTGGATCGGTGATGACCCGCGATATTTCGGGAGAAGCGACGGGTGCAGGTTGATCGCCCCGTGCACCGGCAGGGAAAGAATCGACTGCGGAATGTACTGACCGTAGGCAACAACAACGAACAGGTCGGCATTCAGCTTTTCCAACTCCGACAGGCCGTCTCCGACGCTCTCCGGGTCGAGTACCGGAATCCCGCGCTCTTGTGCGAAGGATTTTACCGGGCAGGCCGTCAGATGCTGCTTTCGGCCCGCGGGTCGATCGGGCTGGGTCACTGCAGCCACCACTTCATCCTGACTGCTGGACAAAAACGCTTCAAGACAGGGAAAGCCGATCGACGCCGAACCAAAGAAAACAATACGCATCGCGTCTGGCCCTTTACTGCTGCGGAGGAACTTCTTCCCCGGCCTCACCTTCGCCGGCGGCAGCGGATTTCTGCTGCACCTGATCAGGGTTCCAGCGGACACTATCCGTCAGGAAAAGCTGATCCTGCTTATTCAGTGCGAATCCCTGCTTCAGCGGGAAATCCTTCGGCATACGCCCCATTGTCACGGGGAACCACGTTTTTTCGGAGCCTTCCAGCAGCGAGGAAACAAACGGACGGTCTTTGGTCAGGGTGGTAATGTACAGGCCGCTGATGTATTTGCGGTAGTCATTGATCTCGTAATAATCGTCGATCGATTGCGGAAGCAGAATGGAAAGGCGCTTTCCATACCAGGCCGTTGCCCACGGCATATCCGTGCACATCACCTCGTTCGGCTTGAGCAGTTCGCTCACACGCATAATGAACGGCGCGTAATACGGCGGATACAGAAGGCCCGGTGGCGGCGACAGGAGAATCGTAATCAGGAGCGGCAGTGCCGTCAACAGCACAACCAGCATGGTCAATCCGCTTTTATACAGCTGGATACTCAGGTCCAGCCGGTCGAGAAGGATCGAGAAAAATGCCAGCCCGTAAAGAATAACAAACGGCCAGAAGATGTGATAGAGGGGCATGACGTCCCTGCCGAAGAATCCGGCGCCGAAAAGGAACAGCAGCATGCTCAGGCCGACACCCCATCGCAGGTTATGCACATGAACCCGCACAAACCGGTAGAAAAACGTCACCATGAAAAAGGCGATCAGCAAGCCGCCGCCCATCGTCGTCAGTCCGTTCTCGTACAGTTCGCTGAATCCGGACTTCCACTTGGCTCGCGCAGCGGCAATCACCGCGCCGAAATTCAGCGACGGATTCAGCGTGCGCATCAGGGAGTCCTTCGGATACTGGGCGGAATCCGCCAGTGCAGTATACGGCGCCAGCCCCAGCGGAGAACCGGACAACTGATAGTTCCGCAGCAGCCAGGGAGATACCGCCAGGAGAACCAGCGCACAGTAGAAAAACGCCAGATGGCTTCCGCGCTGGGTTCGGGAACCCATCATCAGAATAAACAGAGCAATTCCGGGGATCACCGCAAGAGCCGCATAGTGAGTCAGCAGCGCACCGGCGGAAAACAGAACCGACAGGACAAAGAAAGAAATCCAGCTCCAGCGAGAGTGCCGTTCGCGCCGGCGGGTCATCGACAGCAGGGCAAAATAAAACGCCCCCAGACTGAAGAACGCCAACATCGGAATCCCGGTTCCCATCAGGCTGTCCCGCCAGACCATTTCCGTCAGAAAATACGTTGTAACCCCCAGCAATCCGATTTTCTTAGAGAACAGCTTCCCGCCGAGAAGATACACCAGCAGACCGGAAAGAACCGTAAACAGGTGGTGCAGCGGAATAACCACCCACTGCTCCGCCGGATAAATTCGCATCCCCTGAAACTCCTGGCTGTCCGGAAACAGGTTAATCCCCACCAGGTCAAAGAACTTAAAGTTTGCCGCCAGAATCGCGGGGTACAGCGGCGGACGGAACAGTTCGGGATGGAAATCGATCAGGGCATCCCCGTTAAACGTATTGGCGGAAACCTCCGCAATACTGAACGGCCGCACACACTGTGTAACATAGCGCCCGGAAACCGCCAGGTTCCGCCCAAGCTGCGCATAATCCATAGCGGCTTCATTATTGAACCCCCGAAATTCGCGGGCGGTGAAAATCACGATCAGCGCCAGAAAAACAAGACAGAAAAGAGTCGTCCGGATAATCTTAAGACCCATTCCGGCATCGACGCTGTAAACAAGGTCCTGAAGGGTTGATTCAAAGGGTTGCTGCTGTTCTTTCGCCATGCGTTTCTCCACTCAGTCCATAGGGCGTTCAAAGCATCCTTGAACGCCCCGTGATGTTCAACCTTAAACTCATTGTTCTTCGGCAAAGCCGTACTCGGCAATTTTTCGGTGCAGCGTGCGCCGGCTGATGCCCAGCGCTTCGGCCGCCCGGGTTCGGTTGCCGCCGGTTCGCTTCAGTGCCTGCACAATCGCCGCTTTCTCCAGTTCCTCCAGCGTGCCGTCGCTCACCTGAACCGTCGCACCCGAAGCCCCCCGGTCCCGGATATGCGGCGGCAGATCGCGGATTCCAATCCGCTGCGAACGGGACAGCACCACCATCTGCTCCACCACATTCCGCAGCTCACGGACATTGCCGGGCCAGTCATACGCCGTCAGCAAATCCAGTGCTTCGGGAGAAACCCCTTCAATCGACCGGTCATTCTCGCGATTGAACACATCCAGATAATGTTTCAGCAGAAGCGGAATATCACCGGTCCGCTCACGCAGTGCCGGCAGCTGAATCACCACTACATACAGCCGGTAATAGAGATCCTCGCGGAACGTTCCCTCGTCCACCATTTTCTTCAGGTCGCGGTTGGTTGCGGCAATCAGCCGCGTATCCACATCCACCGGCGCCTGCCCGCCGACCCGCTCAAAGCGCCGCTCCTCCAGCGCCCGCAGAATCTTCACCTGAACCGAGGCGTCGATCTCACCGATTTCGTCTAGGAACAGCGTGCCGCCGTCCGCCAGTTCGAAGCGTCCCTTGCGCCGCTCCACCGCTCCGGTAAACGCACCCTTTTCATGCCCGAACAGCTCGCTCTCCAGCAGCGTCGAAGAAAGAGCCGCGCAGTGCACGGGAACGAACGGACCGTTTTTGCGGCTGCTCAAACGGTGGATCGCTTTGGCAATCAGCTCTTTCCCGGTACCGCTTTCCCCCTGAATCAGCACCGTGGCGCGCGACGAGGCCACCTGCCGAACCGTTTCAAAAATCTCATGCATCGCCGGAGAATTTCCGATGATGTTCTCCATGCCGAACTTGCTGTCCAGCTGCTCGCGCAGCTGCTGGTTTTCTGTTTCTGCACGCCGCGAGCGCAGTACCCGCGTCAGTACCAGCTCCAGCTGATCCAGGTTCACCGGCTTGGTCAGAAAATCCGTTGCCCCGCTGCGCATTGCCTCCACCGCCGTCTCGATGTTCCCGTAGGCCGTCAGCAGAATGCAGATCAGGTGCGGCGATACGGCCAGCGCACGCTGCATCAGCGTCATGCCGTCCATACCGGGCATGCGCAGGTCGCTCAGCATCACATCCACGCTGTTTTCGCTCAGCAGGTCCAGCGCCGCCGTCCCGCTCTCCGCCAGCAGAATGTCATACGACCGCCGCAGCGCCCGCCCCAGTCCTTCACGGATGTTTTTCTCGTCATCGACAACCAGAATCACAGGTTTCATACTGCGTACTCCGTATTACGTACTACGTATTCTTCAAAAAGAAATATGGTCATCCCAAACACTTTCAGTTTTGTATTCGACAAAATCCTCACAAACCCGCATTCCGCGCTCCTCTGGAACGATCTTCAACAGCATTTTTATGATCTCTGTTAATAGCACGGTACGATGAGTAGAAACATCTTCTCCCAGTACATGTCGGCCCCGGTAATACCAGCCCCTGCCCTCACGGGCCGAACCCAATGCGTACTCATAGAACCGTGCGCGATCTTTGGCACTCCTCTTGGAATATCCCTCCTCCAAATTGGCGGGAACCGATCCAACGGCACGGAACAACTGATCTGACAGGGATTTTGTCCTGATATCCTGAGCTAGCTTAGACACGTCGCTCCAGGCAATATCAGAGAGAAAAAGCGCATATCGATAGACCTTCATCTTCCACAAGGCATCCCCTCTGAAGACATCAGGTACCGTCGTTTCCCAGTCGTCGTATTTCACATTTTCTCCCATCTCTTAATACGTAATACTTATTACGCAGTACGCTTCGGAGCTTCAAGCAGAGAGAGCCTCACATCATCGCGCGGGAAATGCAGCGTGAATGCCGTACCCCGGTCCGGCGTACTGCAGATTTCAATCTCGCCGCCGTGATCGCGAAGAATCCGCTGCACAATCATCAGCCCGAGTCCCGACCCCGTCTCCTTCGTCGTATGATACGGCTCATAAATCGCGCCCAAATTCTCCGGATCAATCCCCGGCCCGTTATCGGCAAAACAGATACTCACAAACCGCGAAGACACATCGATGCGGATCTTCAGAATCCCGCCATCCTCCATCGCCTGCAACGCATTCTTCATAATATTGAAAAACGCCTGCTTCACCTGCGTATCGTCAGCAGGAACCGACGGAATCAACTCCGGCTGCTCACGCTCCACCAGAATCCGGCGGTTTTCAATCTCATGGTGCATCAGTTCCAGCGTCTCATCGAGAATCCGTTCCATCTGCACCGGCCTGCGATCCGGCAGCGACGGGCGAATCGCCCTCAGAAACTGCGTAATGATCCGATCCAGCCGATGAACCTCGCGCTGCGACACCTCCACCAGTTCCTTCAGACTCTCCCGCCTCTCTGCGTCGTCCAGATCTGCAAGCTCGCGCTCCAGCAGCTGCAGGTGGATCGTCACCGCGTTCAGCGGATTGCCGATTTCGTGCGCAACACCGGCGGCCAGCAGCGTTAGCGCCTGCAGCCGCTCCGACTCGATCGACTCGGCCGTCGTCTCCCGCTCACGCGTCACATCACGGAAAATCACCACCGCCCCCTGCTCGTGTTCTTCCACAACCGAAAGCGGCACCACATAAAATTCCACAAACCGGTGCCTGGGATACGTCACTTCAATTTCCTGGCGCACCAGCTTTTCCCACTCATCGCCATCCAGATTCAGCACCTTTTCCCAGATAATATCCCGAATATAACGATCAATCGGCTGCCCCTCGGCCGCATCCAGCCGGAAACCGAACAGTCCTTCCGCCGTCCGGTTGGCAAAGCGGATACGCGCGCCGCTCCCGACCACAACAATTCCTTCCTGAATCGCCTGGAAAATGGTTTCGAGCAGTCCCTTTTCGCGCGCCAAATGCAGGAACTGCGCCTGGACACTGTCGGCATCCAGCCGATCCAGCCGATCGATCAATTTATCAAGAAACTTCGATCTCATAAGATATCCCACCGAAATAAGATGCGACAATTTGTACCACACCGCCGCAAAAGTTCAATGGATGAAATGAGACAGAATGACGTTAGCAATCGAGTTACTTAATAAGTCAATCCGTGACCTGATGGATAAAGCACTTTATCCGACTGGTCTTTAATCGTCACCGGCAATGTGCCGCAGGGAGAATTGAACAGCTCCGGTTTCGACGCACTGAAAAAGATCGTGCGGACCCCGGCCCGGATGTTGCACTCAAACGCGTTGCGTTTAGTGTTAACATCATACCCGGTAATACCATAGATCGCAATATTGGCCTTCGCCGCAGGAATACAGGCAATGTCGTACGGGTTGTGTGTCGAGATGGTTACCAGTTGTTTTCCAAGCTGATTGGCAAGAGCCGCAATCGCATTGGGCAGCGTCGCCCGCCGATTCAGGTTGTATGTGGCCACCAAAATACAATCAGCAGATCGAAGCTGTGTCTTCAGTTCAGGGCTGACAGGATCTTCAAAACAAACCTTCACTGCCTGAATCGTCACTCCTGTTACTCCGGCAGCTTTCGACAGCTTTCCAATTTCATCGCTCATGATCCGGTTGCGGGCATCGGTTTCGGTAATCAGCAGAATGTGTCTGCTGCTTTCCAGAGACAGAGGCAGCACCCCGTCGTTCCGGATTACCGTAACCGCTCGTTCAGCCAACTGCTTTTCCATTTTTTTATGCGCCGGACAGCCGACGATCTGCCGAGCCTCATCAACAGAAACGGCCGGTCTGTTCATGAGTTTTTTCTGCTTCAAAACAACGATCCGCCCGGCAGACTCCGTAATGCGACGGCTGAGTTCCGGGTTATGCCCGGCCTCCAGCACAACTTCATCCATCAGAATCTGCAGTGACTCCACTTCTTTCGGACCTTTGATGGATATCGGCATCAGAATCACATCGGATCCCGCCAGAATGGAGAGCACGACAGCCTGCGTCGGTTCGACATGTTCCGAGACCGCTTTCATTCCCAGTGCATCCGTGACAATCAGTCCCTTAAACCCCATCTCATTGCGCAGAATTCCAGTCAGAATCGGTTTTGAAAGAGTCGCGGGAGTTCCAATCCGTCTGCCGTCCTTCCGGGAAACCAGTTTTGCATCGTCCAGAGAAGGAACAACAATATGAGCTGTCATGATCGCATCGGTACCGGCTGTTATTGCCATGGCAAACGGGACTCTATCGATCCGCTTCCAGCGGTATTGATCGCAGTCGGCCGTTACCAGACCTGAGTGACTGTCCGCAGTCGTATGCCCATGTCCGGGAAAATGCTTGGCGGCGGTGATGATTTCCTGACTGTGCAGACCCTGAATGGCCGCAGCGGCAAACCGGCCGATCGTTTCCGGATTGTCGCCGTATGAGCGAATGTTAATCACCGGCTTGTCCGTGCCCGAGTAAAGATCAACGACCGGAGAAAAATTGAAATTGATTCCCAGCACACGCAGTTCACGGCCCATCACATCATTGGCCTGTTCAACAAATTCGGCTTCACCGGCAGCACCTAACGCCAGATTTCCGGGCATTTCGGTTCCATACCGCAGCCGCGTGATATAGCCGCCCTCCTGATCCACTCCGATAAACAGCGGCAGTTTTGCTCCGGCGTGCTGCAATCCCTCCGTCAGTCTTACGGTCTGCTCCGTATCGATCAGATTTTCACGAAACAGGATGACTCCGCCCGGCTGCAGCCCGGCAATCAGTGTTGCCACATCTTCATTCATCTCAATGAATTCGACCGGATTGCCCTCGGCATCAGCACCCCACTGACGAATATCAATCATCAGCAGCTGCCCCATCTGCTCTCTGAGGCTCATCCTGTCTACCGGGATCACGGACTGGTCCTCAAACAGCTCTTCCGAGAGGACTGTCCCCAAGATACTAAGCGACAGAAAAAACAGACAGAGAAACAGAATGCGCTGCTTACAGATGAAATATGCTGTCACATGGCTTTTCATTCAGAAAATCAATAAATCCAATTTGATGAACAGCCATGATTCAAGACAGTTTTACAGAGTTTGAAAAGAAACTTTTCAAGCATTGGAAACCCGGCTGTCATTTTTTCCAATCACATTGGAACATCGTTTCAGCGGAGCGGCGGCATCGCGGTCTTCGGGCAAAATGCCCTCAGTGCCGCCGCATCAAATTCTAAAATTCATCGTCCGGCCTTTTAAAACCCTTCACTGGTTGCGCTCCTGTTCCCTTGAGTGTTCATCGCCGAGACGCTTTACCTGACTTCATTTTTTTACCGGTTGGCATCGCCAATGCGGTTGGTTAGCGCGTTGAGTTCCTTTCGCCTGTCACAGATCTTTTGATGACCCAGATAAAAAGTACAATCCAACCAATTACCGTCGCTCCAAATATCACATTCAAAAACAGAATAATTGCAAACTTGTCATCTTTTTTAAAACGAGAATAAATTGACGGTAGAAAATAAACAAAGATCATTAACAACACGATTGTTAATTCTAAAACAGACTCCTGATTTAACATACCAATTACTCCGATTTGTCCGAATCGCTTGATTTCCAACTATTAATAATACCTTTTATGTCTTCACGAAGGAAATTGCTCAACTCTTGAAGCTGATTTTCTAGATATTCGATTGTTTTTCCGAACCAATCATCCTGTTTCCCGTTTTCGTCTGCTGTAGCGGCCCCTAAATAGTCGAGAGCTCCGGCAAGACCACTTGCAGTATTTTCCACAGCCATACCTGCCATTACTGATACAGGCTCTGCATCATATCCCGCCAGACTTCCATCAGACATTTCATGCCAAACCTCAGAACCAGGAGAAAGAATTGCTGTTCCCATCGGATCGGTGAAGTTGACAGGATTGTTTTCGCAGAACGCATAGAGGTTCAACCCGCCACTGATGCCTTTTGGATCTTTCAAAAGGAATCTCCCTGAAACCGGATCATACCAGCGCGCACGGAAGTAATAGAGGCCGGTCGTAAAATCGTACTCTCTTCCCTGGAAAAGGTAGCGGTTGCCGAGTCCGGAGATCGGATGTCCGAGGTCGGAAGTCAGCGGATTTCCCGCGCCGTCCATCACACTCAAAACCCGCCCCCACGCATCGTATTCATAGGATTCAACGATGTTGCCGGGAGCATCCGTAAAGGCAATCACGGAGTTCAAGTGATCCTTGATCGCGTAATAGGTGTTGGTTGTTTCGC
>JBFWJN010000049.1:0-16689 GCA_050253185.1 Kiritimatiellales bacterium | reverse complement strand
GCTGCCGCTGATTATACGCTGGCCGAAAGGGGGAGCTCCGGCTGGTCAGGTGAATACGCAGACCGTAATCGGCGGAGTCGATCTTCTGCCGACAATCTGTGAACTTGCCGGTGCCCAGATTCCGTCGGAGGACCAAAACGCATTGCGCGGACAGAGTGTGGTTCCTGCGCTCAAGGGGGATAAGACATTTTGTCGTACAAAGCCGTTAATGTGGGAACGACGATTTCGTGTGCTGGGCCACACTTGGAACCGCAGTCCGATTCTGGCGATTCGTGATGGCGAGTGGAAACTGTTGATGAATCCCGATCGCAGTCGGCTTGAGCTCTATGACATGAACAACGACCCGGAGGAACAGAACAATATCGCCGTTGGTCATGAAGATATCGTATCACAGTTAAGTGAACAGGCGTTGGCATGGGAAAAGACGCTGCCGGTCGGTCCGATGCAGGATGACGCCGGAAAAAATGATTATCCGTGGCCGTCGGAAAACAAGCTGGCCGAAATACAACCGAAAGACAAGGCCGCTCAGGAGGAAGCTCTTTCTGTTCGCGGCCCTTTGTTTGTGAAACTGGATAAAAACCAGGACCATATTATATCGGAAGATGAGTTCCTGATTCATTTCAGCCGGGATCTGCAGGATGGCAAAAAGCGTTTTTCCCGGTTTGACAGCGACGGTAACGGACAGCTCAGTCGCAGCGAATTCGTTTATGGGTGGCGGCAGCAGCCGTCAGGGCAGGCAGAATAAGTTTGTTACGGCAGCATCATAAACCATGCGTTCATTGCAGAACACGTTTTCGGGAATTTCCTGATAGGCCGTTTAGCCTGTAATTGTTCGGCCTGATTTTCGAAAGAAACAGAAAACGCACAAAAAGGAGATAACATGAAATGGCACCACATAACAGCGATAATTCTGATCGTTTTCACAGGAGCTGTATCTGGCAGTAATATCATGGAAGGTTTTGAGACATACACTTCCGGAACAAGCATCAACAATCAGGGAGACTTTACAACGCAGAACGGATCGTCTCAGCAGCTCGCTGTGATCAGTACGAATACAGCATCCTTTTTCAACGGCGGGTCTCAATCGTTGCGTTACCGGGATAACGATACCTCGAGTCTGGCGTCATTTTCTGTGAACTATGACCCGGTGATATCGTCTTCAAACGGTCCCCTGGTCATTTCGTTTGATTTTAAAATCATCAACGGAGTCTGGAATCCGACGTTTTGGGCGCGTGATGCAGGCGGTACTGTGGCGATTACCTTGAAATTCTATGATCAGACAACCGCCACAATGGGGAATAATGCAAATGATAACGGGTTGGTTGAAGTCAGCAGCTATGCGTTGTCGACAGATCTTTGGTATCGTGCAGAGATAACGATCGGTGATATCAGCGGCAGCTCGGATACGTATGATCTGCGCGTGCTTGCAGAAGACGGAGGAACCGGCACAGAAGTGATCAATGTGACGGGGCTTGGGTTCCGATTTGATGTCGGCGACATTGATCGTCTTAGTTTCAATGCCGGAGGGGCGATTTCCGGTCGGTCCGGTACGGAATACTATATTGATAATATACAGATAAGAAAGCTGGGTGCCCTGTCGCTGGTCATGCTTCACTGAGTACAGGCTTCCGATCTGTACCACCGATTGGTGGAGTATTGCCGGTCATCAATGCAGGAACTATTCCTTATAATCGCGTGTTTTGACGGTTTTCTTTGATTCGAAAGAGGTGCGGTTCAGCCTGTTGTTTTTGGGAGATGTGGAGTGGGAATGCGATTTGCACGGGTCATCGGTCTTCGTCGGGAGGCCGTTGAGGAATACAGAAAACTGCATGCTGAAATCTGGCCGGAGATTGCTGAAGCCATTCGGCAGGTCGGTCTGCATAACTACTCCATTCATCTTCGTGAGTTTCCGGACGGAAACATCTATCTGTTCAGTTACTTCGAATACACTGGGTCGGATTTCAAAGCAGACATTGCCCGGTTGAGTAATGTTCCGCGGATGGACGAATGGAATGCCTGTTGTGAAGCCTGCCAGATCCCGCTGGGAAACCGGAATGAAAGAGAGTGGTGGGCGGAAATGGAAGAAGTGTTTTTTCAGGATTGATTTCGGAGCTTCGGTTCCTCTGCGAAATTTTCAAACAGGAGATGACTTCGAATCCACATGGCTGTGATGCATGCGCTTTATTATTTTCCCAAGAGAAGGTGCATAGCACAGAAGGAAAAAAATGAGACGATTTGCGGGGAGATTTTTAACGATGGCTGCGGGGATGTTTTTCCTCCCGCAGGCCGGAACGTGTGACCCGTCAGAGAAGCCGAATATTATTTTGATTTTGGCTGATGACCTCGGTTATGGCGATATCGGGCCGTACGGTTGCCGCGACATCCATACGCCGAACCTGGATCGCTTGGCGGCATCGGGGATATGCTTAACTTCCGGGTATGTGACCCATCCCTATTGCGGACCGAGCCGGGCGGGAATCATGACCGGACGTTATCAGCAGAGTTTTGGATTTTGGAGAAATCCTCCGATTTTGCCGAAAAGCCGAAGCGTCGGCTTGGATACCGAAGAAGAGACACTGGGCGATGTCATGACGCGGGCGGGATACCGAACGGCAGCGTTTGGCAAATGGCACCTCAGTGCATCCGAAATGTTCCATCCCAACAACCGCGGGTTCCATGAGTTCTATGGTTTTCTCAGCGGGGGTCATCACTATTTTCCCGTGCAATATGCCGATCAGATGAAACGATGGGCCAACCAGGCCCCCCCGCCGGCCGGCGAACTGTACGGATATGCAACACCCTTGGAATTTAATGGGATCAATCTGCCGCCACAGGAAGGCTATCTGAGTGATTTGTTGACCTCGCAGGCCATTTCCTTCATGAGAAATTACAAGGACCGCCCGCTCTTTCTCTACATGGCCTACAACGCTCCACATACTCCTCTTGAAGCTCCGAAAAAATACATAGAAAAATATAATCATATCCCGAATGAGAAACGTCGGAACTACGCGGCGATGGTCGATAATCTCGACTGGAACATCGGTCGTTTGATCGCTGAATTGGATAAACTGGAGAAGCGGGAAAACACACTGATTGTGTTTCTTAGCGACAACGGCGGCCCCTGTTCCCAAAACGGGTCAAGCAACGGATCGCTGCGTGACGGGAAGGGCTGTGTTGCCGAAGGCGGCGTCCATGTGCCATTTATTTTCAACTGGCCGAGCCGACTTCCGCAGGGCGGGAAAGTGGACGTTCCGATTTCTTCACTTGACCTGCTGCCGACTTTTGCCGCCTTGGCTGGAGTCGGGCCTGCCGGTCAGCCGCTTGATGGTACCAATGTCTGGCCGTGGCTGCTGGGCAGGACTGACGACGTGCCGCACAAACGCCTTTTCTGGGGAATTACCGAATCGCATCAAATGGGCATGCGCGAAGGTAATCTCAAATTACTGCGCATGGGTGAGAACAAGCCGTGGGAACTCTTCAATCTCTCGGAAGATATCGGAGAAAAAAACGATCTTTCTGAACAAATGCCCGAAAGCTTGAAGACCATGGAAAAGGAATATCTCGAGTGGTTGAGTCCAATGCCTCCGGAGCGTTGGAGCGGTCCCGGGAAGTAATGTAGGTAAATCCAGTTTTTAAACAATCAAATAAGAGGAAGTAAAATGAAGTATGTAACGATTTTTCACGCGAACCTGAACTATGCGTACCTCACGCCCGACAACTATGAGTTTGTCATTCGCGAGGCGTACGAAATGACCATCGACACCATGCGGGAATATTTTCCCGGCACCAAATACGTTTTTGAGGCCAGCGGCTACACCATCGAAATGATGGCCAAATATACGACCTATGTTGTTGAAAAACTCAAGAAGGCCATTGCCGACGGCTCGTGCGAATTCATGGGATCACCCTATGCGCACCCCATGCTGCCCAACTTCCCGGAGAAAGACGGGGCCTGGTCGCTGGAATTTTCCCACCGCATCTACGAAAAGGTGCTGGGCATGCGTCCGGTCAGCTTCTGGAACCCTGAATGCGGCTGGAGAAACTATGTTCCGCGCATCATCAAAAACGCCGGCTACAAATACCTCACCGGCGACTTTGAATCCTATAGCCGCTGCGAAGTCGGCCCCGAAGGCACTCCGCAGCGCCCGGAAATCTACGAAAAAGAAGCCACCAAAGAGAAAAACTTCTACAACTTCGACTTTAAATACGACCTGCCGTCCGACGACTACGCCTTGCACTATCCCTTCAATAAAGTCAAAGGCCTGGAATCCGACGACCTGCGCGTCTTTCTGCGCTCCGACCGCGTCTGCCAGTATGCCGTACGTTACTTCATGGGCATGCCCGGCTACTCCCACGAAGACTACCTCAAAACCATCGATCGCTACAGCGGTGACCGTGACGGCATGGGCGAAGGAGCCCTCGTTATCTTTGCCGACGACGCCGAATACATCGGAACCAACGGCTGGTTCCGTCTCAAGTACCAGAACGAACCCGACTGTGTCTTCGAGAAAGTGCCTGATGCTCAGGAAAAACTCATCGCCCTCGTCAAAGCCGTACAGGAACGCGGAGAATTCATCACCTTCGCCGAAGCCTGTGAATTGACGCCCAACACCCAGCCCATCACATGGGACGACGACGCAGCATGGCACGGAGCCCGCGCCAGCACCTGGGCCTCTACGCCTATGGCGCGCATGTTGCGCCCGTGGCAGGACCTCATTCGCGAAAAACTCAACGCCTTGGAAGAAACCCTGCCCAAAGCCGTAGCCGAACGGGCCTGGTACCACCTTACCAACAGCTACAACTCCGACGGTCAATGGCCGCCGACACTGCCCCATGCGCCGCACATCATCCACCCTTTCAATTATGCCTACTGCTACGAAAATCTGCTTACCGCCCATCACCTCGTCGGCGGAGTCGATCTCGACAGTCTCGACACCGACGCGGCGCAAACGCTCGGCGAGATTATTGACATGCAGAGCGAACTGATCCGGAACAAAGCCAAAGAACTGCAGGCATCGGGCCGCGACGAAGAAAAAGCCAATGCCGTGCTCGCTGAAGAATTGCTTCGCGTTGCAATGGAAAAAGACTCGCTGAGCGGACAAAAAACACTCGGCTCGGGCGAATACACGGTGCGCGCTGATGCCATGGTCGAAGCGCGCCGCCTCGTCGGCGGGATCATTATTGAAAAGGTGTAACAATGATTCGGGCCGGCATCTCTGCCCGGCCCGGTTCTGGAAATGTTTCTTTGTTTGAATGGGAAAAACAGGTATGCCATCTCATAGCCGCCCAAGGAGAATAACTTGATGTATAATAAGCCGCTGAAATTTTATCATATTGTTGGGTATAATCTGGGCAAGGCCATTGAGGTCTTGATGGTGACGACGGTCGGAAATATCGCGCTGCCGTTTTACAGCATCAGCCTTCAGATTAATCCGGCATGGATCGGTGCGGCGATGGCGTTTCCCCGGCTGCTGGATGCGATCACAGATGTCGGGATGGGGTGGCTGTCTGACAACACCAAGAGTCGATGGGGGCGTCGGCGCCCCTGGATGTTTCTCGGGGGGCTGCTTTCAGGATTTTTCTTCTGGCTGATCTGGACCCCGCCGGTCAGTTGGGGAAACGTCGGAGTTTTTATTTATTTCCTGATTATGTCCGGCCTGTTTTATATCGCCATGACGCTGTTTCTCGTTCCGTATTATGCCCTGGGTAATGAAATTACCGATGATCATGATGTCCGAGTGCGGGTGATGGGGATTCGAAGCCTAATCTGGGGTGTTGCAACCATTGTAACCCCATGGGCCTATAAACTCTTCTATTGTCCCTTGTTTGGCGACAATGAAATTGAGGGAGCCCGCGTGGTCGGACTGCTGATCGGGTTGGTCTGTGCGGTTTTCGCCATGATATCGGTTTTTTCTTCACGCGAGAATCCGCAGGCGATGAAGCAGTCCTACATTCCGATTGGGAGGGCTCTGCTGGATGCGATTTCCTGCAGGCCCTTTCTCAATCTGATTGCTGTTGCCACGCTGAGTACGCTCGGGTTTGGGCTGGTGAGCGGATTCAATATGTTTGTGGGGATCTATTATGTTTTTTCGGGCGATAAGGCCGCCATGGCAAACTTGTGGGGGTATGTGGGGATGTCCTGGGGGATCGGTGCGGTGGTGTTTTCCTGTTTCGTGGAAAAAATCATTCGGCGAATTGGAGAAAAACCAACTCTTTGTCTTTCATTGGGGCTGATTATCCTTGGATCGGTTTCCAGTTGGTGGGCCTACACCCCCCGATTGCCGATCCTTGCGATCATGACTACATTGCTGAGTGCCCCGGGAATCATTGGCGTGCAGACGGTTTCATTTGTCTGGCTGGCGGACATCTGTGACTACGATGAGTGGAAGTTCGGCAAACGCCGGGAGGGCGTATTCAGTTCGGTTCAGTCGTTTATCAACAAATCAATTTATGCAGTTGCCGGCGGTCTGGCGGGAACGTTTGCGGTTGCCGTCGGTGTAAATACAACGCTCTCTCAGCAGGCAGCTTCAACCGTTTTCAAACTGCGGGTGCTGTTTGCCGCAGTTCCTGCGTCACTGGCCGTATTCGCCTTTTTCTTTGTTTATATTTATCCGCTGACCCGGGGAAAAATGTCCGATATTCGCCGGCAGTTGAAATCTGAAAGAGAGAAGAAAGAGCTGGAGATATAATTCCAAACCCGCCGCGAATGGCAGATTGAAACGCAGGGGATTCGTTGCTTTTACCGTTCCGGTGTCCAGTGGTGGACAATCTGCGCCGCGGCTCCCAGTGCTCCGTTGAATTCGCCCAGTTCAGAGGCCGCAAGTTCAGGGCATTTTACATGTCGCAGATGAACATGTTCGGAAATCGCCTCCCGGATTCGGTCCAGAAACGGTTTCCCAAGCAGCATGAAGGCTCCGGAAAAAATGATTTTTTCGGGATCGAGCAGGACGGCAATCTGTCCGGCCAGCCAGCCGAGTGCGTCCGCCGCTTTATTCAGGTGGGCAACCGTTAACGGGTCGCCACCCTGATACGCCTGAATAATATGATTAACCGTCAATCCGGACTTCGGTAATGAGGAAGATTTCCCGTTTTTCACCGCAGTTCTAAGATTCTCGAGCACCGCACGCACGGACGCGGCCTCTTCCAGTTCAATATAGGGAGAATCCGTCTGTACACTTCCGTTGTTTACAACAAACGCCGGGCATCGCCATGAACCGATTTCACCGGCGCTGTGGTGTGCGCCGGTATAGATCTGATTGTTGGCAACAATCCCGGCGCCGATTCCGCTGCGGACACCGATACAGACATACTGCTGCAGGGTGCGTCCCTGTCCAAACCAGAGTTCTGCAGAAGCCATCGCACGAATATTGTTCTCGAGATAGACCGGGACTTTGAACTGTGCTTTCAGGTAAGCCGTCAAAGGAACATTTTCCCAGCCTTTGATGTGCTTGTAATAAACACTGGTGCCTTTTTCCTGATCAACCGGCCCCGGAACGGCCACCCCGAGTCCCAGAATGCGTTTGGGTTTTTTCGGCATCACACTTCGAACCGCCTCGGAGATTTTGTCCAGAACCTCCTGCACTCCATGCGCCGGATTGACCTTAACCGAGATGGTCTGTTCGATTTCCTCATTAAAATTCAAACAGATGGCACGGATTCGGTTGGCTTCAAAATCGACACCGAGCAGGCACCCGCCTTCAGGATTCAGCCGCAGCACGGTTCGCGGTCGTCCCCGTTCCAGCTTGACGGTTTCTTCTTCAATCAGAAATCCCTCTTTCAGCAGTCGGGATACAAAGATCCCGATTGTTGAAGGAGCCACGCCCATCAGCGCAGCCAGCTCAATTCGCGAAATGCCTTGATAGGAGCGAACCAGTTGCAGCAGAGTGGCCTCATTCTGTGCAATCAGCTGCTTCTTCTTCTTAACAGGGACACTTTTCATTGCGGTCAAACTGGATCGTTACTATTTGCCCGAATATATCTTTTTTTTTATAAAAAAATATACCTTTCTTAGAATTTCTATTCGCCGGGGTTCACTGGAAAAGACGCGGGAAGCCCCATTATAACTGAAAGGCTTCGCAGAGCTCGTCGATGATTTCCTGGCTCATCGGAACGCAGCCGCCGATCGGGTTGCTGTTGATGATGGCTTCGGCGGAGCATTCCAGCACTTCGAGTTTGTCGAAGGCGGAGAGGACGCTGTCGCCGACGACCATGACGCCGTTGTTGCAGCACACGGCGGCCGGAGTTTTGAGCGAGAGCGTTTCGCAGAGCTTCGGATAATCGTTGAAGCTGGTTTCAAACGGAAGCACTTGCACGTCGCCGACGAAGACGTAGCTTTCCGGAATGGTGTAGGTGTTGACCTTTTCGCCGCACAGGCTGAAGGCCATTGCATTGACCGGGTAGGCGTTGATGATGGCGTTGATTTCCGGGTGGGCATCGTAGATCGCCTGATGCGACTGGACGGCGCGGCTCGGGCGTTTGCCGAATTCCTTTTTGCCTTTGCGGATCATCACGAGGTCTTCGGGCTGGGTCATGTGCCGGTCGAGCGGGTTGGGAGTGATCAGGAAGGAATCCTTGTCAATGCGGGCCGAAAAGCTGCCGGTGCTGCTGGTGAGCAGGCGCTGGCGGTAGCCGCGCTGGATGAAGGCGGCCAGTGCGCAGCGAAGTTCCTTTTCGCGGATGCTCATCATGTCCACGCTGTATTCGAAGGGCTCGAGCTTGGTATAGCTCTTGTCCTGCAGCTGGAGCTGCTCATCGGTCAGTGCGTTCGGAGTGCCGAGCTGACTGGCCTTGATGAGTGTCTTGCAGCAGAGTTCGAGGGTTTCGAACCGGCCGAACGCATCCTGCAGGTTGGTTCCTCCGCAGCAGACGCCGTGGTTTTCCAGGATGACGCTGTCGAAGCCTTCCTTGAATTTTTCGGCGATTTTCCTGCCGAGGTCTTCGCTGCCCGGGACGCCGTACGGCGCGAAGCCGACGAGCCCGTTGGTGTTCCATGCGCCGGGGAACGATTTGGTTTCCGGCACTTTGTGCGCACAGCTGAAAGCGACGAGCGCCATCGGGTGAGCGTGAACCACCGAACGGATATCCGGCCGGGCGTCATAGACAGCCTTGTGGAACGGAAATTCGGAGGAGGGCGGATGGCGTCCTTCAACCGTTCCGTCCTTTTTCACGCAGACGATGTCTTTGGGGGACAGCTGTCCTTTATCGACGCGCGCGGGCGTGATCCAGATATCGCCGTTTTCATCGATAATCGAGAGGTTTCCTCCCGAAGTAGTGGTCATTTTATAGTTGTAGATACGATCCAGCGTCATCGCCAGTTCATCTCGGGGATGCATAAACTCGTACTTCATCGAACACTCCTATCTGTTGCTGTTTTTTTGAAAATATCGCATTAGGTGCAAAGGGAGTCTACAAAAAAATATAAAATAGATATTGAAACAAAAATAAAAAGAAGGCATTTATGAAAGCATATAGAAACCAAAACGAAGACTAAAGGAGAGGGTCTGTGGCATCTGTCCTGTCAGAACGGAAAAAAGAAATTCTGGAACTGCTCGCTGAAGACAGTGAAATCAGCGTGGCGGACCTTGCTCAACGGTTTGGTGTGACGGCTGTCACCGCGCGTGCGGATCTGGCCGCACTGGAAGAAGAAGGCCTGATCGTCCGTACACACGGCGGCGCGATGCCGGCGTTCCATCCGAAAATCCTCGAACGCATCCGTTCCAAAAAGGATGTCAAGGCGGCGATCGCCAAAGCGGCTGCACACCTGATTGAAGACGGAGACACCGTTATTATCACCGCCGGCACGACCACTGCGCTTATTCCGAAATATCTGCTTGGTAAACGCGATATTCATATCGTGACGAACAACACGCTCCTGCTGACCTATGCGCGGGCCAACCCCCAGCTGCGCGTCACGCTGGTCGGCGGCGAGTTCCGCTCGTCTGAAGAGGGAATCGTCGGGCCGCTCGCACAGCAGGCCGTCGCACAGTTTCATGTCGCCAAGGCGTTTATCGGTGTGGACGGGGCTTCTTTCAAGCAGGGGTTCACGGCAAACAGTGTGGAGAGTGCCGATTTCGTCCGTAAAATGGCGGATCAGGCTGATCGAGTCGTGGCGGTGGCGGATTCGGGCAAGTTCGGCAATGCCGGGTTTGCGCGCATTCTTCCTTTTGACGGCGTCAACGTGCTGGTGACGGACTGCTACCTGCACAGTGAATTTGAGCAGAAGCTCTCGGATGCGAATGTGAAAGTGATCAAGGCATAATTTAAGGAGACGGTTTTATGGCGACGGAAGTATTAATGCCGCGGCAGGGCCAATCAGTGGAGTCCTGCATCATCATCGGCTGGAAAGTCAGCGAGGGCGATACGGTCACAGCCGGCCAGGCGCTCTGTGAAGTAGAAACCGACAAGGCGACCTTTGAAGTGGAATCCCCGGCCGACGGCACCGTGCTCGGCATCTTTTATCCGGATGACGCCGACGTCCCGGTTCTCAAAGTGATTGCTGCCATCGGCGCACCCGGAGAAGACATTTCCGCTCTCCGCCCGGCAGAATCGCAGAATGTCGAACCGGAAACTCCGAAAGTCGAAGAGAAGAAAACGGAAGAGCCTTCGGCGGTTCATAGTCCATCAGTTAATATTCAGCGTTCCGGCGAAGCCGGTGTGTCGCCGCGTGCGAAAAATCTGGCGGCGGCCAACAGTTTAAATGTTCAAGGTCTGGCCGGCACCGGTCCGGAAGGACGCGTGATCGAACGCGACGTGCTGGCGGTGATCAATGGTCGAGCGGCTCTCTCCCCCGCCGCAAAAGCCAAAGTCGCTGCCGGCGGGGTGACGGTTCCGGCCGCGGGCAGCGGTATCGGCGGCCGCGTGCTTCTGAGTGACCTCTCAGAAGTCGCGCCGCAGGATATCGCCGCTGCGGTCGGCGCGCTGGACTTCCCGGGGACGACAGAAACGACTCCGGTTCGCGGCGTCCGCAAAGTGGTGGCGGGCCGTATGCTCGCCTCGCTGCAGAACACCGCGCAGCTGACGATGAACTCCTCAGCCGATGCGCGCACCATGCTCGACTTCCGTGCCAAATGCAAAGCGGCGCCCGAGAGCGCCGGCGTCGGCGGCATCACACTTAACGATGTGGTGCTCTTTGCCGTTGCCCGCACGCTGCCGGACTTTCCGGAACTCAACGCCCACTGGCTCGGCGACAAAATCACGCGCTTCGAAAACGTTCACCTCGGCGTCGCAGTCGACACGCCGCGCGGCCTGATGGTCCCCGTCATCCGCTTCGCCAACCGCCTGACGCTCAAGCAGATATCGGCCGAGGCCAAGCGCCTCGCCACCGCCGCCATCGACGGCACCATCGAGCCGGATGCACTGACGGGCGGGACTTTTACGGTCACCAACCTCGGCGCAATGGGCATCGAAAGCTTTACGCCGGTGCTCAACGCGCCGGAAGTTGGAATTCTCGGCGTCTGCGGCATTCAGCCGAAGCCGGTGATGAAAAAAGACGGCGGCGTGGACTTCGTTCCGCACATCGGCCTGTCGCTGACGTTTGACCACTGCGCGAGCGACGGCGCTCCGGCCGCTCGTTTTCTTGTTGCACTTCGACAAAGCCTTGCCGCTTTTGATATGCTACTGGTTCGCTAATGAATCAATAGAAAGGAAAACAGATCATGGCCACAGAAGTTTTAATGCCGCGTCAGGGACAGTCCGTCGAATCTTGTATCATCATCGACTGGAAAGTGAAAGAGGGCGACACCGTTGCCGAAGGGCAGGCGCTTTGCGAAGTCGAAACCGACAAAGCCACCTTCGAGGTGCCCGCTCCGGCCGCCGGTACCGTCCTCGGCATCTTTTATCCTGCCGACGCCGACGTCCCGGTGCTCAAAGTGATCGCCGCCATCGGCGCACCCGGGGAAGATATTTCCGGTCTGAGACCGGAAACATCGTCACAAGTCAGAGAACAGAAACCAGAGGTCAGTAAGCCGGTTCTCGTGCCGTCTCCAAAGGTTGAAGAAAAAGTTCCGACTTCTGATCCCCGACCTTTGCCCTCTGTCAAATCCAGCGGTGCGGAATTCGATATCATCATCATCGGCGCCGGACCCGGCGGCTATGTAATGGCCGAACGCGCCGGACACCTCGGCAAAAAAGTGCTGCTGATCGAAAAAGAGTATCTCGGCGGCGTCTGCCTGAACTGGGGCTGCATTCCGACCAAAACGCTGCTCAACTCCGCCAAGCACTATGTGCATGCTCAGGAAGCGGCGGATTTCGGGGTCGACGTCGGCTCTGTAAAATTTGATCTGTCCAAAGCGATGGCTTGGAAGCAGGAAGTCATTGAAACCCTGCGCGGCGGCATTGCCTATATGATGAAGAAAAACAAAGTCACCGTCGTCAACGGAACGGCGAAATTCATCGGTCCGCGCAAGGTGCAGGTCGGCGAAAAAGTGTACGAAGGCGAAAACGTGGTGATCGCCACCGGTTCATCGCCCTTCATTCCGCCGATTCCCGGCGCTGACCAGCTTCACGTGATGACCAGTACCGACATCCTGAGCATCGATAAGGTTCCTGGATCGCTGGTTGTGATCGGCGGCGGCGTGATTGGCATTGAATTCGCCAGCTTCTTCAGCAGCCTCGGGGTCAAAGTCGACGTCATCGAAATGCTCGACGAAATCATCCCGTTCATGGATCGCGAGCAGGCTAAGGAATTCCGTCGTGCACTCAAAGGCAAAGTGAATTTCAACCTCGGCTGCAAAGTGACCGCGATTGATGGACATACCGTCCGGTACACCGACGCCAAGGGCGAAGCCAAAACGATCGAAGCCGATGTGGTGCTCATGTCCGTCGGCCGTTCGCCGAATCTGAAGGACACCGGATTCGAAGAAGCCGGTCTGGATATGGATCGCCGCGGGATCAAAGTCGACGAACAGCTGCGTACCAATCTGCCGAACGTTTATGCGATCGGCGACGTCACCGGTCTGTCGCAGCTGGCTCATTCCGCCACCCGCATGGGTGAAGTTGTGCTTAACACGATCTGTGGACAGAAGGACCGCTTCCGCCGCAACGCCATTCCGTGGGCCGTCTATTCGATGCCCGAAGTCGCCGGCTGCGGACTGACGGAAGATCAGGCGAAAGAAGCCGGATACAACGTCGAAGCCGCCTCGCTGCCGCTGACGATGAGCGGCCGCTTCCTCGCCGAAAACGGCAAGCGCGGCCCTGGATCGGTCAAGGTGATCAAGGATGCCGAGACCGACGTGCTGCTCGGCGTCCATATGGTCGGCGCCGGCGTATCCGAAATGATTTACGGCGCTGCCGTGATGATTGAAGCTGAACTGCGGATCAAGGATATCCGCGAAATTGTTTTCCCGCACCCGACCGTTGGAGAAGTCATGCGGGATGTGATGTTTGCATTGTAGAAAGAGATCGTTGAAGTCGTTTAAATCGTTGAAGCCGTTCAATCCGGATTCATTTTTTAGCGAATTTAACGAGCAGAACATTTGAACGAATTAAACGAGGCCTGCAGGCCGCTTTAACGAGGAGAAAGAGATGCCCAAGAATCAGGTTGTGTGTCCCAAGGAGGTTCGCTCCGCGGGAGAGATCACCTTCAAGTCGATCCCGGTGAACCAATATAAGCCGGACTATAAGAAGGAAGTAAAAAAGTACGGTGTCGAACGTCTGAAAAAGATGTACTACGACATGCTGATGATCCGTGAGTTTGAGACCATGCTCAACCTCATCAAAACGCAGGGTGCTTATGAGGGGATCGAATACAACCATCCCGGCCCGGCCCACCTTTCCATCGGACAGGAAGCCGCCGCCGTCGGACAGGCGGTTAATCTCGACACCGACGACTACATCTTCGGCTCGCACCGTTCCCACGGTGAAATTCTCGCTAAATGTCTGTCCGCGGTTTACCAGCTCGACGACGAAAAGCTCACCAAGATCATGGATGAGTTTCTCGACGGCGCAACCGTGAAGCCGGTCAGGGACGGTTCGCAGGAAAGCGTCAAAGACTTGGCCGAAGACTTTGTGCTCTATGGCACGTTGGCAGAAATCTTCGCCCGCCGAAACGGGTTCAACAAAGGTCTCGGCGGATCCATGCACGCGTTCTTCATTCCGTTCGGCTCCATGCCGAACAACGCGCTCGTCGGCGGCTCTGGCGACGTCTCGGTCGGTTCGGCGCTGTTCAAGCTGATCAACCGCAAACCCGGTATCGTGATTGCCAACATCGGTGACGCGGCCATCGGTTGCGGCCCGGTCTGGGAAGGGTTCTGGATGGCCGCGATGGACCAGTACCGCAAACTGTGGGACGACGAGTTCGGCTCCCCTCCGGTCCTGTTCAACATCATGAACAACCAGTACGGCATGGGCGGACAGACCCGCGGCGAAACGATGGGCTACGACATGCTCGCCCGCATCGGCGCCGGCATCAATCCCGAGCAGATGCACGCCGAACGTGTCGACGGCTACAATCCGCTGGCCGTGGCCGACGCCACCGGCCGGCAGAAGAAGGTTCTTCTCGATGGGAAGGGCCCGGCACTGCTCGACATTGTAACTTACCGCATTTCCGGTCATTCTCCGTCCGATGCATCCTCCTACCGTTCAAAGGAAGAGATCGAGCTCTGGGAAGCCAGCGACTGCATCAAACTGTTCGGTGAATACCTCATCGGCAACGGTGCGATGACCGACGACGATGCCGCGGCCTTCAAAGCCAAGGTCACCGCCAAGGTCACCAAGGCGCTCAAACTGGCGACGGACAAAACCGTTTCTCCGTACACAAGCATCGACGTGATTGAAGACGTGATGTACTCCAACAAAAAGGTCGAAAAGTTTGACGACCGCGAGCCGGAAGTCCTGCTTTCGTGGGACGAAAACCCGCGCGTGCAGAAGCTCAAAAGCAAAGCCCGCTACGCATTCGATGCCGACGGCAAAGCCATTTCCGCCAACCGCCTCTACACCTATCGCGACGGAATCTTCGAAGCGATGATGCACCGCTTCTACACCGATCCGACCTTTGTCGCCTACGGTGAAGAAAATCGTGACTGGGGCGGAGCGTTCGCCTGCTACAACGGTTTGACCGAATCCATTCCGTATCACCGTCTGTTCAACTCGCCGATCTCCGAAGGTGCGATTGTCGGTTCCGCCTGCGGATACGCCCTGAGCGGCGGCCGTGTCTGCGTCGAGCTGATGTACTGCGACTTCATGGGCCGCGCCGGCGACGAGATCTTCAACCAGATCGCCAAGTGGCAGTCCATGTCCGCCGGCATCCTGAAGATGCCGCTGGTTCTGCGCATTTCCGTCGGTAACAAATACGGCGCGCAGCACTCGCAGGACTGGACCGCGATGGTCAACCATATCCCGGGCCTGAAAGTGTTCTACCCGGCGACGACCAACGACGCCAAGGGCATGCTCAACCTTGCGCTGTCCGGAACCGATCCGGTCATCTTCTTCGAATCGCAGAAGACCTACGGCGTCGGCGAACAGTTCGAAAAAGACGGCGTACCGGAAGGCTACTTCGAAACGCCCGAAGGCGAACCGGCCGTTCGCATTCCGGGAAAAGACCTGACCCTCATTACGGTTGGTCCGGTGCTTTACAGCGGTATGAAAGCGGTCGAAGAACTGAAAGCCAAATACGGCCTCGAAGCGGAACTGATCGATCTGCGCTTCATCAACCCGCTCAACTACGACAAGCTGGTGGAATCGGTGAAAAAAACCGGTCGTGTGGTGCTGGCTTCCGACGCCGTTGAACGCGGCAGCGCACTGCACAACATCGCCGACAACCTCACGACACTCTGCTTCGACTACCTCGATGCACCGCCGGTCGTCGTCGGAGCCAAGAACTGGATTTCCCCGGCTGCCGAAATGGAAAAAGACTACTATCCGCAGGCCGACTGGATGATCGATGCGATCCATCAGCGGGTTCTGCCGCTGCCCGGCCATGTTGTGAAACACAACTACACGACCGGCGAGCTGCTGCGCATCACCCGTAAGGGAGTCTAGCCTATGCAGGAAATCAACAACCACGTTCATTCGACGTATTCATTCAGCCCCTACGCCCCGGCGGAAATTCCCGCCAAGGCGCAGGTGGCCGGGCTCGGCACCGTCGGCATCATGGATCATGATTCTGTTGCCGGCTGTGCGGAGTTTCTGGATGCGGCGAAGAACATCGGCATCGCCGCCACGGCGGGCTGCGAGCTCCGTGTGAATATGGACGGCACGCTGGTTGAAGGCCGCAAAACCAACAACCCGGACGAGCCGAACGTCAGCTACATCGCGTTCCACGGAATTCCGAGGTCGCAGTTCGATGCGGTGGCGGAATTTCTGAAGCCGATTCACGAAGCGCGCATTGCCCGCGACCGCAAAGAGGTCGAGCGGCTCAATGCAAAGCTGGCTGAGCTCGGTGCGCCGCAGCTGGACTTCGAAAAAGACGTGATTGCGATTTCCGAGGCGCCGCGCGGCGGCTCGATCACCGAGCGCCATATCCTCTATGCGCTGTCGCTCAAGCTGATTGCGCAGTTCGGGAAGGGCGCGGCGCTGGTCGATTTTGTTGAACAGCAGATGCAGATTCCAATGCCTGGAAAACTGAAGAAAATGCTGCTGGATGTAGACAATCCGCATTACGCCTACGACCTGCTCGGCGTGTTTAAATCCGCGTTGGTGCCGGAGTTTTTCATTCTCTCCGGCAAGGACGAATGCAAGATCGGAAGAGCGTCG
>JBFWJN010000048.1:0-16849 GCA_050253185.1 Kiritimatiellales bacterium | reverse complement strand
AACAACATGGATATAAAATACTAATGCAAATAATTGCGCAATAAAAATATTACAGTATTAACCCTTGATGTTTCGTTGATTAAAACACATCAGATTTCAAATTTCCAAAAAGCTCTTCGCAACAGCAGATCACTTCATGGCTTACAGGAAAGCTGCCTGCGAAATTGCTCCAGGATATTTTTTTTCTCCGGATCAGCCGCCAGATTCACCCAGTCATTCGGGTCCTTCTCCCGATCATAAAGCTCTTCTTCCCCGGTTTTATAATGGATATAGCGCCATTTCCCGGTCACAAAAGCTTCATTGCCAGGTCCCAGATAATACTGATGAACAGGACGAGTCCACTCCAGAAGCGGATTGGCCAGCAATGGGGCAAGACTGGTCCCGGAAAGTCCCTGCTGCGCAGGGAGCCTGCACAGATCAACAAGAGTTGGATAAAGGTCAATCAGGCTGACAGTCCGATTGCATACCCCCGCTTTCATTCCGGGACGATAAATAATCAGCGGCACATGAGAGCTGCGGTTCCAGAAAGTAAATTTTTCCCAGTGCTCTTTCGATCCCAAATGAAAACCGTTATCTCCAAAAAGAACAACAATGGTATTGTCACCATACGGACTCTTTTCTAAAGCATCAAGGAGCTGACCGAGGCAGTCATCGGCAAATGTAACTGCCGCCAGATACCCCTGAACAAAATTCTTCCACACCCCGAACTCTTCAATATATTCATGCATATTCGCCTTATGCGCCCAGCGAATCCCTTCCGGCCCCAGATCATCAAGATCACCCTTCAGATACGAAGAGGGAAGTTCAATTTCACTGAGAGGATAAAGGTCAAAATATTTTGACGGGACAATGAACGGCAGGTGAGGCTTAAAAATTCCACAAGCAAGGAAGAAAGGTTTGTCGTGCTTTTCGGTGAGAAAATTTGCGCAGTATCCGGCGTTCTGCCAGTCATAAGTCTCTTCACTGGCAATCTGAATCGGACGAAAATCATATGCTGTGCTGAAATAAGCTGCGGTCAGCGTTCCTTTATGCCACATCTGGTCTAGAGGAATCTTCGGAGCAGGCACTCCCATTTTGTTACGATACTGAAGATCCCATGATACAGGATCCGACCATGGATCCGGCTGATCCGATGTGTTCCGCCCATGATGAAAAACTTTTCCGGCTGCTTCGGCCCTGTAGCCGTTCTGGCGGAAGTATTGAGGAATTGTAACAAGGTCTGTCCCTCCGGATACATTTCGGAAATTGACATTGTTTTCATACACCCCGATTTCCGATGCCGCCCGACCGGTCATAAGACTGGCCCGGGAGGCGTTGCAGACGGGAACATTGCAATGGGCATCAGTAAAAACCACCCCTTCCGCAGCCAGCCGGTCAATATTGGGAGTACGTGCCGGTCCTCCAAGACACCCAATATCTTCGTTTAAATCGTCAACCGAAATAAACAGCACATTCGGAGTATGCGTTTCCGCAATCACTGTAGTAAATAAACTGGCCAAACTGATCGGGTATATAAGCATATTCATAATCAAGCCTCATTCATTGGATGAATTTAAAAATATATTTATACAAAGCATTGCGCAAGACGAATTTCTTCTCACCAAACGATCCATCAGCAAAAAAGAACGGAATATTTCCTCCGTCCCCTCACACCAAACACCGGACGAAAATTTTTCATCAAGGGACACGCACCTTTTGATTCCCTAAGGGGGCATTCACCCCCGCATAAATTGCAAGATATTTCGCGTCCGTCTCGCGAAAAATAAGAAAATTGAACTCCGGATGGAGTCTTGTCGGACACAGGCAAAAACGGCCACGCGTGATCTAGTAGGAGCTGGTCCGCACCAATGTCCTTACCCCAAGTGGTGGCGGACGCAGCGTATGCTATCAGGTTAACCTTAATGGAATTGCCCAATGTCACAAAATTAGGCCGTGCAGTCGACCTCCTTGTCCTTCAAGAATCACCCCTTAAATGCCCTGAAGGCGACGAATTTTGACCCCCGCCCCCCATTGCGGGCTTTCAATTTGGAAATGACCAGCGCAGGGTTGTTGAAAATGATGCCTTCGCGAACGGCATAGTCCAAGGTTCGGCGCAACGTTTCCGTTCGCAATAAAATGTCCGGGCTGAAATTTCTTTGCTGCGCATTTCTGCCCATTCCTCAAGCATAAGTTTTGTAATCCGCCGAGCCTCTGTCGTTTTCAAAAAGCAGTTCAACGATCTAATCACACCTGCTGCCCGCAGTCGGGTTGATGGCGTCATGGCGGTTTCGGCAACTTTGAGCCATTGTTCCGCCAACATATCAAATGAAATGCCGTTGTTCCCGCATTGCGACAGAGCAACTGCCTGCTCCAGCAGGTCGGTCAAAGGATAGCTGGCTAGCGTCCCGTTTTTCGTCCGCAACAAACTTTTGATTTTCTTGCCGCCCCGCTAACTAATTGCATAGTATAGTTCTGTTTTGCGGCCGGTAAAGACACGTTCTGTCCCGTTCTGTAAACCTGTAATTTAATAGAAGCCAACAGCTTATAAACTATGCTCCGGTAGCTCAGCTGGACAGAGCAACGGATTCCTAATCCGTAGGTCGCGGGTTCAAATCCCGCCCGGGGTACCAGTCTGCGGAAATCCGTAATATCGGATTTCAGGGTGCCGCAGTGAAGACGGCGTCAAACACGTCCGGGGCACCCGGACGGCCGTTGCGGGTCACGACGCCGGTCACGGCTCCCTTCAGGATCAGCGCACCATCTTCCCGGATGATTTCCTGATCGAACACAAAACGCACACGCCCCTCTTTCCGCATCGCGGTTCGGACCGTAAATCGATCGCGCGGCAGCAGGGACTGCTTATACTGCAGGGTGATTTCGGTCACGACGGGATCCAGTCCCTGGTCATGCAGCGCGGAAAAGGTCAGTCCGACATGGTGAAGAAATTCATGGCGCCCATGTTCCAGATAGTTCTGATAAACCGAGTTGTTGACGATACCCTGAATATCACACTCGTAATCGCGCACCTGCATCGGTGTTTCGTAAATGGCGGTCATACCTTCCTTTCACTGAGTTTCCTAAGCATTTTACGCAACCGCCCTTCGCCGAACAATCTGTTTTCATACCGATAACCATGTCTCCAGACACAAGATCAGTCCGGTCTGGATCGCACTCAGACAGCCCACCAGCAGCACGGCTTTAGGGCCCTGCCTCAGCAATGAACGCAAATGAATTCGATAACCGACCGCGGCCATGGAAATTACCATCAATAGACTCGCCAGTTGTTTCACGTGAGGAAGAATCAGCTGATCTCCGTCCATCAGACAGGCTGCGGCCGCGCATATGGCGAACCCAATGATATAGCCCGGAATGTATTTTTTCTTCTGTCCCGGCATCGAACGCCTTGAATTGAAAATCAGGTGAAGGATCATGACAATCGGTCCGATCATCAGGACGCGCAGCATCTTGATCACCAGCGCATCCCCGCCGACCGGATCGGAAACCGCAAAACCGGCCGCCGCCACCTGCCCGACCGCCTGCAGGCTGCCGCCCAGCAGATAGGAGGTCCTAACCGCAGAAAGCCTGAGAAAAACCGCCAGTCCCGGCAGCAGAAACATGCCGATTGTTCCCATCAGGTTCACCGCAGCAACCGCCACAGCCGCTTCGTGCTGCTCCGCCTTTACCGCCGGGGCAGCCGCGAGCACCGCCGACGATCCGCAAACGGAATTGCCGATTCCCAGCACCAGCGAAGCAGACACCGGAAGCTTCAGGAACCGGCCGATCAGCAGCGCGCACGAAATCGAAATCGTCATGGCCGGAATCACAATGAGGAAGGCAGAGAATCCCAGTTTTCCCAACGTATGCAGTTCCAGTTCGGTTCCCATCAGGGCAATCGCCACCGGCAGAATGCGATGTTCAGCAAATGCCATGCCGGCATCGGCTGCGGCAATCGTCGGCAGAAAATTACCAAATGCCAAACCAGTCACTATCGCAAAGAAAACAACCCCCGGCCCGGGAACCGCCGCGGAAACCGCAGAGGCCAGACCGGCAATCAGGGTGGCGAACAGCAAACCGGGAACGAGACGATACATTGGAAACTCACCTTTCCGCGCAATAACGCGCATTAAATTCCGGGCAAAAATACAGCGACTTAAACCAATCGGTCCAATTCATCTTATTGATCGCAATAATCAAAAAAATTGATATATAGGCTGTATGAACATCACAATCCGCCAACTCGAAGTTTTCTGCGCCATCGCCCGCCGCGGTCATGTCGGCCGGGCGGCGGAAGAATCGGGACTGTCCCAGTCCGCCGCCAGCATGGCGCTGGCCGAACTCGAACGGCAGCTCGGACAGCCGCTGTTTGACCGCATCGGCAAACGGCTCGCACTGAACGGCAACGGCCGGCATCTCTTTCCCAAAGCCGTCGAACTACTCGCCCATGCGGAAGAAATCGAGGGACTGTTCAGCCGAACCGGCGCGCAAATTAGCGGAGAACTGCGGATCGGGGCCAGCTCCACCATCGGCAACTATCTCATGCCCCGGCTCATCGGCCTCTTTTCACAGAAACATCCGGACGTGCGGATCGCCCTGCAGGTCGGCAACACCGACCAGATCATCCATACCCTGCTCGACTTCGACATCGACCTCGGTTACATCGAAGGCACCTGCCGTAATCCGAATATCGACACCGAAATCTGGAGAACCGACGAACTGATCATTTTCTCCGGCCAGAAAAATCCACTGGCAAAAAAACCGAAAACCACCCGCGCCGAGCTGGCGGCCTCGCAATGGATTCTGCGCGAACAGGGCTCCGGCACCCGCGAAATCTTCGAACAGGCCGTTGCCGCCAAACTCGGCAGACTGGATGTTCATTATGAACTCGGCCACACCGAAGCCGTCAAGCAGGCCGTCAAAAACAACCTGGGCATCAGCTGTCTCTCCCGCCTGACCGTCGCGGAAGAACTGAAAGCTAAAACACTGACCGAACTTCACACACCGTTTCCCAGACTGCAGCGGCACTTCTACCGGCTCCAGCACACGAACAAACATCCGACCCGTGCACTGGACTGCTTCAGTGACTTCATACGGCAACAGATTCTTTAACCGATAAACCTTCCATCTGCGAGATGGTTCATTAAAATCCCACACAGAATGAAAAAGAAAAGGCCGATCATTCTGGAGGAGCTCATCATTTGGCTCCGCGGACGATTTACACTGACCTCCGAAGAAAAATTCTGGCTGCTCCTCATCCTCATCATCTGCTGGACCGGACTCGTCGCGCGCTATTTCTATCAGGCTAGACAGCCCGCGGTTCAATTCACCAACAAGCCGTCAGGAATCTGTACAAATGAAGTTTCCGGATTATAAAAATTCAGGCCGGCAACCAGTTGGCCCGAAACGGGAAACGCGATTCCCTGCCTCGGCTCATAGCCCATCTCCCGATCTCAATGCTGTTTGATGTCCGGCTCCAGAACCTGCAGGACCTCCTGCGAAGTACGGCAGTTCAACAGTGCGAAGCGAACATCGGCACAGATCATACGCTTCGCGATTTTTGCCAGAACCTTTAAATATTCCTCTGAAAAGCCCTTCGAGGTGATCAACAGGAACATGAAATACGACAGCGAACCATCCCCTGCCCCGAACTTCACTCCTTCTGGAAAAATTCCCATGCAGGCAGACACGCCGAAAAATCCCGGAAGCAGTACATGCGGAAACGCCGTATCGCAGTCCACCGCAGTCGACGATATATTCTCCCGTTCCAGGGCCGCCCGGAAGATCCGATCTTTATCGGAAGGCGACAGCTGATTGTGCCGGATCAGGCAATCAATCAGCAGTTCGACCGCCTCCTCTCTGCCGGAGGCCTGCGCCTGGGGAAGAATTAGATCCCCCCAGAACAGACGCCGCAGACTCGCCGCGCCCGAAGGCGCAGACGACAGCAGGATCAGCGGCTGAGACATTCTCTTTGCAATACGGTCCGGATGCGATCCCTCAAAAGAGGTTCCCCAGCGCAGGGCTCCGGGAGCGCCCATCACCAGTACATCTCCATCCTGAAGAATCCGGTTCACGCCGTCGGAAAAATCCGATCCCGCGATCTGATGAACCCGCACCTGCATTCCAAGCGACCCTAGCAGCACCTTCTCAACAGCAGAATCCTCAAGCCCGGCCGTCCGGGAAAATGCCGGTCGCCAGTGCAGAACTTCAACCGGGACTCTCAGCCGATCCGAAATGGTTTTTGCAATCCATATCTGCCCGCTGACATTCGGCCCGCCCGCCGTGGCCACAACAATCCGTCCGGCCGCACTCAATGCACCGGGACGGATCAACACGGCCGGCTTTCGCAGCTCATGCGCCAGGCGAAGCATCCACTGGATTTCGTCCGATGCCTGCCTCCACTCACAAATCATTAGATCCGCGTGTTCCGAGGCAAAAACGTTTCGCAGGCGTGCCTCCGCATCCCGGCCGTTCAGCCGGCCGGGAGCGACCCGACAAATCGTCGAAAACGACCTTCCCGACACCATTTCCGCAAAAGAGCGGAACATGGGATCGGGCGGGATTGCCGAGGCAACGGCAACTGTCGTCTTATGAATCAAGCTGCTCTTCATAATATCCCTCTCTCCCGAGACTTCTGAGCGCGGAACCGCTCTCCGGCTGAAAAAGAATTTCCTCAATCCGCAGCCGGCAGTTGCCGTTTGGAAGCGGCCATTCAATTTCCTGGCCGACACGACTCCCAAGCAGGGCCATTCCGAGAGGAGCCAGAACATTCACCCGTTTGTTTCCCGTATTCTTCTGGTCCGGCCAGGAAAGCGTAAAGGTATAGCGATCCCCCATTTCCAGGTCGAACACCTGAACTTTGGTGTTCATCGTGACAACATCCGGGGGAAGATCCTCCGCAGCGACAAGCTGGGCACGCTCCAGCTCCTTCTGAAGCCGCTTAAACGCCTTGGCGTCAATATTCCGCTGGTTCAGGTGAATGTTCTGCTCGACCAGCTCCGTCAGGCGGGCGTGGTCCGGCCAGGTCATAATAATCGTTTCTTGGTTCATGGGTTCTCCTTTTTTTTCAACGTGCAGGCGGATTCATTCATAAGGCGGCATCCGGAATCCTTTGTCAGTAGTCTGTGCAGACGCCGCCTGCGATACCGGAGGCGCAAAAGCCGAAACAGCACCGGAAACAGGCGGGGAACCGGAATAATCCGCGCCTGAAGCTGCCGCTGACGCTCAGCCATGGCCCACCGATGCTCTTCAATCAGTCTAAATAATCTCGAAAACAAAACCGGAAACATACCCGACTCCTTTATGGAACCGGCATATAAGCAATAGGTATGCCAAAGGATGAAACAGCCCCGGCAGCAGAAAAGTCAACGAATTGATCAACAGGCAGATACAGCAAATAAAACAGCGGAAACAACGTCGAAGAACAGTCGACAGAGAAGCGGCACCTCCGGAAAAACAACCCGGCCGGGGAAAATTTCCGCAGCGACAGACTCAGGACGACAGCTTGTTCTGCAGCGTCTTCCGGTCAATCCCAAGAATCCCGGCTGCCCGGCTTTTATTTCCGCCGACACTGGCGAGCACCGCACGGATATGCTCCGCCTCCACCTGAGCAAGCGAACGACGAACCGTATCGCCGGGCATTGCCGAGAACCGCATCAGCTCCGGCAGATCCGGAGCCGTAATCCGATCCCGCTCCGTCATCAGAACCAGACGCTGGACCACGTTTTCCAGCTCGCGCACATTTCCCGGCCATGCATAGGTCTGGAAAATTTCGAGCACGCGGTCATCAAAAACCGGAGCCGCTTTTTCCTGATCCTCCGAAAACCGCTCCGCGAAATGGCGGACCAGCAGCGGAATATCCCCGACCCGCTTCCGCAACGGCGGAAGATTCAGCGGAATCACGTTGATGCGGTAATAAAGATCCTCCCGGAACTCGCCCTTCTCAATCAGCTGCTCCAGCGGTTTATTCGTCGCCGCCAGCACGCGGACATCCACCTGCCGCGGCTCACGCGACCCCACCATAAAAACCACCTTATCCTGCAGCACACGCAGCAGGACCGATTGCATCGGCATCGCAAGTTCCGCGATTTCATCCAGAAAAATGCTGCCGCCGTCCGCCGCCTGGAAAAAGCCTGACCGAGACTCGTTCGCTCCGGTATAAGCGCCTTTTCTTGCCCCGAACAGCTCACTCTCAATCAGCCCGTCTGGAATTCCCCCGCAGTTCACCGGAACAAACGGCGCCTGTTTTCTGCGGCTGCTGTAATGCACGGCCCGAGCCGCCAGCTCCTTTCCGGTTCCGCTCTCGCCAAGAATCAGCACCGTCGCAGAGCTGCGGGCCGCTTTTTCAATATCGCTGAACAGCTGCTGCATCGGCGGGGACTCGCCGATCATCCCCCAGCGGTGAGGAGAATCCTTCCCCTCTCCGCCGGCCGCCCGGCGAAGACGCAGGCGGTCCGCGGACCGCCGGACCGCCCCCAGCAGTTCATCATCCGTAAACGGCTTGGCCAGATATTCCTGGGCGCCGGTCTGCATCGCCTCCACTGCACCCGAAACCGAGGCATACCCCGTCACCATAATCACTTCAACATCCTCGAAATTCTCACGGATATGCCGAATCAGATCCATTCCACTGACTTTCGGCATGCGCAGGTCCGTAATCACCAAATCCACCGGAAGACTGTTCAGGGCCCGGATCGCCTCAACAACCCCCGGCACCGTATGCACCGTGTAACCGGCCGCGGACAGGTTTCTCCTCACCACCTCCAGCGTATCCGGGGAATCATCCACCACCAGAATTGTCTCGGACTGTTTCATATAAAAAGTCTCCATCCTTCAGGGAAGTCGATGCACCGGCAGCCGAACCGTCACGGCCGTTCCTTGTCCGGGAACACTGTCCACCGCTATCGTGCCGCCGTGGCCGGTAACAATTCCATGCACCACAGACAGCCCCAGGCCGTTGCCTTCATCAACATCCTTCGTCGTGAAAAACGGATCAAAAATCCGCGGAAAAACCTCCTTCGGAATCCCCATTCCGTTATCCCTCACAACCAGCAGAATCCATCGATTCTCCCGGGCCGTTTCAATCCGCAGAATGCCCCCGTCCGGCATCGCCTGCACCGCATTCACAACAAGATTCGTCACCACCTGCTGAAGCTGGCGGTCATCCGCGACAATTTCCGGAAGATCCAGCCCGGGAACATATTCAACCTGAACCCCGGACTCCGCGCAGCGCGGCCCCCAGATCACCTCACTGTTGCGAATCAGTCGATTCACATCAACCAGGACATCACAGGCAGGCGTCTGGCGCGCAAACGTCATCAGCTGCCGGATAATATCGCGGGCGTGCAGCGCCGCCGACTCAATCTTCGCCAGATCCGTCCGCGCCTCATCCGACAGGTCCGTCCGCTTTTCAAGCAGCTGAGCAAACCCCAGAATTCCGCCCAGCGGTTCATTCAGTTCATGAGCCACACCGGCAGCCAGCTGGCCAATGGTCGAAAGCCGATCGGCATGCCGCAGCTTCGTATGCAGCCGTTCCTGCTCCGCCGCCGTTTCCCGCCGATCCACAATCAGCCCCACCTGCCGGGCCACCTCTTCGAGAAGCTGTTTTTCCTCCTGAAGAAAACCGGCATCCTCCGACGGATAACCGATAGAAACCAACCCCCGCTTCTCACCACGAACAAACACCGGCACCGCCAGCTCGCTGCCCCGGTCCCGCACCGTTCCGCTGAAAAATTCGGCATCATCCAGCACGACACACGCCAACGCCGACTCAGGTCGCTGCCATGCCGGCGGCAGCGAATCCGCAACCCCCTGAAGAATCTCTGCCAGCGAAGCCGACGGACGGCCCGACACCTGGGCAATTGCATACAGGCAGCTGAGTTCCTTCACCCGCTCCCGCAACTTCAGCGACGCCTCTCCAGCAGATTTTTTCATCGTACAAAAACCTCGTTCTAACCTACCACATCCCGAACCGGAGTCCATCTGATCCAGCAACAGGCATGCCAGCGCGGAACCGGCCCTCCACAGCAGCCCACCCGGCCGCACCTGCGGAAAAAATACACATCACGGGAAAAACTCCCCACATCAGACCGCCCGAAGCGGATAGACCTTTGACCCTGCCGCATCAGACCGTTATGCTCCCCGCAATGAAAACAGCCATCGTCCACTACCACGCCCGGCCCGGCGGCGTCACACGCGTCGTCGAACGCGCCGTCGACTCGCTCGGTAACCGGACACACTGCCTCTTCTTCACCGGCGAAGCCGCGCGCGCCGAAACGCCGCTGCAGAAAAAAATCCGCGTTGTTCCAAACCTTGGATACTCCACCGATGAAAAGTTCCAGCCTTTGGAACTTCTGAAACGCGCGCGCGGCGCGTTCGGCGGCGAACCGGATCTCTGGCACATTCACAACCACAGCCTCGGCAAAAATCCGGCCCTCACGCAGGAAGTCATCACCCTCGCCATGAGCGGCAAAAAAATCCTGCTGCAGATCCACGACTTCGCGGAAGACGGACGGCCCGACAACTACCGCAACCTCAACAAACTCAAAAACCGACTCTACCCCGTCGCGCCGCACATCCACTACGCAGTCCTCAACAACCGCGACTTCAACTTTCTGAAAACCGCCGGAATTCCCGAAGAAACCCTTCACCTGCTTCCGAATGCCGTTTCTCCGGTTCCGGCAATCCAAAGCCTAAAGCCTAAAGCCCAAAGCCTTTTTGTTTATCCATGTCGCGCAATTCGGCGAAAAAATATCGGTGAGCTGCTGCTGTGGAGTGCGCTGATGCCAGACGCGAAATTCGCCGTTACGCTCGCGCCGAAAAATCCGGACGTCAAACCGATCTACGACGCATGGGTCGCCTTTGCCAAAGAGCTGGAGCTGAATGTTGAATTCAACGCCGGAGCCAAGACCTCCTTTGAAGAGATGGTTGCTCAGGCCGACGCGCTCATCACCACCAGCATCGCCGAAGGCTTCGGCCTCGCGTTCCTCGAACCGTGGCTGGCCGGCAAACCGCTCACCGGCCGCAACCTGCCAGAAATCACCGGCGACTTCGCCGCGCACGGCCTCGACCTCTCCGCGCTCTACAGCCGCCTGCCTATCCCGCTCGTTTCCAACCATTGGAAAA
This sequence comes from Kiritimatiellales bacterium, assembly GCA_050253185.1. GTDB lineage: Bacteria > Verrucomicrobiota > Kiritimatiellia > Kiritimatiellales > Tichowtungiaceae > Tichowtungia. Next base: position 5,752 of record JBFWJN010000048.1, on the reverse strand, counting down.
TCGATAACGAGTTTTTCCAGACATTGGAAAACAAGCTGCGTGCCGCGTACGAAGCGTATGGCCGCGAGTGGAACGACGTAATTTTTGAAGAAGCCAAAGCCGCGCTGGTTCAGGGCGGATGCGTTGACTTCGGTATTCTCGACGAAGAAATGCAGCGCACCATTATCCGCGCCGTCAAAAACGATCCGTCGCTGATCGATTTAAAACTCGGCGATTCGTCGGCTTCTGTTGCGTCCAATCAAACCGTTACTGAAACCGCCTACGGCTCGAAAGCCTATGGAGATCAGCTGTTTGGAATCTACGAGCAACTGCTCAAAACCAAGGCCGGAAGCGTCACCTACGCCGACAGCGAAAAGCTGCTGGACAAATTTCTGCAACCGCAACGCTTCAACCTGTTGAGAACATGAAAACTCTGACTGAACGTATCAAAGAACTCAGCCGCCCGCTGGAACCGATGCCGACCGGGACGCAACTTGACCTGCATCCGATCGACGGAATCGAAACGGTGCTGTTCGACATTTACGGGACGCTTTTGATTTCCGGCTCCGGGGACGTCGGAACAGCCGCCGCGACCGACAGTTCCGAAGCATTGACGCAGGCACTGTTTATTTCCGGCTATGACGGCGACTGCGAATGTGCTGGAAAAATCGGTCCCGACCTGCTGAAAGCGGAAATCCGAAAATGGCACGCAGATGCCAAACAACGCGGTATCGAATTTCCGGAAGTGGAGATTTCCAGGGTTTGGAAAAACGTGGTCGAAAATTTCCAAACATTGGAAATTCTGAAGCCGGACGACGATCCGGAAAAAATCCTGCGCCTTGCCGTGGAGTACGAATGCTGCGTGAATCCGGTCTGGCCGATGCCCGGCGCAGTCGAAACCATTGAATTCCTCAACGCGCGCGGCATCCGGCTCGGCATTGTGTCGAATGCCCAGTTTTATACGCCGCTGATTTTCGAAGCGCTGCTCGGAAAATCCGTCGAAAAACTCGGCTTTGATCCGGAACTCTGTGTCTGGTCCTATCAGGCTCTACGCGCCAAACCGGCCGTTGAACTTTTCCAAACCTTGGAAACAAAAATTGATCCAAGCAAAACACTCTACGTCGGCAACGACATGCTCAACGATATCTGGACGGCGACACAGGTCGGATGCCACTCCGTTCTTTTTGCCGGCGATAAACGCTCGCTTCGCTTGCGCGAAACCGATGATCGATGCAAAGATCTGAGACCAACCGCCGTTGTTGATGACCTGCGGCAGATCATGAAAATGGTTTGAGATTAAGAGTAAGATTACGATTAAGAAAATTCGGCCGCTTAATCCTGATCGTAATCTGCCGCTCTACTTCCCGAATTTTTCACGGTATTCGGGAATGGTGATCATGGGCGGGCGCTCTTCTTCGACGATGTTGTATTCGACCTGTTCGTATTTTTCGTCGTGCGCCTGGAACTGCCGCATGACGGAGGAGACTTTTTCCATGTCGATGGTCATGGCGTCGGACTGTGACCGGGCAAGGAAGGTTCGCAGAATGCCGAAGGCCATTTTTCCGAGGCTGAGCGTTTCCTGGTTGCGGTGGACGCGCTGGTCGAGATCGGTCTGTCCAAAGGCTTCAAGTCCCCATTTGTTGTAGACATCAAGGATGTGCGAGGTCTCGACGCCGTAGCCGATTGGAAACGGGATCTGCTCGAGCACGTCGCGACGCACGGCATATTCGCCGGAGAGCGGCTGAATGAGTCCGGTGAGTTCGGGATAGAAGAGCGAGAACAGCGGGCGCACGAGAATTTCGGTGACGCGACCGCCGCCGGAAGGGCGCACGCCCTGCGAGAAGGCGAGCGGTCGGTCGTAGAAGGCTTTGACGTATTTCATTTCAGGCCGGTAGATCAGCGGCGCGATGAGTCCATAGGCAAAACGCGGGTGAATGTTGGCGATGTCGGCGTCGACATAGCAGATAATGTCGCCTTTGAGCTGGTAGACGGCTTTCCAAAGGTTTTCGCCCTTCCCTTTTTTCTCGCCGACTTCCGGCAAAATATCGGCCGACAGATAGACATCTGCTCCGAAGGCCGCTGCAATTTCGCGGGTTTTGTCGGTGGAACCGGAGTCGATGACGGCGATTTCGTCGAGCAGCGGATAGCGGTCCATGAGCTCGGATTTGAAAAGGATGATTTCCTTGCCGATGGTTTTTTCTTCGTTGAGCGTCGGCAGACAGAGCGAAATCGTCAGGCCCTGTTTTTCCTTGGCGTCAATGAGCTGTTTCAGATCCCAGAACTGGGAGTGGTGAAATGTGTTTTTCCGGATCCATTCATTCAGCTTCATCGCAAAATCCTCCGTCAATGGCCAGCAGCACCGCGACGAGCTGTGCGAGGCCGGTAAACATGGGTTCAAGCAGTACGGTTTCGCGCTGTTCGTGCAGGCGTTCTCCTTCAGTGATGCCCAGTGTGACGGCGGGAATGCCGTGACTGATCAGCGCAGAGAGTTCGGAAATGCTGGGTGTAATGTGCGGGCGCAGGTCGAGCGCGCTCATGATTTCGCGCGTCTGCTTGACGAGCGGATGGCCGATGGCGAGGCCGGCGGGCTCGCGGCGGGCGACGATGTCGAGCGTGACTTCCGCACCGGTCTGCGAGGTGACGTCTTCGATGATGTCGTCGAGCTCGGAGGCGATCTGCCGCACAATATCCGCGGACTCGCTGCGCACTTCGAACCGAAGCGTTGCCTCGGTCGGAATGATGTTGAAGCCCGCGCCGGCCTCAAGGGAGCCGAGAACGATCGAGGTCTGTGGTTTGCGCGGAAGCGGGATGCCGAGGATGCGGTTGATGACTTCATTCACAACGAGAATCGCTCCGGTTGTGCCGCGGCGGATCCAGTCGTATTCCTCCGGCACGCAGCACGTGATTTCCCCGCGGAGCATGCCGGCGGAGGCATAGCTGAGACGACCGAGCTGTACGCCTTCCACACAGATTCCGGCCGTAACCGGCACTTTGTTGTGATCGAGAAAAAAGCGAACACCTTCGAGATCGCCGCGCCCGAGGCTGCGCGCGGCGCCCATCAGGATGAGTCCGGCATCGAGTTCGACATTGAGCCGCTCCAGCAGCGTCGGCAGGGTGGCAAGCACGGCAAGTCCGAGGCTGTTGTCGGCAATCCCCGGCCCGCTGATGTGGCCGGCGTGAACGGAAACGGTGTGATCGCGCCGCTCCGAAAACACGGTGTCTGCATGGGCGAGCAGCAGAATATTGCGTTCGCGGTTTTGACCGGGAACCATTCCGAAGCCGCTGCCGCATTCATCCGACGACGTGTTGGTCAGTCCGCATTCACTGAAGCGCTGGAGCAGAAAACTGACGCGAGCATCCTCATGAAAGGTCGGAGCCGGAATCTCACCGATCATGACCAGGTTGGCCAGCAGGGTCTCGCGCAGAGAGACGCAGGTTTCGCGAATCGCAGGAATATCTGCGATGATTTCATTCACGTTCTGATAGCTTTTTTTCATAATCTGATCTCTCCGGGTCGACTTATCTATAGGGTAAAAACCGACCTCCGGCAAGCTCCGGCACCGAAAGGGAACAAAAACGCTTTTCATACTTCATTAATCAGCATGGGTGATTATGCTTGGGACCATGAGTGAACGGATCGGATTTGTATCAACACGTTTCGCGGGCACGGACGGGGTTTCCCTGGAAAGTGCCAAATGGGCTGAAGTGCTGTGGAATCACGAACACAAGTCGTTCTGGTATGCAGGCCTGCTCGACCGCGAACCGGCCGTCAGCCACTGCATTCCCGAGGCACATTTTGATCATCCGGAAAACCTTTGGATCAATAAACGCATCTGGGGCCGCTACAACCGCGAACCACTGGTCAGCCGTCGCATCCGCGACATGGCCAGCTATCTCAAGGCCACGCTGTACGACTTCAAGGAACGTTTTGATATTTCCGTATTGGTGGCACAGAACGCACTGACGATTCCAATGCACGTGCCGCTCGGTGTGGCACTGACGGAGTTTCTGGCGGAAACCCGGCTGCCGGCCATCGCGCATCATCACGATTTCTACTGGGAACGCATCCGCTTTTCCGTCAATGCAGTCAACGACTACCTCGATTTCGCCTTCCCGCCGCGCAGCAGCAACATCCAGCACGTCGTCATCAACGAAGCCGCCCAGGAGGAACTCGCATGGCGCAAGGGGCTGTCATCGCTGCTCGTGCCCAACGTCTTCGACTTCGAAGTGCCCGCTCCGCAGGTCGATGACTACACGAAGGATATCCGCTCTGATCTCGGCTTTGCACCGGACGACATCATTATCCTACAGCCGACGCGCATCGTCCCGCGCAAAGGCATCGAGCATTCCATCAAACTGCTCGAAGCACTGAAAAATCCGAAATACAAGCTGGTGATTTCGCACGACGCGGGCGACGAAGGATTCGAATACCTGCACATGCTTTCCGAACTCGCCGCCGAATCCGGTGTAGACCTGCGTGTTATCTCGGACCGTATCGGGGACATCCGCAAAACCAATGCCGCCGGCGAAAAAATCTATACGCTGTGGGATCTCTATCCGCATGTCGATTTCGTCACCTACCCCAGCCTCTACGAAGGCTTCGGCAATGCGTTCCTCGAAGCGGTCTATTTCCGCCTGCCGATCCTGATCAACCGCTACTCCATTTTTGCACGGGACATCGAGCCGAAAGGCTTCCGCGTTCCCCTCATGGACGGCTACCTCACACGACAGGTCATCGACGAAGTCCGCCGCCTGCTCGAAGACCAGGAATACCGCGCACAGACCGTTGACCACAACTATGCCGTCGCCCGGCGCTTCTTCAGCTATCCGCTGCTGCGCCGTCGCCTCCGCACCCTCATCACCAACATCACGGGGATCGACTGATGCTGATCAAAACGCTGTCAACCGAACTGCTCGAACGGATGCGCGGACGCTTCAACCGGCTCTACGGCCCGCAGCAGGCCGACCGCTGTGTCGAACGGCTCGTCACCATGACCGGCCGCTACGGCGTCGGCTACGGCGCCGCGCCGCAGACCGGGCTCTGGGATGAAAAAACCGCCGTGCTCATCACCTATGCTGACACCGTCAAACGCGACAGGGAACGGCCGCTGGTTACACTCCGGCTCTTCGCTGAAAAATATTTCGAAGGCGTTTTCAGTACCATTCATATTCTCCCCTTTTCGCCGTGGTCGTCCGACGACGGCTTCTCCGTCATCGACTACCGACAGGTCAGCAGTGACTACGGCAAGTGGGAACACGTCCGCGATCTCAGCCGCCGCTTCGACCTGATGTTCGATCTGGTTCTCAACCACGTCTCTCGCAAAAGTAGCTGGTTCAAAAACTACACCGCCGGCGTCGCCCCCTACAGTAGCTATTTTATCGAAACCGATCCGGCAACCGACCTTTCCGCCGTCGTTCGTCCGCGCAGCCTGCCGCTGCTCACATCGGTGCGCTGGAACGGCACCGAAAAACATCTCTGGACCACCTTCAGCGACGACCAGATCGACCTGAACTTTGCCAACCCCGATGTCCTGTTCGAATTCCTCGACATCCTGCTGTTTTACATTTCCAACGGCGCAAAAGTCATCCGGCTCGACGCCATCGCCTACCTCTGGAAACAGCGCGGCACCTCGTGCATCCATCTCGAACAGACACACGAAGTGGTCAAGCTCATGCGCGACCTGCTCGACATGGCCGCACCGAACGTCATCCTGCTCACCGAGACCAACGTGCCACACCGCGAAAACATTTCCTATTTCGGAAACGGCGACGA
>JBFWJN010000047.1:0-16942 GCA_050253185.1 Kiritimatiellales bacterium | reverse complement strand
TAAATCATAGCGTGCCTTTTCCTCATTAGCGGTCGGGTGGAGCCGCTCCGGTTCAAAAACCAGACCACATTCCAAACATTGGAAAAATTCCCGCTTCCGGTCGCGGTGGAATGGCTCAGTCGCTTTGCCATCGCAAAGCGGGCAGTTCAGGCTGGGTTTCTGTTCCGTCATCAGGTCGAAACGCTACCACGCCCGCTGAACAACGCAAAAGAGCAATGGCCACAAAAAACACAAAAAGGCACAAAGATCCGGGATTGCTCTCAACCTTTCTCGTGATTTTTTGTGTTTTTTGTGGCGATAGAATTGTTGGGTTTCGAATCTTGTCGCTGGGGAAAGTTCCCAACCCGCAACTGAACCCATTTGACGAAGAGTTTCCAACCGACTAGGCTAATTCTTATCAAGGTTTGGATGGGAGGCGTATGAGTCAGCACATTTTATGTTTTTTAGAAATAATTATTGGAATCATCGCGATGGTCTCAATTCAAGGTGGTTTGATTTTGGGTGGCAGTAAATTAGCCGGGATTAAGCGTGCAACATATTTGAGTTCAATTTCTATAGCACTTCAATGTTGGGGGCTTTCGGTCATTATTGGTGTCATTAGCATGCCATTGGCTAATATCATGATTTTATGGACGATTCTAAATATGGTTGCCTGCTTTCTAATACCAATAGTTGTTATTAAAAATACATATCACATTCAGCCGGAAAATGCGTTTTGGGCTGCATTCGGGTATTTCTCGATGGCCGCAATAGCCCTCTTCGGGCTTATGATATTTCTTAATAATGCATAAGAGACGCTCCTCAAAATGAGACTATAAATAATAAGTCATATGTATTTTGATGATCCGGAAAGAATCGGGATAATTGTGTATGGACGGTAATGAACTTAATGGTTTAGTGATCCCAGTTTCCGTGCCTTTCGGGGCAGACGGGAAGGTCGATCTCGGTGCGTTCCTGGCGCATCTGGACTGGCTGGCGGAGTGCGGCGTGCGCAATCTGCTGGTGAACGGCACGACCGGCGAGTTTTTCTCCCTTTCGTCCCGTGAGCAGCTCGACCTGCTGAAGATCGCACGTGAGAACTGGGACGGAATTGTGATTGCCCATACCGGCAGCCCGTCACTTTTCCAATGTTTGGAAAGTGCGCATGCGGCGGAAGAGGCGGGGGCGGATTTTCTGGCGTCGCTGCCGCCGTTCTATTTTGCCAATGCGCCGGCCGCCGGCCTCGTCCGATGGTTTAACGAGCTGGCGCAGTCCACCGAGCTTTCGCTGATTCTCTATAATTTTCCGAAGCATACCGGCAATCCGCTGACGGCGGAAATTCTGGCGCAGGTTCCACACTATGGAATGAAAGATTCGTCGGCCGACCTGTCGCTGGTTTCGGCGACGCCGAACTATTTTGTCGGCGGCGACCGCAAAATTTCCGAGGCGTACGCGGCGGGTGCCAAAGGGTTTGTGAGCGCGTCGGCCAATATTGATCCATTGCCGTACCTGAGGATTGAAAAGTTCCAAACATTGGAAAATCAATCGGCGGTGGATGCGGTGAACGCCCGCGCCAGCGGGGCGTCCGCGATTGCAAAGATCAAACAGGCGCTTTCAGAAATCATTCCAGGCTATCCGACTTCCGTCCGTCCGCCGCTTTGTGCGGATATGAATCGTGAAGGACATGTATTATATGGCTGAAAAGCATATCGGAAATAAATTGGTTGCGGTGGACTATCGGAAACGGGTCTGTGCGGCGATGAATTTTATCAGCCGGAATCTCGACCGGGATTTGCCTCTGGAGGAGATTGCGCGATTGGCGTCTTTTTCAATGTATCATTTCCATCGCATTTTCAAGGCGGTGCTGGGCGAGACCGTGGGTGGATTTACACGCCGGCTGCGCCTCGAGGCGGCAGCAAACCGCCTGATGTCGAGCGCATGGGATGACATTACGACGATTGCTCTGGATTGCGGATTTTCCAGTTCTCAGAATTTTTCGAAAGCGTTCCGGCAGCATTTCGGCATATCCCCGTCTCAATACCGTAAGAGCAAGAATGGAAACAAAGTCGGCAATGACGGAAACGCGTGGTCGCTGCAGACCGTGTATAACTCCGATCCTGCGTCAATAAACCCGATGAGGGAAAGGAGAGATATGATGAATGCAGAAGTGAAGGAAATGCCGTCCTATACTGTTGCTTATGTTCGGAAGGTGGGGCCGTACGGGAAGGAAACCTGCGGGCAGGGTTTCAGAGAACTCACGCAATGGGCGGGTCCGCGCGGATTTTTTGGGTCGGGCTCAGTCTTCGGGCTCTACTGGGATAATCCCGAGGTTACTTCGCCGGAGAGATGCCGGTTCGATGCCTGCATCAGTGTGCCCGAGGGAACATCGGTCGAGGGTGTTATCAGTCTGCAGACCATTACGGGCGGTCCGTATGCGGTCTGTCATTTCGAAACCGGAGCCGCCGGCTTTCAGAAGGCTTGGGAAGACGCCTTTTCGTGGCTGGTGAACAGTGGATACGAATGTGCGGAACAGCCGTGTTATGAGCTGTATCATAATGATGGAACGGAGAGCCCGGATGGAATCTGGATTTTTGATATCTGTATTCCTCTAAAATCCGTGAATTAGGATCCATGTGATTCCTGCCGGCCGTTGTTGATCTGTGCCGAATTACACGCCGGCAGGAAGTTTTGACTGCATCATTTTTCTTCGGTCCAATCTTCGTCCATCCGTGATGAAGGTGCCGTCGCCCACGGCGTGGAAAGTTCGTTTTTCTTTTCGGGCGTTGTCGATATAGGCCGCAAGGCCTTCGAGCACGATGATGCTGTGATCGTGGATGATATCGATCACCTTGCATTCGATATTAGCTAGGCACTCCTTGATTCGGGGGGCGCTGATGGATTTCCCGTTTACCGGCGTCAGTCCGAATTTTTTGAATTTATCGGTGTCGTCCCCGGAACAGGTTCCGATTCCGACGACCTGATCAATCAGGTCCACTGTGGGAATGGCGATGACGCATTCTCCGGTTTCTTCGAGTGCGGTGTAGGAATAGTTCCACGGACCGGTTGTGATGGCAAATGTCGGCGAAAAATCCATGACCATGGTCCACGAGATGGTCATGATGTTGTTCTTTTCCCCGTCGTTTGTTGTGATGAGGACAACCGGACCCGGTTCGATCAATGTGAATGCTTTGCTGATGGGCATCTTTTTCATCGCTGCACACCTCATTTTATCTGTTCACAGGGCGGATTCTAGTTCTGCCGGTTCCGGGTTTCAATGAGGTATTTGAGCAGAATCTGATAAATACAGATTGAACCCTGTCACCGGACTGATAGGTTTCTCCGCTTTATGGCACTTCTCAGTTTACAGAATATCGATATTGCGTTCGGCGGGCCGAAGCTTCTCGATGGTGCGACTCTTCAGATTGAGCCGGGCGAGCGCATTTGTCTGCTCGGGCGCAACGGCGAAGGGAAATCGACGCTGCTGAAAATTGTCAGCGGCGATCTGGAGCCGGACGGCGGCGAGGTGATCCGCCAGAGCGGCGTCAGCGTCGCCCGTCTGACTCAGAAGGTGCCGCAGGATGTCCACGGAACGGTGTTCGACGTCGTTTCCAGGGATTGGAACCACGAGCACGCGCTGGACCATCCGGTGGAGAAGGCGATTTCGCTGATGAACCTTGATCCGGAGCAGGAGTTTTCCGAACTGTCCGGCGGGATGCGCCGCCGTGCGATGCTGGCCAAGGTGCTGGTGAACGAGCCGGATGTGCTGATCCTTGACGAGCCGACCAACCACCTCGACATTGAATCCATCCAATGGCTGGAAAACTTTCTGCTGCGCTGGCGCGGCACGGTGCTGTTCGTGACGCACGACCGCGTGTTTCTGCAGAAACTGGCGACGCGGATCGTGGAGCTCGACCGCGGCCGGCTGACGAGCTGGGCATGCGATTACGAGACCTACCTGAAGCGCCGTCAGGCGCTGCTCGATGCCGAGGAGGGCCAGTGGGCGGAGTTTGACCGGAAACTGGCGCAGGAGGAGGTCTGGATCCGTAAAGGCATCAAGGCCCGCCGCACGCGCAACGAAGGTCGCGTGCGCGAACTGGAGCAGATGCGTGTGGAGCGCGCGCAGCGCCGGGAGCGGACCGGCACGGTGAAGCTTCAGCGCAATGTGGCCGACGTTTCCGGCTATAAGGTGATTACCGCAGACAGCATATCCTGCGGCTATGATGACAAAGAGATCGTGAAGGATTTTTCGGTCGAGATCGTGCGCGGAGACCGGATCGGCGTGATCGGTCCGAACGGCTGCGGGAAGTCGACGCTGCTCAATGCCCTGCTCGGAACGCTGCCGCTCCGTCGGGGAACGGTCGAGCACGGCACGCGGCTGGAAATCGCCTATTTCGACCAGCACCGCATGACGCTCGACGAAAAACAGAGCATCAAGTTCAACCTGTGCGGCGATAATGAATATGTGCAGACGAACAGCGGGCGGCAGCATGTGGTCGGTTATCTGAGCAATTTTCTTTTTATACCGGCCGATGCAAATCGTCCGGTCGGCACGCTTTCCGGCGGGGAGCGCAACCGGCTGATGCTCGCCAAGCTTTTTGCAAAACCGTCCAACGTGCTGGTGCTCGACGAGCCGACCAACGACCTGGATGTTGAAACGCTGGACCTGCTCGAAGAACTGCTGGCGGATTATTCAGGAACCGTGCTGCTCGTCAGCCACGACCGGGCCTTCATCAACAATGTTGTGACGGGCACGCTGGTCTTTGAAGGCTCCGGGCGGATCGGCGAATACGCCGGCGGCTATGACGACTGGATGGCGCAAAGCGCAAGAAGCAGAGCGCAACGTGCAGAGGATAAAGAATCTGTATCTTCGGCTGATAAGGTGGTCAAAACGCGCAAGCTGAGCAATAAGGAACGCGAAGAACTCAAAAAGCTGCCGGCCCGGATCGAAGCGCTGGAGCAGGAGCTTGAAGAGCTGCATCAGACGCTGAACGATCCGGAATTCTACCGGCGCGACCCGCAGGACATCAAAACCGTCACCGACCGCGCCGAAACCGTTCCGCAGGAGCTGGAGGCCGCCTATGCCCGCTGGACGGAGCTGGAGGAGCTGTCGGGGTGAACGGCTTAAACCTTTTAACGAGTTGAACGATTGCCATGTGGATTTTTCTCGGACTGATTTCTTCTCTGCTGCTGGGGCTCTACGATATCTGCAAAAAACATTCGCTGAGCGACAATGCCGTGCTGCCGGTTCTGTTTCTGTCGGTGGTTTTCGGTTTCCTGCCGATGCCGTTCCTGCTGGCCGGGTCGTTTCTGACTCCGGACCTGATGCAGCAGATTCACTGCTATGTCCCGGCCTCCACGCTGCCGCAGCACCTTCATATTCTCCTGAAGGCGTTCATCGTTTCGTCCTCATGGATCATGGCGTATTTTGCGATGAAGCACCTGCCGATTTCCATCGTCACGCCGATCCGCGCCTCCGGCCCGCTCTGGACGCTGGTCGGCGCACTGCTGATTTTCCACGAACGGCCTCTGCCGCTGCAGTGGTGCGGCATGGCGATTATCTTCATCTTTTACTACATCTTTTCGCTGGTTGGCCGCGAAGAGGGCGTGGTCTTTCACCGCAGCAAATGGATTCTGTTCATTTTCCTGGCAACCTTTATCGGAACCTTCAGCTCGCTGTACGATAAATATCTGCTGCAGACCCTCGGGTATGAACCGATGCTGGTGCAGTTCTGGTTCGCGTTCTACAACCTGGTGCTGCTCGGCCTTTTTACGGCGGTTTTCTGGTGGCCGCGCCGCGCGGCGTTTACGCCGTTTCGGTGGCGCTGGAGCATCCCGCTGATCGGACTGCTGCTGATCGCTTCCGACTTCACCTATTTCAATGCTGTGCGCGACCCGTCTGCGCTGATTGTGATTCTGTCGATCCTGCGCCGCAGCAGCGTCGTTGTTTCATTTACGGCCGGCGCGCTGCTCTTCAGGGAAGTCAACCGGCGCAGAAAAGCATGGATTCTCGCCGGGGTTCTGGCCGGCGTTCTGCTGATTGTTTTGTCCGGGAACCGATAAGCTATGCCGGCACGGTCTGCTGCCGGACGGCTGCGGGCAGCGTCAGGTTTCGGCCGCTTTCCGCGTCGAAAACGTGCGCCAGTGCCAGGTCGGGCGTCAGGCGAACCACATCGCCTTTCAGCGCGGCGATCTCATGCGGGTGAATGCTGGTGATGTACTGGTGGGGACCGGATTCAATATGCACCAGCACCTCTTCGCCGAGCATCTCGGACAGGTCCACCTGTCCTTCAAACACGATGTCCGGCGTTTCGCCGTTCCTGACAAGATGGAGCGCACGCGGACGGATCCCGAGACAGACTTTCTGATTTTCCCGGCCCCGCAGCATGTCTGCCTGTTCTCTCGGCAGAGGACAGCAGATGCTCCCGCCGTCAAAAATCATTGCCCCGTTTTCGACGGCCAGTTTTCCCTCGAAAATATTCATCGGCGGGGTGCCGATAAAGCGGGCGACAAACAGCGACGCCGGATGGTCGAAAATGACGGTCGGGCTGCCGACCTGTTCGATGACGCCGACGTTCATCACGCAGATCCGGTCGCCAAGCGTCATCGCCTCGATTTGGTCGTGCGTTACATAAATCATGGTTGTATGGATCCGCCGATGGAGCTGCAGGATCTCCTTACGCATTTCGACGCGCATCTTTGCGTCGAGATTGGAAAGCGGTTCGTCGAACAGGAACACCGCCGGCTGCCGGACAATGGCGCGCCCCATTGCCACGCGCTGGCGTTGCCCGCCGGACAGCGCCTTGGGTTTGCGCTTCAGCAGGTCGGACAGGCCCAGAATTCCCGCCGCGGCCATTACCCGTTCTTTGATTTCTTTTTTCGGGATCCTCCGCAGCTTCAAACCAAACGCCATATTGTCGTACACACTCATGTGCGGATAGAGGGCGTAATTCTGAAAAACCATCGCGATGTCACGGTCTTTTGGCAGGACATCATTCACCGTGCGGTTACCGATCTGAATGACGCCGCGACTGATTTCCTCCAGTCCGGCGATCATTCGCAGGGTGGTCGATTTTCCGCAGCCGGACGGTCCGACCAGCACCAGGAACTCGCCGTCGGCAATATCCAGGTTGAAATCCCGCACAGCCTCATAGCCGTCTTCGTAGTTTTTATAAACTCCGCTCAGGTTCACATTTGCCATATTGCCGCCTTTTTATAATTTAAATCAAAATAACTTGATCTAAATGGCAGATCAAGCGCAGTTTTCCAATGGTTGGAAAAAGCCTGAAGCAGCCTGTATGAAAAATATCGTCATAGATGGATCGCAGCGCCGGAGCCTGCCGGAAGAGCCGGGAGTTCTCTTTCTGCTGGAAGGCCGCTGCGATCTTGCCGGCGAGTCCTATGCGGCTCCGCTGGCGCTGCCACTGATTCCCGGCGATGGTGCGGAAATCGAAAGCATTCGGGCCAGAATGGTTTTTCTTTCCGGGAATTCTTCGCTGACGGAGCCGGTCGTCCCCGATTCGCTCAGCATACAGATCGTCCGTGAAACATTTTTTGATTTTTCCGTATCCGGTGTTCACCGCAGGACTGCCGTGCGCTACGTGCTCTGTCGTCTGGCAGAGTGTGAACCGGCAGGAAAATCTTCTTTTGAAAGTCTCCCCGAAACGGCATTGAACTACATGCGCCGGCACTTGGATGCGGATTTAAAACTGGATGACCTGTGCGCACAGGTCGGCGGCAGCAAATCCGGGCTGCTGGCCGCTTTCCGGCGCGCAGGCTATCGCGCGCCGATGAAAGAACTCGCCCGGCTGCGGCTGGCGCGCGCCCGCCGGCTGCTCAGGGAAAATGAACTCACCGTGGCGCAGATTGCCCGTGCGGTCGGTTACGAAGACCTGTCGGCATTCAACCATTTCTTTCGCCGTCAGACCGGCAGCAGTCCACGGCGGTACCGGGAAAACTGCCTCTGGCTCACCTGAAACCTATTCAGACAGAAGCTCGCTTGCCCTGTACCGGCTGCGCAGGTAAAATCCGTACTCAAAAGGAGGTTCGTCATGGGAAGTCGCGGAATTTCAATTGTCGGAATGGACGTCAATGAACTGCTGATGCTCCTCAACAAGGCGCTCGCCGATGAATGGCTGGCGCACTACCAATACTGGGTCGGGTCCAAAGTCGTCGCCGGACCGATGAAAGACGCAGTCATCACCGAACTCGTTCAGCACGCCACCGAGGAAATGGCGCACGCCGAACTGCTTGTCACTCGCATCATTCAGCTCGGCGGAACGCCGGTTCTCTCGCCGGCCGACTGGTTTAAGCTCACCAACTGTAAATACGACGCTCCGGTCGATCCGTTCGTGCAGGTGATTCTGGAGCAGAACATCAAAGGAGAACAGTGCGCCATCGGTGTCTATGAAAAGCTGATGAAAATCACCAAAGACGCCGACCCTGTCACCTACAATATTGCCCTGCAGATCATCACGCAGGAGGTCGAACACGAAGAAGACCTTCAGAGCCTGCTCGAAGACCTGCAAACGATGATCAGCCGCTACGGAATGCACAAATAATGATTCATCCGGCGCGCATACACGTGCTCAACGACAAACCCGTCCGGGCAACCGGCGGGTTTGTTTTGTACTGGATGCAGCAGAGCCAGCGAGCCGAATGGAACCACGCCCTCGAATACGCGATTCAGCGCGCCAACGACCTCCGCCAGCCGGTCGCCGTCGTCTTCGGCCTTATGGACGACTATCCTGAAGCCAACGAGCGGCATTACGCCTTCATGCTCCAGGGACTCGAAGACGTTTTCCAAACCTTGGAAAAACGCGGCATCGGTGCCTTCATCGGGCGCGGTCATCCGGCTGATGTCGCGCTGAAGGCGGGCAGGGATGCTGCGCTCATCGTCTGTGATATGGGCTGCCTGCGCCATCAGGCCGAATGGCGCGCGCGCGTCGCTGACGAAGCCGACTGCGAAGTTGTCGAAATCGAAAGTGACGCCGTTGTCCCTGTCGAAACCGCCTCCGATCATGCCGAATATATGGCCCGCACGATCCGCCCGAAAATCCACCGCAGCCTCGGCGAATTTCTGCAGCCGATTCGAGAGGTCAAAGTTTCCAAACCTTGGACACGCGACGAGGACGTCGCGTCTACGCTTTCCAGAGATTGGAAAAATGTAGACGCGACGTCCTCGTCGCGTTTTAAAGGCGGGACGTTGGAAGCGAAAAGAAGGCTGAAAAAATTCATTGCTGAAAGTCTGGCGGTGTACAGCGACCACAGCAATCAGCCGCAGACCGATGATATTTCCATGCTCAGTCCCTATCTGCACTTCGGACAGATTTCACCGCTGTACATTGCGTCAGAAATTTTAAAATCCGATGCTCCGCAAAATGCGAAGGATGCATTCATTGAACAGCTTATTGTGCGCCGCGAACTCGCGATGAACTTCTGCTGGTTCACGCCGGACTATGACAAATTTTCCTGTCTGCCGGACTGGGCGAAGCAGACGCTCAAACATCATGCGAAGGATAAACGGGAATACCTGTACAGCCGCGATGAACTGGAGCAGTCGCAAACGCACGATCCGTACTGGAATGCAGCCATGACCGAAATGTGTGTCACCGGTTATATGCACAACTACATGCGCATGTACTGGGGCAAAAAAGTTTTAGAATGGAGCCCGACACCCGAAGAAGCCTTCGACACGCTGCTCGCCATCAACAACAAATATTTCATCGACGGCCGCGACCCGAACTCGTATGCAGGCGTCGCCTGGGTCTTCGGCAAACACGACACCGCCTGGAAAAAGCGCCCCGTCTTCGGAAAAGTCCGCTACATGAACGCCGCCGGATTAAAACGCAAGTGCGATATTGAGGCGTATGTGGAGAAAGTGATACGTATGTCGTAACAGTTAAATCAATGCGTTTAACGTATTTTGAATTTCAGGAATTACAGCTTTTTTAAATTGTAGAAGGTTTTGAATATGCCATTTTCGAATCTCTTCCAATTCAGCGTCGGAGTCTTCAATGGTGCCTATTCGATAAACTGCGATTCTTGAAGCACGTTTATTATCAAGACGTTCCCACTCGAGATAGCAGCCAAATTTCTCTTCAATCTTTATTTTTCTGGACACCAAATTGTCAAAAATTTTTTTGTTCACATTTTGATCACCGCGATCAATGTAGATTTCTGTGCGGGCGGAGCCTCCCTGAGCAAAAGATGCAGAGTAAATAAATCCTTGGATTCCCGTTGAAAACCCACTCCAGTTTTGGGGTTGGGCAATTCGCGCTCCTGTGAACTTGTGTGTTTCCCGTAGTTCATCCATTAGCATTTGAAAATACTGCCTATATTTTTCTCCTTTATTGGATGCTGTTACAGGGACTCGTTTTTTACCTTTTTGCCATTCGTTTGGCAGTACTACAGGTTTGAAGCTGAATGCAGGTTTCGATTCATCGATTTGCAGCACTTCGATAACCACTGCAAAAAACAGTGTTTCTGTATCTGTTCGTTGGTTTAACCAGTCCAGTGCCTGACGATGTTCTTCTCGAACTGCTTCTGACAACCAAATTACAGCTGATGCATCAAACCCTGCTGCATAAGTAAGAAGTTTTCCGAAATGATCGTGGTCTGTTTGGTTAAACTGATTTTCAATAACAACCGTTTTGGAGTTGTTTAAATCCTTGGCGAGCAGATCAAGAGAGAAATCACCCACGGCGGCTTCTCTTTCGATGAGCTCCAGATCCATTCCTAATGCATTCCCCAGTTCGATGATGTTGTCCGCAAGCCACGGGGTGAACTTTGATGCCTCATGCGACCAGATTGTACGCAAAGGGACTTTTTTCAGCTCTCCGAAATTACGCATATGTCTATATCTTTCCGTTGACTGTGAATGAAATTAAAGGAGTTTAACTGGCGGTTAGTGTAGCAATTTTCCAAACCTTGGAAAGAATTCTTCCAATGTTTGGGAATGTAGACGCGACGTCCTCGTCGCGTTCAGTCCAGTCGGGGAAACGCGGTGAGGACCCCGCGTCTACGTTAACTTTTTTCGACGAGCGAGCCTTCGACGTACTGATGGATCATGCCGGAGATCAGGGTCTGGTAGGGAAGGCCTTTTTCCATCGCCTTTTTCTGGATGCCTTTGAGGTCGTGGTCGTAGAGGCGGATGGTCACCCGGCGCTCTTTGCGGAAGGTGTTTTCGGCGCGTTTCCGGATTTCCTGGATTTCCTTGCGGGAAGGCGTGGACAGCTTTATGGAACCGTCTTCGTAGGCTTTCAGGATATCTGCTTCTTCTTTGTTCAGTTTCATTTTATTTGCCGTCTTTCTGATAGTCCTTTGTTGCCTTTCGGCTGGGGATGATGGTTTTTAAAAACACATATTCTTCTTCAGCAACATGCGGAACCAGATAGATATAACCATCGACAATCACAAAATAGATTTTCTGTCCCGGATAATCCTTTTGGTTCGGATGATCTGCAATTTTCCATATATCACCCTGTGACAGGTGGAACACAATTTCCTCAAAAGAAATGTTTCGCTCACGTTTCAGTTGCTCATTCTTCTTTGGATTCCACTCATATCTCACGGGGAAAATGTACATTTAATGTGTGTACGTAGTCAATGGGTATCCCGGACTCTGAAAATGTTTTTTCCAGGGATTGGAAATGGACGTTTGGCTCAGTAAACAGAACAATCCGGCGCATGAGTTCGTTTCGATATTCGATTTGGCTGGCGCCGTGCGCAGAGCAGCGCGAGATACTGCAGCGGACGATTGATTTGCTTTCTTCCCGTTTTGGAACTCCGTCGTTTGAACCGCACGCGACGCTCTGTTCCGGGGTCTGGAATAACACCGAAGCAGATTTGGCGGACGTTGTGGATAAGGTGGGGCGCGATCTCCGAGCGCGCCGTGAGCTGTCCCTGTCCGTGAGCTCAGATGGAATCGACTGGATAGAACGCTGGTTCGGGTTTTTCTTTCTGCGGCTGCGTTGTGAATCGGATTGTTTTGAGCGGGCCGGTCGAATGGTGAAGGGTTCTCATTCGCCGGAGATCGGTCCGCATGTGAGCCTGTTGTACAGCTTTGGCGACAAGATGATTGACCGTAAAACACTTCGTGCCGAGCTGGCCGAAACATTGCCGGACGTCATTCGGTTCGACTCTCTGGCTCTGGTTCGACCATCGACCGGTGGGTGGGAAGATATTGCAGATTGGGAAACGCTGTACCGGACCGGAAAATCTTGATCGTTTATTCAGTACGGTTATTGTTCGCACATGTTCCATCGGATCATTTTTATTTTTCTGCTTCTGCCGTTCGTCTGTTTGGCGGCGCTGGATTTGACTTCGGCAGAGCAGACGTTTCTAGCGGAACATCCGGTGGTCCGCACCTGGTATTCCGACGGATCTCCGGCGCTGGAGTTCGAGGAGAACGGGAAGCCCACCGGTTTTACAATTGATTATCTAAATCTTCTGGCTGAAACTGCCGGTTTTACAATTGATTTCGGAAATTCGCTTCATGAGTGGAAAGATACAGAACAGGCTTTCCGGGACAGGAAGATCGACTTTTTGACCGGAACGGTGGCTGTTGACCGCTACCGTGATTACGCGCTTTTCAGCGAACCTTATTTTTATTTTCAGCGGGTCTATGTGGTCCGAAAAAGTGCCCCGGATGTAACTTCGCCGGAAGATCTGTCCGGACTCCGGGTGGCCGTGGCGGAAAGTCTTCCGTTTGTGGATGTCTGGCGGAAAAACTATCCCGGAATTGATTTCCTGTCGGTAAGCACGACGGAGGAGATGATTGCCGCGGTTGCCGATGGACGGGCGGATGCGACGTTCCTGTTCAAAAGCTCTTTCGATATTCTGACGGTTCGCTACGGACTGTCAAATCTCAGAATCGGCGGTGTCGAGAAACGCACCGAAGGTCTGGAAAACTGTTTCCGCATCGCGGTGCGCAGCGACTGGCCGGAGCTGTGTTCCATTCTGAACAAGGCAATGACTGCGGTTCCGCAGCAGGAGCGGGATACGCTGTGGAGAAAATGGTTTGGTGCGGTGGACGCAAAGCCGCCGATCATCTGGACCGATGAAGAGCGCGCCTACATCAAGGCGCATCCGGTGCTCCGCTACAGCACGCTGCCGGATGCGCCGCCGCTGGAGTACTGCAACGGAAATGGGGAGTGCAGCGGCCTGACGCATGAATATGTGAGACGGATTGAGCAGCAGACCGGTGTCCGAATGGAACATGTTCCCTCCCGCAACCGGACGGAAAAGCTGGACAATCTTTTGACGGGTCGGTGCGACTTTCTCCCGACTTATGCGGCGAACAACCTGCCGTCCAATGAGGTTGTGTGCACGGATGCCTATATGAAGTTCCCGCTGGTGGTGGCGACGCGAATCGATGTCCCTTACATCAACTCCCTGCATGACTGCGCCGGCCGGCGAATCGGACTGGTTAAACGAATCGAGGATGTGGAGGGATTGAAGGAAAAATACCCGGAGATTGTCTTTGCAGACTGCGCTTCGGTTTCTGACGGCCTCCATGAGCTTGCGCAGGGTTCGCTGTTCGGTCTGATCGGTCCGCAGCCGGTTATGGCGCATCAGATTCAGGAGCTGTATTTGGGAAATCTCAAGATCACCGGAACGCTGGAGGAAACACTTCGGCTGTCCGCGGTTGTTCCTGCTGAGGAGAAACAGCTTCGAAACATTCTGCAGAAAGTATTGCTGTCGGTATCGCCGGAGGAGCAGGCGCGAATGCTGAATCACTGGATCAGTATCCGGTTTGAACAGGGGTTTGATTACCGTCTGTTCTGGAAAATTCTAGGGGGTACTGGTCTTGTCCTTCTTCTTCTGTTGATTCGGTACCGGATGGTAGCCCGGTACAGCCAAAAGCTGAAAACTTTGAATGATGAACTTGGACAGTCGCTGGCGGAACGCGACCGGATCATGTCGGTGATCAGTCATGATCTGCGGCAGCCGGTTTACGGCTATAATCAGATGCTGGCTTTGCTGCAATCCGGTGAGATCAATCCGACATCCGGGGACGGCCAGCGGGTTCTCACGCAGTCCCGCCAGCGCGGAGAACTGGCGATTGAAAGCATGGAAAACCTGCTGAACTGGCTGAATATGCCCCGTGGCATTCGGCATCCGGTTCTGCTGTCTCCGCATCGGCTGGTTGAGGATAGCCGGGAACTGCTGACCGCTTCGCTTGAACACAAACATCTGCGACTCGAAAACCGGATTGACCCGGGAATCCGAATCCGGGCCGATGAGCAGCGCCTTGCCGCAGTTCTTCGCAACCTGATTAACAATGCCATCAAATTTTCACCGTCCGATGCAGTGATCGAAGCGGATGCGGAACCGGTAAACAACGGGGTTATGCTGAAAATATGCGATCATGGCATCGGCATGAGTGCGGAGACGGTCCATAAAATTCTCTCCGGTGGTCCGGTGGAGAGCACGCGCGGAACGGGGGGGGAGCGGGGGTCTGGTATGGGGCTGGGCCTCTGCCGTCAGTTTTTGCAGGTGATCGGTTCAGACCTTCAAATCGAGAGTGTTCCGGGACAGGGCAGCTGTATTTCATTTGTTCTGCGCAATCAGGCGTTGCGAACAAGCTGCTGAAGTTTTTTCATGGCTGCGTGTGTCAGGGCAATGGGGACGTTTGAGTTTTTAAACCAAAGCTGTCCTCCACTTCCCTTGGTTTCCATCCGGTCAATTAATGTCATATTAATCAAGTGGCTACGGCCGGCGCGGCGAAACATTTCGAACGGAAACTCTGCCTCCCATGCAGCAAGCGTTTTTTTCAGTACAAACTGTTTGCCGTCAGCGCGGATGACGTGCGTGTAATTTTCATCGCTTTCAATGGCAAGGATATCGGCGACCCGCGTGAAATATTTCTGATTATTATTCGTCAGCAGAATCAAATCGGTTGTTCTCAATTTCACCGGAGTCTTCATGGGCGACGCGGGTCCGGTGTTCAGTCGTTCCAGCGCACTCTCCAGCCGCGCTCGCGTCAGCGGTTTCTGGATATAATCAAGAGCATTGATTTCAAACGCGCGCAGCGCATAAGCCTCATAATTGGTGATGAAAATAATTTTAGGCGGATCTGTGATCTGCTCAATCAGGTCGAATCCAGTGCCGTCCGTCAGTTCAATATCCAGAAAAATCAAATCTGTTTCCGGATGAGCTGAGATCAGCGTTAATCCGGAAGCGCAATCTGCCGCTTCCCCCAGCAGTGTAAGGCCGTCGATTTCCTCGATGAAATTACGCAGTTGAGCCCGGCCGGTTTCTTCGTCTTCAATGATGATGCAGTTCATAACTGCTGAATATAACACACGAAATCGCTTCGATAAAAGAGTTTTCCAATGTCTGGATAAAATGAATGGAGTTTTATAGATACAGGAAAAGTTTATGAGACCAACTTATCACCCGAAACAGGTGTATCGTCACTGTTATCATTCGGTTAGTCAATCAGATTGACGATATAGCCTGATGTAATTTTTCCAGACCGGGGTGTTTTTTCTCATAAAACGAACCACATCTTTGAATATCGGTTTTCTCATTTCAAAGGATGTCGACAGTGCTCCGATATATTAGAGATCGACTCAGTTATTCCATCATCCCCGCAGGTGAACCGTTCATCAACTGATTTTTCACATTGACCAATCTGATATTGGTTCCCGGTGAAATTTCGCAGTAAAACCCGGTTTAGAAATTTAAAAGAAGTAGCCATATATTTAATGGAGAAAATATAATGAAGACAAAACACATTCTTTTGTTATCTGTTTTCATGGGGATTCTGCTGATCGGTTTCATTGTAATACCCGATCACGTAACCACGTTTCCGGCCGCGACGTTCCCGGAGCCTGCAACCATTACTGTCCTGCTGGTTGGTGGACTGGCTGCTGTGATCTCTCGAAAAAAACAGGAGGGAAAATGAAAATACCGTTCAGTCATAGAGTGATGGAATGGAAATTCAATAACCGGCGGATATATGAGCTGGGTCTGGTTATTCTTATTGTTTCCGGCGTGCTGTCTTGTGTTCTTCCGATTCTCCATCGCTATTCTTTCGCGGGCATAGCCGGCGGGAGCCGTATAGTGAGACATATCGATTCTGTGCAGTACGTACCGGAAGCCGAGGAGTGAAAATGAAAAAGATCAGTTATGCAGGACCGGTGCTCGTCGGGATTCTGAATCTTCTTTTTTCCGGATGTTCAAGTCCCGGAACTTCCTTTGTGGCGATTCTCCCTCCGCCGTCTGAAATGAACTGTTCGTTTTTGCGCTATCGTCAGGCGCCGGGACAGAAGGCCTTTGTCTTGGCTGTCGATCCTGCCGGGCAATGGGCCTATGGATACTCTTATGCGCAGGAAACAGTTGAAGAAGCGACCGCGAAGGCGACGGAGACGTGTGATAAGGCCAGAAGGAAATACGGGGTTGTTCGGGACGCCCGTCCGTTTGCGGTGAATGACGAGGTGGTCTATTACGACCCTTTGGAAAAGACCCATCGGTAATAACAGCACGATTCAATGAAACAGCTTTTTCTGTTTATTAAAAAGTGGGGAATGACACGAACATATGCAAATCCAACAGACAGTTGTGATTACCCGGAATACCGCTGCTGGCGGATTTTGTGTGCAGTCCGGTTGCCCGCGGAAGTACTGCCAAGGTGGTTCGTTTGCAGCGGGAGAGTTTTCTCTAACAAACAGAAAATTTCACAAATGGAGAAATACATCATGGGAATAAAAAAAACATGCCTACTGAGTGTGCTCCTTTTCTTCGGCGTAGCCGTCCATGCAGCGGTTTTTACCAACTGGTACTATGACACCTACGACAACTCCGCCGCACTGGGTGTCAGTGCTGCGAACAGCTATGCGCTGGGATCGGCGTGGAAGGATACGGAGATTCGCGAAGGCGACACGAGCGCCAACGGTCTTGATCCTCTCAACTCGGCGACTGACGCACGATATTATCCGCCTTACGCGCGTTATAATGC
>JBFWJN010000046.1:0-17003 GCA_050253185.1 Kiritimatiellales bacterium | reverse complement strand
CTCTTTCCCGTTTACCAGTTTCCAGTTTCCCTGAAAGATACAGCCATTGTGCCAGCGCCGGGGTTCGGCCCCCTCGAACGCATCGCGCCGGTCCTGCTGCATGCAGATGACACGGTCTTCGACCGCATTCGTATTCCCCTCGAGCAGTTTGCGAATATCAATCCCGTCCAGCAGCCGGTCTGTGGGCAGCTTCGCACCGGCATAGTCCGCCAGCGTGGGAAACAGGTCCATAATGCACACCGGTGTGTCCACCTCGGTACCGGCTTTGAGTTCACGGGGATACCGGACAAACATCGGCGAAATAATGCCCCCGTTATAAATGGAACCTTTGCTCGCACGCAGCCCGCAATCATATCGATTTCCATACTCGCGCCCCGGATTGTTTCGCATGGCTCCGTTATCGGAAAAGTAAATCACGATGGTCCGGTCGCGCTTCCCGGAACGATCCAATGCGTCCAGCAGGCGTCCGATATTGGAATCCAGACGATCCACCATTCCGTATGCATCGGCATCGCCGTCGCCGAGCTTCGGGTCGGCACGAACCGCGGCGAGATACTTCAGGCGGTTTTCGTCCGGCACCATCGGCCTCTTGATGTCGTGCGGCAGCTTGGAAGCCACATAGGCAAAAAACGGTTCGTTGTTCGTTCGCGTCACATAATCGATCGCCCGGTCAAAAACCGCATCGTCCAGGAATCCCTTAATGGGAACAACGCGCTTGCCGTCCGGACCGGAATAGTGGAAGAGTCCGTCAAATCTCTGGTTGTTGTCAAACCAGACTTCCTGAAAGCCCTGGTTGTCGGGCGCAAACGGATACGCATCGCCCAGATGCCATTTTCCGAACAGGGCCGTCCGATATCCGGCGCTTTGCAGCATTTCCGCCAATGTGATTTCATCGCTGGACATGGCCTGCCGACCTTGGAAGGTATCCCACACGCCGGTTCGGTAAAAGAAGCGGCCGGTCAGCACACTGGCCCGCGTCGGGGAGCAGAGCGGAGAGGTAATCAGCGTCTTGACATAAACGCTCTCCTCCTTCAGCCGATCAAGGCTCGGCGTTTTCAGAATCGGGTTGCCGAAACAGCTGAAATCGCCATAGCCCTGATCATCCGAAATAATCATTAAAATATTCGGACGCACATTTTCTTCCGCGGCGTCCGACCGGCCAAGCATTCCCAGACCCGCCGACAGAAAAAGATAAAACTTATTTTTTACAAACACCGGCCTTTCTCCTTAATTCCGGATCTTGGGGAAATTCTCTCCCGTCGGCGGAATACCTGCCGGATCAGGCGACTTGGCGAGCGCCCAGATAATCAACGGGCGAAAATTGATGATGGCGCGAAAACGTCCATCTTCCGTCAATGCCGCGGGCGACTGGAACCACAGTCCGAATTTTCCATAGACTGTGCTGTAGAGCGTATCAATCAGCGTATCTGCCTGCGCCTTCAGCCCGGCATCCAGCAACTGCCCCGTAAATGAAAGATTCAGTCCGTACAGCACTTCCGTGCGCTGGGAATCTCTGGTAGCGAAATTATTATCCTCTCCGTCATCCGATGAGGGGCTCTTCCACCCAGAAATATTAACCGCTCCGACGCGGTTTGGCCGGACGGCAAAATTACGCTCATATACTTTAGCAAGATGGGCGCGATAGTGTTCCTCAGGCACCAGATCTGTCAATCCACACATGCGGGCGTACCAGATACCGAACAGCTCATCAATGAACAGTGCGTCAGGCGAATCCCCTTCTGTATCCAGCCGATAGTTGGTTCCGGTCCAGAGCTTCTCTTCAAATGATTTGCCGGCGGCCGAAGCGATAGGCTGCCACTCCTTGACGAAATCAATATCTCCAGTCCGTTCCGCCATTTTGACCGCCGCATTGACTGCTCCGAGCCACAGTCCACTGCAGTAGGAACTCGGACCTTTCATCGGAATATTGTCCATGGTCTGATCGGGCGTGCCGTCGTTTTCAATCAGCCCATCGTGATCCGTGTCAAATTTCCTCAAATACTGCAAGGCCGCTTTTACCGCAGGCCAGGTTTCGTGCAGCAGCTGATCGTCGTTCAGAAAGGTGACATCGCGATACAGTGTTAGAACGAACTGACAATTCAGGTCTTTCCACTTATTAGGGTTCTGATACGTATAGTTATTGATTGTGAACGGAGGATCGGCATTCGGACTGCCAAGGTCGTGAGGAACTGCTCCGGCCACGTTTGCCGGATATAAAAGCCCGGAAGCCAGGCAGCGCTGTAGATAATGATCCTCCCGAAAAACTCCGGCGGCGTAATTCCGGATCACGTTCTTTTCCAGCTCCGGCCAGTAATACAGGAACAAAAAGGATCCGTAGGTCCACAAATCAAAGGTGCAGTAATAGGCGTAGTCCGGACATTCAATGACCCCGAAAAACGGATTTTTCCCCGGATTATCCCGCGTGCCGTCGGTCCATACCGTCAGACCTTCCACTGAAAGATAAGACTCATTAAACAGCAGCGAAAAAAAGGAGTCCGACATACCCGGGTTCTGACGGATAACGCTCCGGTGCCAGCGATCAACAGCCCGCGACCATTCCGGGAATTGATACAGCGCCTCATCGGCAATGGCAATCGCATTTCTGCCGGAACGATCAAAGTAGCGGGTATATTGCCGCCAATGTTCGCGACCGTTGCCGAAACAGATCAACGGCAGATCCCAGGACAGCGCCATCGGCACAGAAACTGTTCCTTTCGGAGCAATCCGCACTTTTACACAAAGGGCACCGGCCAGTTCATCTCCCGGGATTGCACGATACCCGGGAGTGTCCGTAAGATTTCCGTCATCGACAAAGTCCTGCCAGATTTCTTCACCGTCTTTATTCGCCGGGAAGGTTGAACGCATGGTGATTTTCCGGTCAGCGGATGGCGATGTGGCGATGCAGATCTGTCCATCTCCTTCCCGAAGCGGAAGACCGTTGTTTTCACGTTCCATTACAATTCCACTGCAGTCTCCAGTGTTGACAATCCGATTGCAGTTTCCGCTGTTTTTCTGGAGCGGCTGTCCGGTATCGAAATCATTGAACCACCCCACCATATTCGCAAAGCTGAACATCAGAGAGACTTCGACAGGGCGGTCGTTCGGGTTGGTGACCGTCCAGTTAAACACCCCAACCGGCAGGCTGGTCTCGCGATACTGTCCCGGCAGCACCGGAGAAAACTGCTCACACGACAGCTCGACGGGCAGTTCTTCATTCGCCGGATAGTGATACCAGGATTTCGGATACAGCGCCCGGTAGGTTGCTCCCTTTCCGGAATAGTCCCAGTTCCAGGAATCCAGTCCTCCGCTTTTACCCCTCCGGTCGGGTCGTAACCGGGGATATCCCGGGTGAAGCGCCATTGCGCACGGTTTTTCACCGTCAAACTGCACCCGAACGGAAAACATGTTCGCCGGGAGACAGAACTCCTTCATTGCTCCGGACTTGATTGTCCAGCGCCCGAAACTCCCGCGATAGTTCCGCCCGATTCCTCCGGTGCCGAACCCGCCCAGCGGCGCACCCTGATAAGGTCCGCAGTCCCGCAGTCCGGGTTTTTCAGGCCGGGCAACAACATCCGGCACCTGATCCAAACCAATGGACCACGCCTGGCGCGGTATATACGGCGTGGCGGTCTCCGGAACCGCTCCTGTCCCGGAGCCCATCACGGAATTCTGCGCAAAAACAGTGAACGCCGTCAGGCAGACTGAAAGAGTCACCGCTTTTTTCCCGTTCATCATTTTTTCTCTAAAATCCAAGTCTTTACCTCCCCGGAAGCTGTCCGTTTATAATGGTGCGTTAGCAATTGAATTCCCCTTCACCATCGCCCAGATAATCAGCGGACGCAGGTTGAAAACGGCCCGGAAGCGGGCATCCCTCGTCCACGCTGCCGGGGACCGGAACCACAAACCGAATTTGCCGTAGACCGTACGATACAGACAGTCCAGCAGTTCATCGGACTCCGCCGCCAGCCCGGCATCGCGAAGCTGCCCGGCCAGGGAAAGGTTCAGTCCATACAGTACTTCTCCGCGCTGACACTCGTCCGTATTGAAATTGCTTTCACCCGCCTGGGATGCCTGCTGCCAGCCGGTAATATTGACCGCGCCCAGCTCTCGATTAGCGTCATAAAAGTTACGATGATACACCTTCCTGAGATGCTCCCGGTAATGCTCATCCGGAATTAGATCGGCCAGTCCGCACAGTCGGGAAAACCAGATTCCGAACATGCCGTCGGCAAACAGCGCTTCCGGGGAATCACCGTCCGCGTCGAGCCGGTAGTGCGTTCCGGTCCACAGCTTTTCTTCGAATGACCGGCGCGCCGTGTCCGCCATCGGCTCCCATTTTTCCAGAAATTCATGATCCCTAATCCGCCCGGCCATTTTAACTGCGGCGCTGATGGCACCCAGCCACAGTCCGCCGCAATAGCAGCTCGGTCCTTTCATGGGAATGTTGTCCATGGTCTGGTCCGGCGTACCGTCATTTTCAATCAGGCCGTCATGATCCGTGTCGAATCCTTTGAGATATTCGAGAGCCGCCTTCACCGCCGGCCAGGTTTCCTTCAGCAGCGCATCGTCATCCAGAAAAACCACGTCCCGGTAAATATTAAGGATCAGCTGGCAGTTGAGGTCTTTCCATTTATTGGCTTCCTGCCAGCTGTAATTGTTGATCGTAAAAACCGGATCGTCGTTCGGATCGCCCAGATCATGAGGCGCAGCGCCTGAAATATTCGACTTGAACAGATGCCCCCTCGACATGCAGGTTCGAAAATATTCATCTTCACGGAACACGCCGTCGGCCAGCCGCCGAATCACATTCTTTTCCAGTTCCGGCCAGTAGCGCATAAACAGGAACGATCCATAGATCCAGAGATCCAGCGTGCAGTAATACGGATAATCGGGACACTCGATCACCGCAAAAATCGAATCCTCCCCGGGCCTGTCCCGGGTACCGTCCGTCCAGACCGTCAGCCCGTCAACCGCCATATACGATTCATTGAACAGGATCGGGAAAAACGAATCCGGCATGCCCGGATTATCCCGAAACACATCCTGATGCCAGCGGTCAATCTCTTGCGACCATTCCGGAAATTTTTTCAGAGCTTCCTCGGCGATCGCTGCGGCATTCTGTCCGGTGCGACCGAAATGCTTTGTATACTGCCTCCAGTGTTCGCGGCCCTTTCCGAACCGGATCAGCGGCAGATCCCAGGAAAGAACCATCGGAACCGAACGGCTCTCGCCCGGTTCCAGACGCACCTTAACACAGATGGCCCCGGCCATGTCGGCCTCCGGCACGCCCCGATAGCCCGGCCGGTCATTCAGACAACCGTCCTCCAGAAAATCAGTCCAAATGTCGCGTCCGTCCGTAACCGACGATTGAAACGCCACGCGACGCGTCACCGTCATGCCCTCTTCGGATCGGGTCATGATGCAGAACTGCCCGAGGCCTTCCTGAAGCGGAAGATCGCTTTCCGCCCGCTCCATCACAATCCCGCAACCACCCTTCGTTTCAACGAGGCGGTTGCAGTTCCCGCCGCTCTTGGCGTGCGGCTTGATCCGTGAAAAATCGCAGAACCAGCCGACCATGTTCGTAAAGCTGAACATCAGCGAAACATCCACGGCCCGGTCGTGCGGATTGCGAACCGTCCAGTCGAAGACCCCAACAGGCAGCCCGGTTTCACGGTAACGGCCGGGAAGGATCGGGGAAAACTGCTCGCACAGCAACTCCACTGCAAGCTCGTCACTCTGCGGATAGTGATACCATGCCTTGGGATAAAGCGCGTGATAGGCTGCTCCCTGACCGGAATAGCTCCAGTTCCATGCAGACAGATCGCTTTGCCCGGAATCGTCACCGGGGTGCTGGCGGGGATACCCGGGATGCAGCGCCGTCGCGACTGCATCCTCGCCGTCAAACTTCGTCCGAACCGAAAACAGATTCACCGGCAGGCAGAAATCCTTTACCGCACCGGTCTTAACCGTCCAGCGGTTGAAGGCTCCCTGATAGCTCCGCCCGATTCCGCCGGTGCCGAATCCGCCCAGCGGCGCACCCTGATACGGGCCGCTGTCATGAAGTCCCGCCCGCGCCGGCCGGGTCAGAACCTCCGGCTGGTCGCCCAACCCAATGGACCATGCCTGAGAAGGAATTGTTGCAATCGCATTCTTCATATTCAATCCAGACATTCTACTCCTAAATTGCTCATTATTGACTGGAAGTGTTTCTTCACGTGCCCTTCAGCAATCACCGGATGATGAGGAAAACCTTTTCGAATCATGCGTGTCAGGTAATCCGGAATATTCACGTCATCAAACCGGCCCGCGCCGTTGGTTCCCAGCAAGTGACGAGAGGGAGCTTCTGTTTCCCCCTCAATGGCCGTAAACAGATATTTACCGTTCATCCGCCAGAGGCGAAAGAGTGTGATCGGCATATTCGGTTTTAAGGTTGCATCCACAACTGCCGGGTTCCTGTTGTTGAAGTGCCTGTTAATCACCGGCGGCAGATTACTGTCCAGACCTTGGCACATCTGAAAAGGTGCCGCCCCTCCGTGCCACAGCGTAACATGATGCTCGTCATGTTCCAGCCAATCCGAAAGATATGCCGCGCCGCAGCCGGCGGCATACGCCAGCAGACAGCACAGGGCTCCGTCCACATCACCTTCGCAAGTGACCGCCAATCCTTCCGATGCCAGCCGGGCCATTGCCAGAAACGGCCAGTGTGTGGATGAAAGTTCCGGCCAGTCGCGCACCGCCAGGGTATCCAGCGACATGCTGTCCATCAGGTCTTTCATCGCCAGATAATATTTGGATGAAAGCAGCAGGTCCTCTCGGGTCAGTTCCTCTGAAACCGCAATGCCCGAAGCCAGAAACTCATTCAGGTCGTCCTTTGCCCGGTCATCCGGCACGGCATTCAGACCGTCCTGAAACTCCTTGATCCCGAAGTGGAACAGTTCCACAGCCAGATTTTCCCGCAGCGCAACCGGATCCGCATGCATATCGATAAAACCGGGCGCGTGATATCCCACCAGTCCGACACGGGCTCCGTTCACTTTCGATGCCGCATAGGATGCATAAACCGCGGACTTTAAATCTTCGACCGTTTTCGGTTCTCCCGGCATGCCGTAGACCAGCTCGAACGAATGGCCGAGCTGCGCCAGCGCCGCCGAAAACGCGTGTGCACCGACCAGAGAGCAGGCGCTGATCATGGAGCCGTCCTGTTTTTCCGGGGTCGCCCAGAATACAACCGGAGCCGGGCTTTCCTGCCCGAGCACCGGCGCCAGTCGTCCATCGCTCATCGTCGGCTGAATAACCACCAGCACCTGGCAGCCGTTGTTCTTGCACTCCAAAACGGCCGTACGAAGCGTCGGAATATCCACAATTTTTTCGGACGGATAAAATACCTCAAAGTCCGCCGTTTTCAGCTGTTCACGGGCCTTGTCTTCGATAAGAGCACCCCACTCCGGAACAAATCCCGGGCGCTTGCGGCCCAGAAAAAGAAAGCCGGCTTTGATAGACGGAATCGGATGATCCGTAAAAATATTCATCAGATACTCCCTTGCTTACAGCGTTTCCAACTCGCGTTCTCCCGCAATGTCTCCGCGTACCGCCATTTCATCGCGAGCCTCTTTCCAGAAATCGAGTACGTTCTGCGGGATGCCGTCCGCACCTTGGAATTCCGCATTGAGAAATGCATCGGCCATCTCGCAGCCGAGTTCTTTACTGACAATCGATTCACCCAGACACAGGCAGTTGGCGCCGTTCACCGTACGAATTAGTTTGGCTGTCTGAACCGACTCACAGGAGCAGCCGAGCACTCCCTTGAATTTGCTGACACTCATGCTCGCGCCGGTGCCGCTGCCGCAGCAGTTGATGGCCAGCTCAGCAACTCCGTCCTGCAGCGCTTTCGCCACGCGCTCGCCGACGGAGTTGTATTTGATAAAATGATCTGTATTGAAGCAGCCCACATCGACAATATCATGCCCCTGCGCCTCCAAATGTGCTTTGATGGCATTTTTGAGCATCAGTCCTTTGACTGCAGACCCCACGACTATTTTCATTACGATTCTTCCTTTCTTAAATGATGAATAAATCCGGCAGAACGGCTTTCGTTCCGCCGCGCGACGTCACCGTTCGAAATGGAATATCCGGCGCATCGGCGTGCATATCCAGAATCAGCGGCGGTTTCCCCTGCGGCTGAATCAGTCCCTGCAGTTCCACTTTCAAATCACACAGCGCGTCCACCGGATTGATGGCAAACTGTGTCCACGGCTCGCAGACCCGCTTCCCGGACGGATCGAGCATCCGGTCGCGGTTGCCGAGCGGTGAGGTGCCGCCGCCGGGATGATGCAGCGTTGCCGACTGCGCGAACCCGTGCAGGCCGCGGTCCTGTTCGATCTGCCGAAAACACGCTATCATCTCCGCATGGATATCGGCTTCGCCGGCGCCTTCCCGGTAGAGATCGGCATA
Organism: Kiritimatiellales bacterium; assembly: GCA_050253185.1. Taxonomy (GTDB): domain Bacteria; phylum Verrucomicrobiota; class Kiritimatiellia; order Kiritimatiellales; family Tichowtungiaceae; genus Tichowtungia. The sequence goes on along the minus strand of JBFWJN010000046.1, from coordinate 8,552 downwards.
TTCCACCGCCGCCTGCTGCAGCGCCCGGTACACCTCGGCTTCCCGCGCGGAAATATCTCCGCCCAGATTCACCATCAGCGACTGCGAAACAATGTGTTCGGCATAACGCGCGCCGACCACCAGCTTCATCCAGCGTCCCCGCTCAACGTGATACTGGGTCGATGCAATCGGGTGCAAGTGGGACTCCTGCCCGTAAAGCGCCACCAGCACCAGATTGGCATCCACGCCGCATTTCATCAGGTTGTGCAGTATCAGCCCGCGCACCGCCAGTCCGTCCATGCCTTCTTCAAGCTGACGGGCTGTTTTCCCGAGAACCCTCATCGAAGTACGGGAGAGCCATTCCAGTTTTTTAAACGAGTTCCCCTCAAAACCTCCCGGAACAGGCCGGATGATCCGTCCGGTCAGCTCTGGATAGTCCTCCGCATCCGGAAGCAGCATACCGGTCGTTACAGGAGGTACGGTTTCCTGAAAATCCACCGTCACATTCGGCAGACCGTCAAAAACCGGTGGGAGCTCATCCTTAAGCCTCGGCATTTCGAACGGTTTGGCTGTCAACGTGATGTTGAATGTGTCCCCGTTGCAAATGCGGACCAGCATCTGAACCGGTGATGCGGCAGAAGGCGCAATGTCGCCCAGTTGATGTTTCATCCCGGTCAGCCAGCGCAGCGCTCCTTCCGAGGAAAGCACGATGGACTCATATCCGGCGTTGCCGAGAACCTGCGCCAGGTGACGGAGTTTGCTCTGCAGTTCACTGCCGGTCGTGAGCGGCGGCGGGATTTGACGCACATCTGTTTTCGAAGGAATCATCTCGACATAAGCCTTTCTTGAGCTGAGCTGTTTTCGAAATCCAAAACCAATTCAGACGAACGCCGCGTGCGCCAGAATCTGAACCGGTTTATACACAGAGCGCCTGCGGCAAAGAGGATGAATCCTGTCCCCAGAATAACTCCCGTATTATAAAGAACTCGGTCTCCGGCATGGATCACCCCAAGATCCGAAAACAGCGCATACAAAGTCAGCAGAATCAGAATGATCGCCAGACTCGCATATGGCGCATATCTCCAGCCGTTCACATCCACCAGTCCGCTGTCTACTTGTGTATATGGTTCTTTCAGCGGTTTGATAAAACGAACCGCCGTCATGATCCCCAGCATAAACAGCAGATTCAGTCCGGCAGTATGAAGCCAGTGTAAATGGAAAAAGAAAAAATCATCGCCGCGAATAAAACTGAAGTAGCAGAAAAACAGCATGCCCGCCGGCAATGCAATATAGCCGCCCAGAGCCGGGGCTCGCCTTGACAGAATCCCCATGAGTATGACTGCAAGAATCGGAACATTAATCACGGCAATTGCCTTGCGCATCAATGTATACATTCCGTCAGCCTGCCCAATCGCCGGAGCAATCAGAATACAAACGATGATAAGAACCGTCCCGAATACTTTCCCGACATTTACCACCTCAACATCACTGGCCTGTTTGCGGATGATTCCTTTATAAACATCCAGGCTGAACAGTGTGGAAAGACTGTTTAATCCACTGTTGAATGAACTGAGCACCGCGCCAAACATCACGGCACCAAAGAAACCGGTCAGCCAGGACGGCAATACATAACGAACAAGCAGTGGATAAGCCATGTCTTTGTCAAGAACCATCGCTCCCGACTGCCCCAGTTGCTTTACAGGCACATGAATGATTCCGCGCTGATGAAGATGCCACGCGATGATGCCGGGCAGCACAAGCATTGCCACTCCGAACAGCTTCAGAACAGCAGCAAACAGCACCCCTTTCTGCCCTTCCGCAAGATTCTTTGCGCCGAAAGTGCGTTGAACAATCGCCTGATTGGTGCACCAGTAAAAAACATGAATGCACAGCAACCCTGTAAAGAGCGTATGCCAGGGTATTTCCGCATTGGGTCCGATCCCTGCGGCCTGCATGCGCTCCGGCGAATTTTCCAGCAGGACCTGCCAACCGGCGACGATACTGTTTCCTCCCAGCTTGTACAGCGCCAGCACCGGAATCAAAAAACCGCCGATAATCAGTCCGATTCCATTGATTGTATCCGAAACCGCGACCGCTTTAAGCCCGCCGAAGACTGCATAACACCCGCCGATTACTCCCAGCGCAATCACCATAATCCACAATGCAGCATGATCGGAAACGCCCAGTACGCCGCGAACGTCGAACAACTGCCCGAGAGTAATTGCCCCGGCATAAAGTACAAATGGGAGAAAGGCGACAATCAGCGCATACATAAAAATAAAAGATGAAACCGTACGCATCGTTCGCCCATAACGGTACTCGAGGAACTGCGGAACGGTAGTAATGCCGCTCTTCAGATAGCGGGGAAGAAAAAACATGGCCATCAGCACCATGGCAACCGATGCAATGGTCTCCCATGCCATCACGCACGCCCCTCCGGCAAAGGCATTGCCGTTCAGCCCGGTCATCTGCTCTGCGGAGATATTTGTCAGAAAAAGCGACCCGGCGATGACAAACCAAGGCAGCTTTCGTCCGGCCAGAAAATATCCCGTGGCATGATTCAGATCATCATTTCTCGTCTTGAAATAGGAAATGATCCCCACCAAAGCGGTAAAAACGATAAATGTAATTATGGAGATATAGCCCATACTGTCTCTATATTTCGTTGCCTGACCTGCCGAATTCGTGACATCTGCCTACCGGTCGATCTGCGCATCGCTCCTTCCCATCTTACAACCGTCTGAAAACATCAGAACTGTTGACGATGACTCCTTATTGTCCGGACAATTATTTATCCGACATCTCTTTACATGCATTGCGGATATGTTCCGGTCCGAAACCATGCTTATTGAACAGGTATTCCTCGGTCGCCACTTCGCCGACCTGATCCTGCGTCCCGAGCCGTTTCACTTTCGTCGGGCAGTTTTCGCTGAGCGCTTCGCAGACCGCTCCGCCGAGCCCGCCGATGATGCTCTGGTTTTCGACGGTGACGACTGCGCCGGTTTTCCGGGCAGAGGTCACCAAGGTTTCCACATCAAAGGGTTTAACGCAGCCGTAGTGCAGCACTTCAACCGAAACTCCTTCTTCCTTGAGCTGATCGGCCGCATCCACTGCAAACTGCGTCATGTAACCGGTGGTGACCAGCGTTACATCCGACCCTTCGCGCAGTACCGCGGCTTTGCCCGGCTCAAAGACACAGTTTTCATCAAAGACCTTCTTCACCTTCGAGCGCACCAGCTGCATGTAGGTCGGCTGGACGTTCTGTGCCATGTGCTTCATCACCGCGCGCAGTTCGTAGACATCGCACGGGCTGTAGACATGCATGTTCGGCATCACCCGCATCGTCGCCAGGTCCTGAAAGTCCATATGCGTTCCGCCGTTGGGTCCCTGCGTGATGCCCGGGGCGGTGCCGACGATTTTGACGTTGGTGTTTGCATAGGCAACGCTGAGGTAAATCTGGTCGTAGACCCGTCGGGTGGCAAAACACGAAAAACTCGCGCAGAACGGCACCTTACCTTCGTTGGCCAGTCCGGCTCCGACGCCGATCATGTTGGCTTCGGCCACACCGGCGTTGATGAAGCGGTCGGGATGTTTGTCGAAAATGGTCGGGTTGGTGCCGGACGCCTTGCTGAGGTCGGCCTCCAGACACATCACCTTCGGATTGGTTTCAATGAGTTCGTTCAGCACGGCACCGTAGACCGCGCGCATTTCCTGTTCATGTAAATCAGACATTGTTGATCTCCTGCTTCAATCGTTAGTAAGGAAGTTTGACGTTCTGCACTTCGAGTGCGCCCATGTATTTGTCGTAGGCGGCCTGGTCGGGCACTTTGATGTTGTGGCTTTCGGCCTTGCCTTCGACCACGCTGCAGCCTTTGGCCTTGATGGTATGGGCAATAATCATAGCCGGTTTACCTTTGACCGCTTTGGCCTGTTCCAGTTTGCTGTAGATGTCGTCCCAGTCATGACCGTCGATTTCGAAGACTTCCCAGCCGAAGGCGCGCCACTTGTCGGGGAGCGGTTCGAGGCTGAGGATGTCATCGGTGGCTCCGTCGATCTGCAGTTTGTTGTAGTCGGTGATGGCAATGAGGTTGTCGAGTTTCTGGTGGGCGGCAAAGAGTGCGGCTTCCCAGTTCTGTCCTTCGTTGCTCTCCCCGTCGCCGATGATGCAGAAAACGCTGTGCTTTTTTCCGTCAGCCTTGGCCGCTTTAGCCATACCGCAGGCGACGGAGAGCCCCTGCCCGAGCGAACCGGTGGTAGCGTCGACGCCGGGCACGGAGCGCGCATCAGCATGGCTCGGCAGTTTGGTGCCGTTTTCATTCAGTGTCTTCAGCCAGCTTTTCGGAAAAAAACCTTTTTCAGCCAGCGCCATGTAGAGCACTGGCGCGGCGTGGCCTTTCGACAGCACCAGCCGGTCGCGGTCTTCCCATTTTGGATTTTTCGGATCGGTGTTCATGACGCGGTAGTAGAGCGTGTGGAGAATTTCCACGAGGCTCAATGCTCCGCCGATGTGTCCCGATCCCGAGCGACAAATCATGTCGGTGATGATGTAGCGCCATTCCGCAGCCATGCCGTCGGCGGCGCTCCGGGTCCAGTTGTCGTTGTTCATAGTCTCTCCTTGAGGGTTAATGCGTTAAGAGGTCGTAAAACACCGTCAGTCCTGAAAGAAACAGCACCCCGTAGACAAGCAAACGAAAGTTCCGTTCGTTGACCCGGTGATGCAGCCAGTCCCCGGCGAACATGCCTCCGATCAGGAACGGCAACCCTACGGCAGTGGCCTTGCCCACCTCGGGAGTCCACACCCCGCCGGTGAGCGTCCATTTGACGATGAGAATGGTATTGAGCGTCGCCCACAGCAGGCAGAGCGTGACCCGGAAGAGCGATTTGTTCGGCAGCGCCCGCCCGGCGTAGATGACCATGAACGGCCCGCCGCTGCCGAAGGCGCCGTGAATGATGCCCCCGGTGAAAAGGATCAGCCGCATCCAGATCGAGCGCGAATCCTTCGCCGGGGCCACCTCGTGCCCGGCCCGCCAGGTTTTGATAAACCCGCGAAGCCCCACCCCGAGCATGAAAACCCCCAGCAGCGCCTTGAGCGCCGCTTCGGGCAGTTTGTCGAAAAGGATCATGCCGACCGGCAGGCCGATTCCGGCGTGAATAACGATGAAGAGGTACTGCTTCCACTGGATGTGCCGCCGGGAGGTGATGATGATGTAGAGCGCCAGCAGCCAGGCGAGCACGACGAGTGCGGGCACCGCCGCGTGCAGACCGAGCAGCAGCGCGGCGAAAGGCAGCGCGAGCACGGTGCAGCCGAAGCCGGTGATGCCCTCGAGCAGATGGGTGATGAAGACCACCACCCCGAACAGGAGTATCGCGGTAAACGGGTCCATCAGGCGGCCAGCTCCGCGTAAAGTCTGCGCAGGTGTTCATCCGTGATCTCCACGGGGTTGTTGTTCATCAGCGGATGGAAGCTCTCGGCGATGAGTGTATCAATCGCCTCGGCCGGAATCCCGGCCTCGGCCAGCGTACACGGCAGCCCGCCGCCGACTTTCAGGTCGCGGATGGCCGCTGCCATGTCATCAATAGAAGTGAAACCGCAGTACCCTGCAAAGGCTTCCATCCGGCCGTTCATGGCCGGCGCGTTGAGCTTCAGGGCAAACTCGAGCGTAAAAGCGCAGGCCTCGCCGTGCGGCAGGTGGTAACGGTTCGAAAGCGGGAACGAGCAGGCGTGCACCATGGCGTTTTTCGGCAGCTGGAAGGCCATGCCTGCGAGCAATGCGGCATAGCTCATCGCACTGCGCGCATCGATGTCAGACGGGGTTCCATAGACCTTTGGAAGGTTTTCAAAAATGAGCCGCGCCGCCTCCTTCGCCAGCAGGTCGCAGGCCGGCTGGTGATTTTTCGACCAGTACCCTTCCATCGCGTGCGAGAGTGCGTCGAGTCCAGTGGCCGCTGTAATGCGTTTGGGCAGTGAGGCGGTGAGCTGCGGATCAATGACCGCCGCTGACGGATAGAACAGGTCGGAGGCGATCGGTCCCTTCACCCCCTTTTCCGTATCGTCGAGCACGGCAAATGGAGTCACTTCCGAGCCGGTTCCCGCCGTCGTCGGAACCGCAATCAGCGGAATTCGGCCCGACTCAAACTTTTTCCCTTCTGTATGAAAAGCGCGCACGCTCAACTCGCCGGTTTTTGCCAGGCAGCAGGCCGCCTTGGCGCAGTCCATCACGCTGCCGCCGCCCACGGCGACCACCGCCTCCGCACCGGTTTCCCGCAGCACTTCAGCCAGCGCATCTACATTGGCCACCGTCGGATTCGGGCTTACATCCGTAAACACCGCCACCGGTTGAAGCATCTGCTCGATCTCTTTGGCAAATTCAAGCCTGTACAGCCCCGCGTCGGTGACCAGGGCCGTCCGTCCTCCTGCCGCAACATCTCTCAGTTTCTGCACGCTTCCGGCACCAAACTGCACCGAAACCGGCATCTTAAACAGCCATTGATTCATAAATTCCTCACACCCCGATTTATTATTTTGATATAAAAATATATTAGCCACGCCCTGTCAATTTATTTTTTTGTAATCAAAATTATTCCGTAACAATCACCCGATGCATCAAAGCGGCAGCCCCGTGTAGAAACTCTCTAACCCTCTGCAGGAAAACGAAAACGGATCAATAGCATCCTTCCAGCTTGCGGTTTTTTCCAAACATTGGAAAACTGTGCCGCAACTGAAATACGAAAGGTTCCCATGAACAAGACATCGAAGACATTTCTCGCGGACATGATCAATGCGATCAGCCCGTCCGGCTACGAAAACTGCGCCGCGGCGGTCTGGAAAGACTACGCCAAGAAATTCACCGACTCGGTGGAAACCGACGTGCACGGCAACTCACACGCTGTCATCAACAAGGGCGGCAAGGTCAAAGTCATGTTCGCCGGTCACTACGACGAAATCGGCTTCCTGATCTCGAACATCGACGACAAAGGCTTCCTGTGGATCGCGCCCGTCGGAGGCTGGGACCCGCAGATCGCGCAGGGTCAGCGCGTGCACATCATCGGCAGCGGCGGCAAAACCGTCAGCGGCGTCATCGGCAAAATCGCCATCCACCTGCAGGAACCCGAGCAGCGTAAGAAGGTTTCCGAAATCAAGGATCTCTGGGTCGATATCGGCGTCGCAAGCAAAGCAGAAGCCGAGAAGCTTGTCAGCATCGGCGACCCGCTCGTCATCCAGTACGGCTTTGAAGAACTGCAGAACGGCCTCGCCGCCGGGCGCGCGTTCGACGACCGCTCCGGCGCGTTCGCCGTCCTCGAAGCGGGCCGCCTGCTCGCCAAAATGACGACGCAGTGCGAAGTGCACGTCGTCGCCACCGTGCAGGAGGAAATCGGGCTGCGCGGCGCGCGGACCGCGGCCTTCGGCATTGAGCCGGATATCGGCATCGCCGTGGACGTCACCTTTGCCACCGACCATCCGAACCTCGGAAGCGTTGTCAATCAGGAAGGCAAAGTCGCCATCGGCGGCGGACCGGTCATTACCCGCGGACCGAACATCAACCCGAAACTGTTTGAGCTGATTGTCAAAACGGCGAAGGAGGAAAAAATCCCGGTGCAGATCGTCGCCGAGGCGCGCGGCACCGGAACCGACGCCAACGCCATCCAGCTCAACCGCGCCGGCGTCGCGACCGCGCTGATCAGCATTCCGCTGCGCTACATGCACAGCCCGTGCGAACTGCTGAGCCTCACCGACCTCGAAGCCGTTTCCAAACTGCTCGCGGCCGTCGTCAAAAAAATCACTCCGAAAACCAGCTTCATTCCTTTTTAATCCACGGAACCCCGGATCATCAGAATGAGTGATTTCCAAACATTGGAAACCCTGCGCGTGTTTCCGGAAGAATGGCTGACGCCGTTCGATTTCGCGGCCTGCTTCGACCATCCGGAACGGCCGTTTGAAATCGACCTCGGCTGCGGCATGGGCCGGTTTCTGCTGGCCCGTGCCGCCAAGTTTCCCGGAACTAACTTCCTAGGTATCGACCGGCTGCTGAACCGGGTTAAACGGATCGATAAGAAGGCGCGCCGGGAAGGCCTGTTCAATGTGCGACTGTTCCGGGTGGACGGCTATTATGCCACGACCTATCTGGTTCCGCCGCGAAGCGTGAACACCTATTACATCTTTTATCCGGACCCGTGGCCGAAGGGCAAACACCATCACAACCGCCTCTTCAACGAACCGTTCATGGATGCGATTGCCCGCACGCTCAAGCCCGGAGGGAAGATCCATGCAGCGACGGACCACCTGCCCTATTTTGAAGAAATCTATAAGCTGCTGAAAAACGATGACCGTTTCATTGAAACCGATACGTTTTATCCGTCCGAAGACGAAGTCAGCGATTTCGAACTGATCTTTGCGCACAAGACGCCGGGCCGCTGCTCCTTTACGCGGGCGGGCTGACATGAGCGCGCCGCACACGCTCCGCAACAATCTGCTGGCGGCCTTCTGCTGCCTGCTGTGGGCAACGCCGTTTGTCTTCACGAAGATCACGCTCGAGTACCTGCCGCCGCTCACCATCGCCGGACTGCGTTTCCTG
>JBFWJN010000045.1:0-17062 GCA_050253185.1 Kiritimatiellales bacterium | reverse complement strand
GGCCGTGGCGGCGCGCCATTCATCGAGGCCGACGATGCGGCCGTTGAAGGCCCAGTAACCGGACGAAGCGGTTTTGAGATCGGCGACACGTTTGATGGAATAGACGAAGTCTTCGGCACACAGTTCGCGCCCTTTTCTGTTCGGAAAGCAGGCATCGTCCTGAAAATAAATCCCGGGCCGGATTTTAAAGGTGTAGGTGAGCCCGTCGTCAGAAACCTCCGGCATGGATTCGGCAAGCAGCGGCTGGACGCGGTACGGGCGGTCCAGGTAGGCGTAGTCGAGCAGGCCTTCGTAGACGCGACCGATGACCATGGAGGAAGCCACATCGCCCGCGCGGGCCGGATCAAATCCCTGAATACGGGTTGTCTGACCATAGAGAACCTGCTCATCTTCGTAGCGCAGCTGATCGAGCTGCCCGCGGCCGCAGGCGGTAATGAGCAGGCACAAAAAAACGACGGAACTGTGGAGGAAAAGTTTCCTTCCGCTGTTCCGCCGTTTCATGAAGCCGCAGTCCTCCGGTTTACTCCGCAGGAATGGCGGGCACTTCCGGAACCGCCGGGATCTCAGGCATTGTAACCGGCTGTTCCGCGGCCGGAGCCTGCGGAGCGGCAACCCCATCCATCAGCGATTTTTCGGCGTTCCCGGCAAACATCATTCCGAGAATCAGCGTGTTCACGAGAAACAGGATGCCGATGCCGACCGTGGCTTTGGTGAGCACATTGCCGGCGCGCGCGCCAAACAGGCTGTCGTTTCCGCCGCCCCCGAAGGCGAGCCCCAGCCCGCCGTCTTTTGATTTCTGCAGCAGAATCAGGCCGATCAGCGCCAGGCTGCATGCGGCTTCCAGAATGATAAGCAGTGTACGGATAATAACCATAATTTCTCCTAAGGCATTAGGCTGGAGACAGTAGGCTTTCGGTCGGCCGGTTGCCAGACAATTTCAGCCCCGGCGCCCCAAAGTCTTCCAGCTTACAGTCCCGCCTTGACGATATCAATGAACGGCCGGGCTTCGAGCGCCGCGCCGCCGATCAGGCCGCCGTCGATGTCGGGCTGGGAAAGCAGTTCCTTGGCATTGGCGGGTTTCATGCTGCCGCCGTACTGGATGCGCAGGCCGTCCGCGGCCTTGTCGCCGACCATGTCGCGAACCACGCCGCGGATGAACGCGTGCACTTCCTGAGCCTGTTCGGAGGTGGCGGTTTTGCCGGTGCCGATGGCCCAGACCGGTTCGTAGGCAATCACGACGTCTTCGAACTGCTCGGCCGTGATATCGGCGAGGCTGCCGCGCACCTGTGCTTCGACGACCTTTTCAGTGTCGCCCGCTTCGCGCTGCTCGAGCGTTTCGCCGACGCAGACGATCGGACGAAGCGTATTGGCCAGCGCCTTTTTGACCTTGGCGTTCACGATCGCATCGGTTTCGCCGTAGTAGCTGCGGCGTTCGCTGTGGCCGAGAATCACATATTTCACGTAGAGCTCGCGCAGCATCGTGTGAGAGATTTCGCCGGTGTAGGCGCCGTCGTCCTGATCGCTCATGTTCTGGCAGCCCAGCTTGATCTGGGTATCCGCCAGCTGGTCGCCGACGGTTTTGAGTGCAGTAAACGGCGGGCAGACCACCACTTCGACATCCACACAGTCGGCGAGGTCGATTTTCAGGCCGTCGACCAGCGTAACGGCTTCGGCGACCGTCTTGTTCATTTTCCAGTTTCCAGCAACGATTTTCTTACGCATTGAATTCTCCTGCTTTGTTTAAAGTTTTCCCCAAAATGAGCAGGGAATCTACCGAACCGCCCCACATTAGGCAACGATCAAAACCCTAAAACAAAAAAGCCTCCGGGAATCCCGGAGGCTCTGATCGCACCGAAAACCGCTTACTTGTCGGTCAGCGCCACGATACCCGGAAGGGCTTTGCCTTCCATGAATTCGAGCGATGCGCCGCCGCCGGTGGAGACGTGGCTCATCTTGTCGGCAAGCCCGGATTTATTGACCGCGGCCACGCTGTCGCCGCCGCCGATGATGCTGACGCTGTCGGACTCGGCAACCGCCTGGCAGATCGAGAAGGTGCCTTTGGCGAACGGAGCCATTTCGAAGCAGCCCATCGGGCCGTTCCAGACCACCGTTTTGGCTTTGGCGATTTCAGCGCTGTAGAGTTCGATGGTTTTCGGGCCGATGTCCAGAGCCATCCAGCCGTCTTCGATGTTTTCACCGACTTCTTTGGTGTTGGCTTCGGCGGAAAACGCGTCAGCGGCAATGTTATCAACTGGAAGCATGAGCTTTACGCCCTTGGCTTCGGCCTCGGCAAGGATCTGTCCGGCGAGTTCAATCTTGTCTTCTTCAACGAGCGAACTGCCGATGGAGAAGCCTTTCGCTTTGTAAAACGTGTAGGCCATTCCGCCGCCGATCAGGATTGCATCGCACTTACCCATCAGGTTGGTGACCACGTCGATTTTGCCGGAGATCTTCGCACCGCCGATGATGGCGACGAACGGTTTTTCCGGAGCTTCGAGCACTTTACCGAGATATTCGATTTCCTTTTCGAGCAGGAAGCCGGCGGCGCACTGATCGATGTATTTGGTGACGCCGACCATGGAGGCGTGGGCGCGGTGCGCAGTACCGAAAGCGTCATCCACATACACATCCCCATAAGAGGCGAGTTCCTTGGCGAACGCGTCCTGCTTCACTTTCAGTTCCGCTTTGGCGGCTGCTTTTTCTTCGCCCGTCGCGTCGTCGGCCAGCTTGGCTTTGCCCTCTTCTTCGGCATAGAAGCGGACGTTTTCGAGAACGAGGATTTCGCCGGCTTTGAGTCCGTCAACCAGCGTTTTGACTTCCGGGCCGATGACGTCGGGAGCGAGGGTGACCTTGGCGCTGACCAGCTCGGCGAGGCGGTCGGCGGCGGGCTTGAGGGTAAAGTCCGGGTTCTTTTTACCTTTCGGGCGTCCGCAGTGGCTCATCAGAACGAGCGAGCCACCGTGTTCCAGCACGTAGTTGATGGACGGCAGCGCCGCGGTGATGCGGGTGTCGTCGGTCACTTTGCCGTCTTTCACCGGCACGTTGAAGTCCACGCGCATGAGAACGCGTTTTCCGTTCACATCGAGATCGCGAATCGTCAGTTTATTCATGGCTGTTCTCTCCCCTTTCACAGTTTGTAAAATGAGCTTCGAATGATAGATAAAACAAAGCCGGAGTCAACCATGACTCCGGCCCTGTTTTCCAGACATTGGAAAAAAACGGCAGGCCGCCGCGCGGAGTTTTCCAATGTCTGGAAACAAAAGAGCCGCCCCGAAACCGGAGCGGCTTTTGCATCGCAAGGAAGATCCTTACTTGGTGATGACTTTGACGAGGTCGAGGACCTTGTTGGAATAGCCCCACTCGTTGTCGTACCAGGAAACCACTTTGACGAAGGTACCGTCGAGCTGGATACCGGCTTTGGCATCGAACACGGAGGTGCAGACTTCGTCGCGGAAGTCGGTGGAAACCACAGCGTCTTCGGTGTAACCGAGGATACCCTTGAGAGCGCCTTCGGAAGCTTCCTTCATCGCAGCGCAGATGGCTTCGTAGGACGTTTCGGCTTTCAGGGTGACGGTGAGGTCAACCACGGAAACGTCAGACGTCGGAACGCGGAAGGCCATACCGGTCAGCTTGCCGTTGAGTTCCGGAATCACTTTGCCGACAGCTTTGGCAGCACCGGTGGAAGACGGGATGATGTTTTCCAGGATACCGCGGCCGCCGCGCCAGTCCTTCATGGACGGACCGTCAACTGTTTTCTGGGTGGCGGTTGCAGCGTGAACGGTGGTCATCAGACCTTTTTCGATGCCGAACTTGTCGTTCAGGACCTTGGCAACCGGAGCCAGGCAGTTGGTGGTGCAGGATGCGTTGGAAACGATGTCCTGGCCGGCATAGCTGTCGGTGTTGACACCGCAGACGAACATCGGCGTCGCGTCTTTGGACGGAGCGGACAGAACCACTTTCTTGGCGCCGGCGGTGATGTGCGCGCGGGCCTTTTCGTCGGTCAGGAAGAATCCGGTGGATTCAACAACGACTTCAGCGCCGATTTCGTCCCATTTCAGGGTGGCCGGGTCGCGTTCCGCGGTGATACGGATTTCTTTGCCGTTAACGACGAGCTTGCCGTCTTTGACTTCAACCGTGCCGGCGAATTTGCCGTGAACGGAGTCGTATTTGAGCATGTATGCGAGATAGTCGACGTCGAGCAGGTCGTTGATGCCGACCACTTCGATATCGTCACGAGTTGCAGCAGCACGGAAAACCATGCGGCCGATACGGCCAAAGCCGTTAATACCAATCTTAGTAGCCATTCTTCTCTCCCTTATGTAAGTCCCGGCAAGGGACTCTTTTGTTAAAAATTCGGGAAACCCTACCGGAAGCCCCCTCGAGCGTCAATCCATTGCGAGGCGAAACTTGACAGGCATCGCACCAGCGCTGAAACTGTCAGGAATGGAAGTCTGGAAGCATGAAACAGGTAATTTATTGAACACTCCGACCGATTCGTCCGTCGATATATCCATACTTGCCATCTTATCCTTCTCCAATACTTCCCCGACCCAAACCCATAAGGATTTACAGTATGATTAAACGTTCCTACCTGATCACCCGCGTCATGGGCATTCCGATCCGCGTTCATATCACGCTGGTCATCCTGCTGATTTTCGCCGCACTCGCACTCGGCCTCATCGGAATTCTTTATGCGGCCGGACTGTTCCTCAGCGTTGCCGTTCACGAACTCGGCCACTCGTGGGTTGCCATCCGCAAAGGCTGCCGCGTCCACGAAATCATGCTGCTGCCGATCGGCGGCGTCGCCAAAATGAGCGGACTGCCCTCCCGCCCGAAAGACGAATTCCTGATTGCGGGAGCCGGACCGCTCACCAGCCTGCTTCTTGCCCTGTTTTTCTGGGCACTTGCTCTGCTTGGCCCCTTCATGATGCTTTTCACCAGTTTGGCCGAAATCAACCTGATGCTCTGCCTGTTCAACCTGCTGCCATCATTCCCGATGGACGGCGGCCGGATTTTCCGGGCCTTCATGACGCCGCGTATCGGCCGCCTGAAAGCCACTGCCCTCGCTGTAAAAATCGGCCGGATCATGGCGATTGCTTTTGGAATTTTCGGGCTCTTCTCAGGAAACTGGATGCTCGTACTGATCGCCGTGTTCATTTACAACGCGGCAGGTGCGGAATACCGCGCTGTGGTCGCACAGCAGATGCAGCAGGAATGGTTCACGGTCGAACCGCAAGCCGACATCTACGTCAGCCCGCCGCCCTACGCGCGCACGCCGAAATCGTTCTGGAAAAATGCAAAGGAAAAGACCAACGCCTTTTTCAACGATCTGTTCAAAAACTGGCAGGAATAGCCGATGGAGACCATGTAAGGCAGCGTGTCCGGCACTATTCCACCACGGCACGGTACACTTCCGGCTCGGCAGTCGGCTTTTGTTTCGGGTAGCGGAAAAACAGGTCCCAGACCATCAGCACCAGCAGTACCGACACAAAAACAATCGTAGACGTCAGCCAGAATTTCCGACTGTACGCCGGCTTCTTCATCTGGTGCCGAAACCGGCGAAGCCCGCTGTTCTTGCTGCGGCGACGGTGCGTCTGCGACCGATCTTCGCCCACCGTCTCCTCAAAAGATTTGCCCTGACTGCGACGGCGGCGACGCGGGGACGACGGAGGGTTTTTCATCCGTTCAGCCCACGGATTTTCCTTCACTTCATAAATATCGGTCGAGCCCATTGTTATCTTCCCCGGCGGTTCGGGGAAACCCTACACCAGCGGCATCCGGCGGACAATTACAAACCTTGCGCAAAAGCGGCGCCCGCCTCGAACAGCAGCTCACGGCTGCGGCGGATCGACTCCTCTGTCGACATGCCTTCCGGCTGAAGTGATCGAACCTGTGAAATCCCGGCTTTCTTCCATTCGGCCTCGTCCAGCAGAACGCATCCGGCAATCACCCCGGTTTCTGCACCGGCTTCGGCCGCACGTCCGACCACCCCGTCCACCACCTTGCCCTGCACCGACTGCGAATCAAACTTCCCTTCACCTGTCAGCACCCAGTCCGCTCCCTTCAGCGCCGCAGGCAGCCCGATCGTATCCATCACCGCATCAACGCCGCGCACCAGCCTGCCGTTCATAAACGCCAGCGCACCGGCCGCCAGCCCGCCGGCCGCGCCCGCGCCCGGCACGTCGCGCACCGGTTTTTCCAGGGTTTGGAAAATCAGCTCCGAAAAGTTCCAAAGGTCGGAATCCAGCAGGTCGACCATCTCCGGCGTCGCGCCCTTCTGCGGACCGTACACCCGCGCCGCGCCGTTCGGCCCGCACAGCGGGTTCGTCACATCGCACAGCACATCCATCGCCGGCAGAATCCGTTTCGGCGGAACAATCTCCTTCACCTGGCTAAGCCCCTTGCCGCACAGCACGACATCCTTCCCGGAACCGTCGAGAAAACGCCAGCCGAGAGCCGCGGCGGCACCGAGTCCGCCGTCGACCGTCGCACTGCCCCCGACAGTCAGCAGGATTTTCTGCGCACCGCGGTCAATGGCCGCGCGGATCAGTTCGCCGGTTCCGAACGTCGTCGTCTCCATCGGATTGCGCTCTTCGGGCTTCAGCAACGGCAGGCCGCTGGCCTTTGCCATTTCCACAACCGCAACCCGTTTGTCGGCCATCCAGGCAAACCCGGCCTCGACCTTCATTGCCGGACGCGGGCCGGTCACCGTAACCGGAATCCATTCGCCGCCCAGCGCCGACATCATCGCCTCCGCTGTTCCCTCGCCGCCGTCAGCCATCGGAAGCATCACCGCCTCGGCATCCCGGCGCACCGACAGGATGCCGTTGCGCACCAGCTCGCAGACCTCGCGGGCGGACAGTTTTCCCTTGAACGAATCGAATGCCAGTACAATTTTCATGCGGGATTTTTTAACATCCGCCGGCCGGTTCCGCGAATTTAAAACTCCCCGACGCCCTCGGCCCATGCCATACTGCGGACATGAAAATCGTAATCATTTCCCTGCTGGGCCTTTTCTCCGCAGGCACCTTCGCACAGGATTTTTCAGAGGACTTCCTGACGCCGGCATATTACAGTGGAACATTAAAACCCCAAATCGACCGTTTCCTGGAACACGCCCGCACCGTCCGGTTCCAACATCCGCTGGACATCGGAAACGGAAAAACCCCGCAATACACCACGCCGAAGATGGGACAGTTCGGCGCCGAAAAGGGACGAGGCCGGCCGGTCCAGTACCATCCGGCAACCGACCTGCATGTGGGAAACCGGGAGACGGAGGTCTCCCTCTATGCCGCCCACAACGGAGTCATCACAACCGTCCGGGATGCCCCTAAATACCGGCAGTACATTTCAATCACCAAAGAAATCAGGGATGCGGAGGGGAACATCCTCGGCAAACTGGTCACGCTCTACGGTCACGTTGATTTGGACCTGAATGAGGCGGACGGACTGCAGCTGAACGGAAAAACCGTCCAGCAGGGCGACCTGATTTCAAAGCATCTCTATGCCGGAACCGTGGGCGGCCCGCACCTCCACTTTGAAATCCGCTATTACCGGCCGAATGACGTCGGCACCGAAGAATTTTACGGCATGGCCTTCCCGGGCCGCCCGACCCGCTTCACCGAGCCGTCGGCAGGCGGCTGGAAATACGGCCTGTGGGATCCGGACAGCGGCTATGGATACGGTAATCCGGTCCATCACGGACTGAAATTTTACTAAGGAAAAAAATCATGATTTATTTCAGCGACAGCGAAATTGATGCACTCATTCAGGATGACCTGCCTGTACTGGACCTGACATCTCATCTGCTCAACGTCGGAACCCGGCCGGGAACCATTCGTTTGGTTACGCGACAGAAAACCGTTATCTGCTGCACCGAAGAAGCCGCCCGGATTTTCCAGAAACTGGGACTGACGATTTCGCAGATGCTGCCTTCCGGCAGCCGGGTCGAGGAGAATACCGTTATTCTGGAAGCCGCCGGCCCGGCGGAATCCCTTCACGCCGCGTGGCGGTGTGCAACCAACCTGGTGGAACACGCTTCCGGCGTTGCCACGCGCACCCGCCGGATGGTGGATGCCGTTCACCGGGTCAACCCGGACATCGCTGTGGTAACCACCCGGAAAATCATTCCCGGCGCAAAGAAACTGATGATCAAATCCATCCTCGCCGGCGGAGCGATGCCCCACCGCCTCGGGCTGTCCGAAACCGTCCTGATCTTCGACGAACACCTGCGCTTTATCGGAGGAGCGGACGCACTAACCGCACAGATGGAACAGCTCAAAACCCGCCTGGGGGAAAAGAAAGCCGTTGTCGAGGCGCATACCGTTGAGTCTGCCCTGAACTTTGCAAAAGCGGGTGCGGATGCTGTTCAGCTGGATAAATTCAGCCTGGAAGAAACACGGCAGGTTACGGAAACCGTCAAATCCACATATCCGGGGACCAAAGTCGCCATTGCCGGCGGCGTGAACCTTGATAACTGCGCGGAATATGCCGCCGCCGGCGTGGATATGATTGTGACCTCCGCGCTCTACTTCGGCAAACCCGCCGATATTAAGGCAGACCTTCAACCCACGGCCTGAACAGTTTTCCGCATCACACCGCGGCGCGATTCGACCACCTGCCGGGCCGCTTCGCCGAGAGTTTTCCGAACCTTGGAATCCGCGAACAGTTCGCCGACCGTTTTTTCCAATGTCTGGAAATCCGGAACCTGACGGATCGCATTCGCTGTCCGGAAATCATCCATGACGGACGGGAAGTTCTCCATGTTCGGCCCGACGACAATCGGCTTGCCGAACAGCGCCGGCTCAATCGGGTTCTGCCCGCCGTGTTCGCACAGGCTTTTGCCGACAAACACCACGTCGGCCGCCGCATAAAAGCCCATCAGTTCACCGGTCGTATCCACCACCAGAACTTCCGGACGCCGGGTGAGGTCACCCGGCCTGCAGTTGCTGCGCAATACAAACGAGAGCTGCTGTTTTTCCAATGTCTGGACAATCCCGGCTCGACGTTCGGCGTGACGCGGGACCAGCACGAGAAACAGGTCCGGATGTGTTTCACGCAGGGTTTTATAGATTCTGCAAAGAGCTTCTTCTTCGCCGGGCCAGGTTGAACCGCCGAGCAGAATGGTCGCGGAGTCCGGAACGCCCAGCAGCCCGAGCAGCGCACGGGCGCCGGCTTCGGCATCGGCGGCGGGCGGCGGCACATCATATTTTGCCGTTCCGAGCGTCCGCACGGTTTCCGGTTTCGCGCCCAGTTCCAGCAGTCGTTCGGTATCCTGCCGGCCCTGCGTACAGATCGGATTGATCAGTTCAAGCAAACGGCGGGTGAACGGGCGCAGCTTCAGATAGCCGTTAAAGGAAGAGTCGGAAATGCGACCGTTGATGAGGGACACCGGGATGCCGCGTCGATGCGCCTGCCAGATGAGGTTCGGCCAGAACTCACATTCGACCAGAATCAGTTTGAGCGGATTGATCCGATCGAAGACGCGGCGCATGACGAATGGAAAATCGAGCGGAAAATAGATCAGCACATCGCGGGCGTCCATTTTTTCGCGGGCCAGCGCGTGACCGGTCGACGTGTTGGTGCTCAGCACAAAAAGAGCATCCGGATGCGCTGCGCGATATTCGTCAATAAAGCGGAGGCCAATGAACAGCTCGCCGACGCTGACCGCATGGACCCAGATGCGCGGGCCTTCCGCCAGCCGGGCGGACACGCCCTTCCCATAGATGCCGAAGCGCTGTTCGAAGTGCCGTTTATAGCCGCCGCGCTTCAGCATGCGGGAAATGAATTTCGGCAGCATGAACAGAAACGCGATGGGAAACAGCAGGTTGTAAATGATCCAGAGCATCGGCGGAGCATCCCGATTCGGGCCTCAAGTTTCAAGTTTCAAGTTTCACGCGCGCGGGTGCGCCTCCTCGTAGACGCGTTTGAGCTTTTCGATGGAAACATGCGTGTAGATCTGCGTTGTGGACAGGCTGGCGTGGCCGAGCAGTTCCTGCACGCTGCGCAGGTCGGCACCGTTGTCGAGCAGGTGCGTCGCAAAGCTGTGGCGCAGGGCGTGCGGCGAAATGGTCGGCTTGAGTCCGCAGTAGCCCACATATTTCTTGAGCATCCGCTCGATGGAGCGGGCCGTCAGCGGCCCGCCGTGCCTGTTCAGGAAAATCACGTTTTTCGGATCGCCCTTCACGCCGAGCGATATCCAGACATCGGTCCGCCACGACAGCGCGTTCTGCAGCGCCCGCTCCGCGGGCCGGCCGAGCGGACAGAGCCGCTCTTTTTTCCCTTTACCGAGCACGCTGATGATGCCGGAGAGAATGTCGATCCGGTTTTCCGTCATCGACACCAGTTCGCCGATACGCATGCCGGTACTGTAGAGCACTTCGAGAATGGCCGTGTCGCGCACCGGGACATATTCCTGGAACAGGCTGTCCGGTTTTTCCGCTTCCGCCATGGCGCGCGGCGCGGCCAGCAGCTGGTCGACTTCGGACATCGAAAGAACCGATGGAAGATAACTGCCTTTTTTCGGCAGGTGCAGTCCGGTGAACGGATTGAGCGGCACGTATTCTTCGCGAACGAGGAATTTATAGAACGAGCGCAGCGCCGACAGCTTGCGACCGGTCGTTGCGGGCGCCATCTCCAGCTTCTGGAACGAGACGAGAAATTTGCGCGCCGCAAACCGGTCGGCCTCTTTCCAGCGGTACGGCGGCGTTGCCTCGTCGCCCCATGTCAGTTCAATGAACTGGCGCAGATCGATGAGATAGTTGCTGACGGTATGTTCCGACGCATTCTTCTCCCCCTGCAGATAGCGCACAAAATGTTCAATACAGGGATCCATTTATTTCCCGCCGGGCTGCCCGCTGATTTTTTCATGAATACAGGCCCACTGCCGGTCTGTGACCATAACGAATTCACAGGCCCCGTTGCTCATTTCGGCCCATAATTCTCCAACCAGGCGATCCGGCACTGCGTTGCCCCAGCGATCGGCGCCCTTATATTCCACAACAAGGATTCGTCCGTCGGTCAGCCGGCAGATGAAGTCCGGATAGAATTTTTTCGCTGCCGTCTGCAAGAAAAACGAGGCGCCATTTTTTCCGACCAGGTTGCGGACCCAGAACTCGATTTCCGGTTGACGGTCCAGCCAGCAGGCGCACTGGTATTCCTCCGCGGAGTCAAAGGCTCCGAGGCGCGGATAATAATGCTTTTGAAATACGTAGTCGCCGTATTCTCCGTCGTCGTCCCGTCCGGGCGCATAGGCATCGGGATGAAACTCAAACTGATATTCCGAACCGACTCTCACCCGCAGTTCACGGCCTTCTCCGAAAAGGAACGTTTCACAGGCGGTTTTCACGGCATCTCTGCGCAGCTCGGCAATTCGGTCTTCGAGTAGGTTTCGAAGCAGAAATTTCTGACGGTTTACTTTTGCAAGATCCATTTCATCCCGCTGCAGCAGGCTGCCCAGCCATCCGGCGACAAACGCCTGTTTGCTGACATGCGTGATATACGTATCATGAAGCTGCCGGCAGAACCATGCGGCCAGCCGTGCTTCATCCCAATGCTCCGGCTGATAGGAAAGTCCCAAATCATGGCTCAGTTCCTGCGTAAAGCTTGTCCGGATTTTCCCGCGCTCCTCATCCATATCAATCAGGCCGGCCTCTGAGGGCGTCATGGCCAGATGCAGGGCCTGAAGCTGTGGTTCTGTGACGCCTGATTCGTAGAGCGGCAGGTCCCATGGATAATCAATCGCCTCCGGCTCATCAAACAGCCGCAGCTCTCCATCAACGACCACTTCCATCTGAGGCACAAGAAACGCTTTGCCCCGTTCAGAGGGCGTATGAAAAATCTTCACTGCTTCGGTACGGCTGGCCAGGCCGGCCCGGGCAATCGCTTCACGGGAATCCTCCAGCAGTGCAGCGGAACGCACTTCTTCTGTTTCTGCCGGGCTGATGGGAGCCGTAATGGTCAATGTGCGGGTCTTTTTACTCCATGTCAGCTTCTGCCGGGTTTCCCTGGAGATACCGGAAACATCCAGTTCTTCCGGCAGCTTCACTTCAACCGGCGTAATCTGAATGCGTCCGTCGCCGCGCCGGAAGTCGAGCTTTTCCTGTTCCGGTTTTTTGGCGGAAACAAATTCGGCGGCCTCCTGCCGGTTGAAGCCGGAGGTCTGCACCAGGCAGTCGCGCAACGCTGCAGCGGTTTCGCCGAAATCGCGGGAAACCACATATGCATACGAACGGTTCAGCGCTTCACTTTCACGCCGCTGGGCCTGGGGCTGGCGGAGGATGCGCCCCAGGAGCTGTTCGACCGCTGTGGCGCTTCTGACGCCGGCCATGCTCACGAGAATATAGGCAAAGGCACAGTCCCAGCCCTCTGCCAGCGCCTTTTGTGTAATCACATATTTCACCGGGCATTTTTCGGAAAAAATCCCGGCTTCAAACTCCTCATTCAGCGTATCCAGTCCGCGCTCGCTGCCAGTGGCGATCACAACCTCCTCTTCCAGAGCGTTGTGATTTTCCAACAGTTCGCGCTTTACCCATTCGGCGTGACGGGTTTCTTTGGTCGACGATTTCGGCTCCGCCTGAATCAGCACCAGCGGACGCAGGTACGGCGCACCGGCGGCCTGCTCGCGAACCGCCAGCAGATGGAGCTGTTCACGCTGGTCGATGGCCAGAGCAAGGCATTGCTGCTCATCCGGCTCCGTTTCGAGCTGAATCGGCAGCTTGATCATCTCCTCCCGCTTCAGTTCCACCGCTGAAACGGAATGCAGCACATTGCTCGGCGTCTTCACGGTATCGGGCGTCGCCGTCAGCTCCATGATGCCGGACGGTTTAAATTTCGCCAGCGTATCAAACCCCAGTTCGGTGCGGCTGTTGTGCGCCTCGTCCACAATCACGAACGGACGGCGCAGGCGCAGCGCATTGGCCAGGGAATAAGGAACCGTTCCGTCGGAGTCCTTCAGCAAATCGGCCCGCTGTCCGCCGGTCAGACCGTCAAAAAGGCTCATCAATGCACCGCTGCTCTCGTAAACCTTGCGGTTTTCTTCGTCCTCCACCTGAAAGGCCTGCCGTGTGGCAACAATCACCACCGTGCTCGTTTCCAGCATGGAACGGGTCAGCGATTTCGCCTCGTCCAAGCTGATCACCGACACCGGCCCGGCTTCGCGCAGAGCCGCATGATAGGGATGGCCAACCTGCCGAAGCCCTGCCAGCGTCTGCTCGCGAATCGCCTTGGACGGAACCAGCCAGAGAATCACACTGAAATCGCTGTGCAGAAGATGGTTGTTCACCAGCGCAACGCTTTTCGCCGCCAGATAGGTTTTCCCGCCGCCGGTCGGAACCCGCAGGCAGAAATAGGGCATTTCCTCCGGGAACCCGGGCAGCGGAGCAAAATCCGACTTCCGGCTCCACAGCTCTTTTGTGGTTTCCTGAAAGGCGTAGTCCGCACTGCCCATCCGCTGGCATTCACGGAAATAAGCCTCCACGCTGGCCAGCGCACTTTCCTGATACTTTTTCGGCGTAAATAGGGTCATAATCCTTATTTCTTCCGCTTTTTCCTTAAAATAGGCCTGTTTATCCTTAAAGAACCCCGACTTCCCAACCAATCGCTTAAAGTATTAATCATCAATTTCTTGCAACCTTTAATACCTCTTGTCTTAGCAGGCCTCCCTTTTGTCTTAGCGCTGCTCCATCCAGACAACATAATCGTAATATACTCAATACAAATAAGTTACAATTTTATATGTCTTTTGCCTTAAAGATCTCTCTTTTGTCTTATCCTCGTCTGAAACAATAGATCACCTTCGGGTCCGCCCTCCACCGCAGATCCTCCAGCGTCAGCTGCGGGTTATATTGCGAAAATGTGGTCATGCTTTTTTCTTCTTCCGTTCCTGCTCCAGCTGCTTCTCAATGCGCGCCAGTTCCTCCATCTCTTCGACATCGGCCTGCTTCGCCTCGGCAATCCGGCGGGTTTCGTCGAATGTGTCGTACCGGTCATAGGCAATGCGCTGCATATCATCATGCGAGACGCTTCCGGAGTGACTGAGCACAGACTTCTCATTGAATTCCAGCAGTCGATCCACATTGCCGCGCCAGTAGTCGAGCGTCAGCTGCTTACGCTCCTTCACCCGGAGCTCGGCCTGCTCCAGAAAGATAACCACCAGCCGGTTGAGCGTGTCCACCTCGTCCGCCGTCAGATAGTTTTTGGCCACCGTCACATCATGTTTCCGAACTCTGGAACCGCTCCAGCTGGTCAGCGCCATGTTCGGTGCCTGGGGATCGGCGCGGCAAACCACCAGTTCAGCGGCGGTTTTTCCGGTGACGGCAAACAGCAGTTTATTCTGCGTTTCGGCAAAAAAGAGCTGCGCGACGCGATCATCCGGACGGTAATCGGCACTGAGAGCAAAAAGGTCGCGGACTTTCTGATAGAACCGTTTTTCCGAGGCCCGGATGTCGCGGATCCGGGCAAGCAGTTCATCAAAATAATCCCAGCCGCCGGGGTTTTTGAGCCGCTCGTCGTTCATCACGAAGCCTTTAACGAGATACTCGGCCAGATGCCGGGTGGCCCACTGGCGAAACTCCGTCCCGCGCGATGACCGCACCCGGTAGCCGACCGCCAGGATCATTTCGAGCCGGTAGAGTTTGGTACGGTATTTCTTGCCGTCCGCGGCAGTTATTAAGGATTCCTTAACAACTGAATTCATCGGCAACTCATTCTCTTTAAGAATATTACGGATATGAATATTCACATTCGGCACGGTGGTTCCGAACAGCTCCGCCATCTCGCCCTGACTCAGCCAGGCAGACCCGTCCATGGCCTTCAGCTGAACCTCGGCCCTGCCATCTTCCGTGCGATAGACTATCAGTTCGTTCATGCTCTCCCTTCAATGCAGGACAGGCATCTTGCCCGTCTACACATACATTACCGAACGACAACAGACAGACTGGAAGCCTGTCCCACTTTCAATTCGCGGTCATGTGCGTTTTTTCGCGGTTCCATCCTAAACCTCAATCGCATACGGGGTCTGTTTGAAAACAATCTGCTCGCGGGCCAGCGCGGCGGAACCGAGTCGCGTCGCGGCGGCATAAATCACCTTCGGGCCGGCGTGTTTTTCGAGCGAATCGAGAACCGCGCGCGTCAGGATATTGCCGCCCTGCGGCTTGCGGTCGCCGAGGATTCCGTTAAACAGCAGATACACCGCCCGGCCTTCGTGAATTCCAAGCATTGGAGAATCGGATGCGCCGGCATAGCCGACACCCGTTTCCGCAAACCACACAAAATCCGCCAGCTGCGCAAACGTCACATCGTCGCGGATATCGCCGAACTCACTGAACAGCGGCTCGGCGCTCAGGCGGCAGAACTGGAAGCCGCTTCCAAGGCCCGGAACGTCTTTGCCCTTCGCATCCGTATAGCCGCCCGCCACGCGCCGCACCCGCTCCGCCGTAATCTCCGAAGCAATCTTCTCATCCATCTCCACCAGAATAAATTTCCGGTTCCCGCCGTCCTCCGCATTCTGCTTCAAAACCGCGTGACCCGTCGTCCCGGAACCCGCAAACGAATCGAGGATGATCGAGTTCTTATCCGATGCGATCTGAAGTATCCGCTGAATCAGTCGCGTCGGTTTGGGGGTAGCGAATTTAACCTCAGGCAAAATTTCAGAGATCTCTTTTTGAGCCTGCCGACTTCCCCCCGTTTGAGAGTTATAGAAAATTGTTTCTGGCGGCAATCCATCAGATGTATCTGCGTAAATTCTAAAATATGGACTCCATCCTTTCTTCGATTGAATCCACTCAATTCTATCAGATTCTTGCGCGACTTTTTTAGGACTCCATCTCCAAGCTCCACCATTCCCGTTAGGCAATTTTGGAAAGACCTCGGTTCCATCTGGTGCAGTTAGTGCATAAAAAAGTTTCGGTCGCGCCTCTCGGGTTTCCCCTTGACCTCCCATCGCCCGCAAAGGCTTCAGATAGTATAAGCGCCCATCCTTATTCTTTTTGTCATAATGCTTGGGGATGTTTTCTTCACTGTATTTCAAGCGATTGACAGAAAGCACATTGATATTTTTTGCGTGGCAAATTGTGTGGTCATGGCGAGTAGAGAAAAGCTGCGAATCCATTTTAGGGCTATCAGCTTTTTCCCATATTACATCTGCAATGAAATTTCTTGCTCCAAATACTTCATCCATTACGTACCTAAGCGAAGCGACCTCGTTGTCGTCGATGGAAACGAAGATGGCGCCGTCGTCGCGGAGAAACTGCTTCAGGAGGACGAGACGCGGATACATCATGCAGAGCCATTTGTCGTGGCGGGAGAGGTCTTCGGCTTCTTTGCCGACGACCTGCCCGAGCCACTTGTTGATTTCGGGGGAGTTGACTTTGTCGTTATAGATCCAGCCCTCGTTACCGGTGTTGTAGGGAGGATCGATGTAGATACACTTGACGCGCCCGGCATATTTCGGCAGCAGCGCCTTGAGCGCGTGCAGGTTGTCGCCTTGAACAATCAGGTTGCCGTCGGCTTCGCCGCAGGAAAGTGTTTCATCCGGCTCCAGCAGCCGGAACGGCACCTCGTTATGATGTCGAATCACAGCGTCTTTCCCGATCCAGTTCAGCGTCGGCATAACCCTCTCTTTTCCAAAAACAGCATGTTGCAGAATTGCATCGGAAATCGCTGCCTCGTGCAGTGATTTCCAGACATTGGAACCGTTTTTACCGGATTCCGACTACGCCTTCCAGCCATTGCTTTTGAAAGAATCAAATGCCTCTCAGAAGAGCTCCGGTTCCAGCCTTTGGAAACTTTTTTTCCAAGGGTTGGAAAACGGGATTTTTCACGCGGCGAAGCGCTGGGCCGCAACGCCGTCGCTATTTTTTAATTTTCGGCTCGGGGAGTCCGTGCTCTTCGCGGAGGGCGTCGTAGTTTTCAATCTGGTCGGTGTAGCGGGCCAGGATTTTTTTCAGGGCGCCGACCTGCTTATCGGAGAGTGAGCCTTTGGCTTCAAACTGCGAGGCGAGTGATTCGTAGAAGGTCTGGTCGTTGAATTCGCGGTTCCCGCGTTTGACCGGAGGATTCCATT
>JBFWJN010000044.1:0-17235 GCA_050253185.1 Kiritimatiellales bacterium | reverse complement strand
AGGGACGATGTTTCCACTTCCACGCCAGCTCAAGAGGGTATGTGCCCGGCACAACCGTTTTACAGGTGCGGTCCTGTTCATTGACGGACGCAATCGGCAGAATATTCATCGACCAGTCAAATTTAGGAATGATTTTCAGCTCGGCATCCCGTATACTGTCAAAGTCTCTAAAGGCACCAACCGGCCACGCCACCGTGGAAAAACGGTATCCTCCAAAAATCCCCAGCGCCTTGTACATGACCTCCGGATCAAACCGTTCCCCGGCGGCCCGCGGAATTCGGGTATTATCCTGATACAACAGCTTAATCCGCCAATCCGGCAGAACGGACAAACCGTTCGCAATACGACTCTTTCGGACATTGGCTATTTCATGAATATCGGTCTTAAACAGATGCCCGGCAGCCTCATCAGGAATCCCTTCCGGAATCTCCACCACCGGCTCCCAGTCATCAATCGGCATCAATGAACTGAACACCGGCGTTTCGCCGGGAAATGCTTCATACGTAATCTGCTGGCCTTCTTTCCGGGCACTGTCCTCCAACCCAAATACAACTGGCTCTGTCAACACATACCGGCCATTTCGAATCTGCACAGTAATATCGCGGATTTCGCCCGCATCTAATGTTTTCTGTACCGCCTGCCGGGCCTTTTCCAGAGTTTGGAAAGGGGTTTGCAGACTCTGCCCATCATTTGCATCACTTCCAGTCGGCGAAACATAGAACGCCGGCTCATCCGAAAAGCCGGCTCCTGTGAACAGAAAACAAATCATGAGGCAAAACAGGTAATTCATGGCTGCAGGATATCCCTTCCCTTTCATTTCAAAAATAGATGCTATACGAATAAAAAAATACTTTTTACGAAACGGCTGTCAGGTTCCCAATTTTCAGTTCTACACCTTAAGCGATTCGACACAGCCCATCTGCCGACTGATCCGTGCGAACAGAATCGTTGCGCTCTTTTTTCACTGCAAACCCCTCACTTCAGGTGAGATCAAAGAACTCCGCGGCGCTGTTCAAGCGCGGAACGAATTTCACTCAGACGCTGTTCATTCAATGGATAAAACCGAAGGATCAGCAAAGACAGCACACCGCCAATTGCCGGAATCAAAACAAATGCCAGACGCATACCGAAAACAGTGGAATCGGCCTGACTTTCTGCATCCGCGTGAAACCCGGTTACATCAAGAATGATTCCAGTCAGAATAAAACTGAATGCCATGGCAAACTTCTGAATCCATGTAGCCATCGCCCCGAACATCCCTTCACGTCGCAGCCCCGTCCTTAATTCATCGTCGTCCGGCACATCGGCCTTCATTGAATTAACAAGAATCCAGAACCCCGCACTCGTCGGCCCCAGCAATGCTGTGGGAAAAAACATAAACTCTGGATTCGCCGGAATGTAGCAGACCCATTGCAGACAGCTGGCAAGAATGGAGAGAGCTGCGATCCCTCCCATGACTTTCACTTTGCCGAACCTTCGCGCAAGCCGGGTTACGATCGGTATGGCGACCAATCCACTGACGGTAAAGACGGTTCCATTGTATCCACTGTAAACGGCGCCCATCTTCACATCACCGCTGAATACGTAATAAATGATGACATAAAGTCCCAAAGAACCCGCAATCAGCATGGTTAACTGTGTAGCGACAGTCAGTCCGATCAGACTCTGAAACGCCCGGTTTTTTACGGTTTCACTGATGCCCCAGAACAAAGAAACCTTCTGCTGCTGTGCGGCCCGGTTTTCAAATCGTTCAGAGACAAACAGGGTCGGAAGAACGGAAATAATAATCAATATTCCGACCACAACCGCCAGAAAACGGACCCCATCCAGCGGACTCTCAAAAACATCCCACTGAGCAATCGCAAAAATCCACGGAATCACAAGTCCGGTCAGCGTAGCAAAATAGGCCCTCACGCTCATCAGACGGGTTCGTTCATGTGAATCCGGCGTCAGCTCAAAGCCCTGTGAAGTATACGGCACAGCAAACACCGTAAATGCAGTAAAAAACAACAGTGCGGAAATCAGAAAATATACAGTTGTTGCCACGGGACCAAAGGATCGGGGCACCATCCAGACCATGACATACAGCAGTGAACTGAACAAAGCTCCCGCCAGAATAAACGGCTTCCGGCGTCCCCAGCGTGTCCGCGCATTATCGCTGATGGAACCCATCACCGGATCCGTGAAAGAATCCCAGATTCGCCCCGCCATTAAAACCCAGCCGACCCATGCAGCCGGAACACCCAGTAGGATGTTGTAAATCGGATATGCCAGCTGAGGAATAGCATTATTGCAGATCTGAAAAGCAACAATGCCGCTTCCGTAAAACAGTTTTTCCCTCATCGGAATTCTGTCTTCCGGAGCTGCCCGGCATGTGCCCATATGCACAGGGAGGTCGCGCCCGCAACATTGTCGTTTGAACATAAAGCTCCGTCCGTTAATTCGTGAATTATAGAAAATGTCACTTGTACAAAAAATAATTATATTGCGAACAAAAAACTACGTTACGCGAAGAAGCTTGACTCCAATATCCTCGCCTGTTCTTATTCTTCGCCTATATGCAGAAACCGCTCAAAATTGCAGTACTTGTCAAAGCCGACAACCATTATAAATACAACTTCATTCGCGGTGTTATTCAGTTTGCGAAGCGCCAAAAAAACTGGGTTCTCTATGGACAGAACGAAGCGCTTCATAATCTTTCCGACCTCAAAAAATGGAAAGGAGATGGAATTATCGCACACCTTTCCTCGCAGAAAGAAGCAGACGAAATCCTTTCCGTGGGACTGCCTGTTGTCGATGTCTGCACCGCCTTCAAAATCCAGAGCGATCATCTGATCCAGCACACAAACAACGATGTCGAAACCGGAAGGCGCGTTGCCCAGCATTTTATCCACGAAGGATTCCCCGAATTTGCCTTCATCGGTGCCAGACAGCGCCACTGGTCTGTTAATCGGAAAAAAGGAATCGTCGAAGCCCTCTCCAAAGTAAACCGTGACGTCAGGATTTTTGATCGCCCGCTCACATACTGGGAACGCTCCTCCCCTCCCATCGATCTGATCCGGTGGCTCTCCAGGCTTCCGCCGGTTCCGGTTGCCGTCATGACAGCGGACGACACCATCGGCGCAAAAGTCACCAACGCCTGCAATCTTGCAAAAATCAACATCCCCAGCGACATCTCCATCATCAGCGTAGGAAACACAGAAGTCATTTGTGAGCTGTGTGTTCCACCGCTTTCCAGCATTCCTCTGGACTGTATTCAAATCGGACAGCAGGCGGCCGCATCTCTGCACGCCATGATCACCGGAACACTGGATGAAATGCCGGCAGAACCCCTGATGACCGATCCGCTGCCCATCGTGCACCGCTCGTCATCATCCTACGAACAAATCGAAAACAAAGCCGTTCAGGCCGCAATTAACCTAATCCACAAAAACAAGGGGAAAGCCCTTTCCGTCGAAGATGTTGTGAAACACTGTAAAGTCAACCGCCGTACACTCGAAATCAACTTCCGAAAAACGTTCGGACAAAGTATCTACGAAGAAATCCAGCTGCAGAAAATCCAGCGCGCCTGCCTGCTGCTGCAGCGCTCCGACTTCAGCATCAGTGAACTCGCCTTCGACTGCGGATTCAACAGCTATCAGCGCTTCTACCTATCCTTCAAAGCGCACATGAACATGACACCAAAACAATATCGAAAAAAATACCGCCTTGCCGCCCACATCGTTCAGGAATATTGAATCACCCTCGACGATCGGTAACATTAAAGGCAGTTTCTTCGTGAGTGCTCTTCGCGCAATTTTTCCAAAGTAAACAATCTGCATTCCTCAATACCGACAACTTTACTCCGTCCCGGGCTGTTTTTACTCCGGCACGGAGTAGAGAAGCGTTCCATCTTCCGCGTATAAAAATCCCCACAATGTGATCAGTGCTGTTCTGATTCAGCAGGAGGGGCCTGCAGATGGGGTGTTTAATCTTGAAGAGAGGAGGCGTGAGATGAAGAAAAAGCTGTTTGCGACGGGAGCCGTTATCGGATTAGCCGGCGTACTGAACGCGGAAATTTTTACAACCGGACTGACGGGGAACACGAGTTATGACGGATGGGATTCATTTGCCACAAATGATATCCCGAATTATTCGTCGGGAACCTGGCCGGGGTTTTTCGGGACCGGCGACTGGCCGACGCCGATTGGATCCAATGAAGGGGGATCCGGTGATGCCGAATTCGATAAAGTCAGCGGATACGGATATCCCATAACTTCCGCCAATTATATTTATGTCGGAACGCTGTCCGGAACCGGAGTTTTTGCTGTGACGGACAATACGGTTGTCAGCGATATCGAAACGCTGGTTTTTGCCATTCAGTACGGCGATGCCGACGGATCGACGAGTCTGGCCGATGGGATTTCGCTGATAATTAATGGTTCCACGGCGGTCGACAGCGGGCTGGTCTCGTCATACAACCTCGGGAGTTCTGTGATCAGCAGCGACTACGGCGAGGCAACGGTTCAGACCCTGCTGTACCAATGGGACCTGACCTCGATTACGGAAGAAATTTCTTCTGTGTCCCTGTCGTTCACCATGGCGACGCATGGCCAGATTTACGGGCTGCAGCTGGAGCAGAGCGATACGTATGCGGCCGTACCGGAGCCGGCCACGGCGATGATGCTGGCGGTTGCAGGCGGAATCATTGCGCTGATTCGCCGTCTGCGGTTGCGCTGAAGAGGTCCCGCAATGAAGCCCCTCCGTTTTTTGAGGTTCGTGTTGCCGTTCTGCCTCGTGCAGGCGGCAGCTGTTTCTGCGGATACCTATTTCAATGATGCCGGTTACACAGGTGTCGTACAGGCGGCCCAGTGGGAGTATTTCAGTTATGCCTCCACCAATGCCGGAGTCGGCAACGCGCCGCAGTACGAGATCGGCGAACCGAATGCCGCGATCCGTCAGCTCAACCCGGCGCTGATTACTTCGGGCGGAAATATTTACAGCTTCAGTTCGGATATGTCGTTTGAGCTGTCGGCGTTGTCCACTAATGAATTGGGTGAAGTCTGCCTGCAGGTTCATTTCTGGGGACCGGAGAATGCGCTGTCGAACACGGTGATGGTGCTGGAGGGCGTTGCAGAACTGGCCCCGTCATCAAGCACAAATTTTTACCGGGCCCGGGAGGATTTTGGAGAAGAAGAGGCCTATCACATGGGTTATATGCTGACGTGGAATCTGAGCGAGCAGAGTGTGACGGATTACGCAATCACTTTTGATCTGCTGATCCATACGAGCCTGGACCGTGTGCGGCTCGATACGGAAGCCAAGAGCGAACCAACCACACCGGTCGAGCCGGCTGAGCCGCCGGAACTGGAACTGATATTTGACGCAGGAGAAGCGACTCTATCGTTCGCCGCGCAGGCGGGCGTGACGTATCAGGTTTATCACGCAAATGCACTGGCGGAGTCCGGCTGGACGGAAGAGGGATTGCCGTTCATTGGAAGCGGATCGACCTGGTCGATCACCAACGCGTCGTCTGACAGCACCGGATTCTATCGCGTAGAGGCGTGGCGAGAGGAATGAGGTGAAATTTTCTACACGCCATGCCCTGTCCGTTCTGGTCGGCGGACTGATGATCGTTCGGGCGGAGGAAGCTCCTCCGCCCGAGCTGTCTGTTACAACGGTTGAAGGAAATCGACCGAATGACCGCGATTCGCTGACTGTTCCCGCATCGGTTGTTCACATGAATTTTGACGATCAGCAAAACGGACCGGTGACTGACGCGGGGGATGTGGCGCGCTACGATCCAGGCATTTCGATTCCGCTCGATATCGTCGGAGCGGATCCGTTTGTGCCGTACGGCAACAGCGGGTTCACGAGCTATCGCATCCGCGGGATCGGCGGCAACCGACTGCTGCTGACCGTGGACGGCATTCGTCAGCCGCCGGAATTCGAGCAGGCCGGCGGCATGGGCCGGACCTTTTTTGATCCGCGCATTTACGGCGGCGTAAATATTCTGAAGGGAACGGGGTCCGCACGGTACGGATCCGAGGCGATGGGCGGCGCGGTCGATTTCCGCAGCCGGTCGCTGGCGGAGGAACTGGAATATTCTCCGCAGCCGTGGCTGTTCAAAAGCAGCACGCGATATAAAACCGCCAACAGCAGCATCAATGAACTGATTCAGTCCGGCGTGCGCGTTTCCAATCTCTACATCACCGTTTCAGATTCCTACACCGCCGGACACGAAACCGAAAACGACAAAGGCGATGTCGAGGCCAACCCGCTGGATTTTGATCAGAACCACCTGCTGGGAACGATTACGTATCTTCCGAATCATGAGCACCGGCTGTCGCTCACGGCTGAGCATTTCATCTACACCGGCGACAGCCGGCTGCACAGCGTCGAAGATGCGATTGCCGATGTGTATTATGCTGACAGCGCCAATACCAATGAGCGCACCCGGATCAGCCTGAACTATGTGAATACGCCGGCAACCGGATTCCTGGAACGGTTTGACGTCAACCTGTATGTACAGCGGGCGGAGTCCCGCAGCCTGAACCGCCGCAACTCCCGAATCGACTATCCTTCCCCGATTCCCGATCTCGAACAGGACCGCACCGACCGGATTGAGTTCCTGCACGAACTGGCCGGCGGCACCGCAACCGCCGTTCACCGGTTCGATGCGGCCGGGTTCGACCATACGCTGGCGTACGGCATCGAGCTGGGCATGGAGCACGCAGAAAACACATTCGACCGAACCGTTATCCAAAACAGCATTGAGATTCCCTCTTCCACACCGAACTATTTCGACCCGGCCGACTTGTACCGCGCCGAAGTGTTTACAGAAGATACGCTCCGCAAAGGACGGTGGTCGCTGACTGGCGGACTGCGCGGCGGCATCTATCGGATCGTGCCCGACAACTCGACGACGTATCTGGCCGGAACCGGAAACAGTCCCAGGGAGGATTATGCGAATTCATCGATTCTGCCCAGCCTGTCTGTCGATTATGAACTGAGCACCTCCGCGCGACTGTGGGCGCGCTATGCCCGCAACGTCCGCAATCCGTCCATGGAGGATTACGTCGGTTATTTCGACCACGGCACCGATTTTTATCAGATTCCCAATCTCGATCTGGAGGCGGAAACCGCAGACGGCGTGGAGGCCGGAATCAAATACAGCAGTGAATCTTTTGATGCAGAGCTGTCCGGATTCTATACGCTGTACGACGGATTCATCGATCAGGTCGCCACCGGCAACACCTCCGGCGGAAAAGATGAAATCACGCTGGACAATGTCGGCGAAGTGGAAATCTACGGAACCGACCTGAGCCTGACCTATCGGCCGAGCGCGCGGTGGGAACTGCTCGACGGATTTTCCGCCGGAACCCGGATCGGCTATGCGTACGGCTGGAACCGCACCCAACAGGACTTTCAGGATTCCGTCGATCCGTTCCAGACCGTACTGATGATCGGGTATGACGATCCGGCAGGAATCTGGGGCGTGCGGCTGATCGGAACGTATCGCGCCCGCAAAACCGACATTTCCAATGATTGGAACTCGTTCGTTCCGCCCTCCTCCTTCGTGCTCGACGGAACGGCCTACTGGAACATCACAGAGAAGGTTTCCGTGGAACTCGCCGTCCGCAACCTGACCGACGAAAAATATTGGATCTGGCCGAACTCCGGCCGCCTCGACCACGACTTCAATGAAAACCCGGAACTCGCCGTACAACCGGGAATCAACGGATTGCTCACCCTCAACATTCAATTCTGAAAAACAAGGAGACACCATGAAGAGTACCGAACAGAAAAATGAAACCGCCCTGAACCTGCGCAAGGAGTACGCCGGACTCAGACAGTCGTCCCCCATGCTGCGCGCGCGCAACGCCGCCGAAGCGCTCGGCGTGTCGGAAGGCGAACTGCTCGCCTGCCGGGTCGGAGAAGGCGTTACACGTCTAAAGGATGATCCGCAGGCCATCCTGAAAGCCATCGAGCCGCTCGGTGAAGTGATGGCGCTCACCCGCAACCGCGACTGCGTACACGAACGCAAAGGCGTTTATCACAAACCGTCCTTCAACGACAAACACGGCATCGGACTGTTCACCAATCCGGACATCGACCTGCGCCTGTTTATGAATCACTGGAAAACCTGCTTTGCCGTACAGGAGGAATCGCACGGCCGCATGATGAGCAGTATTCAGTTCTTCGACAAATCCGGCACCGCCCTGCACAAAATCTATCTCACGCAGAAATCCAATGCCGATGCGTACGAACAGCTGATCGAAACCTTTCGTGCCGATGATCAGCCTCTCTTCATTGACGTGGAAACCTACGCCCCGCCCCGCCCGCCGGCGGCCGATGAAGACGTCGACTGGACGGCCTTCCGCACCGCGTGGGAGGGCCTCAAAGACACTCACGACTTTTATCCACTGCTGCACAAATACAACGTCGGCCGACAGCAGGCTTTCCGCCGGATCGGTGAAGACTTCGCCTATAAAGTTGATCACGATGCCTCACGGAAAATCCTGACCCTTGCGCGCGACCGCGACTGCGAAATCATGGTCTTCACCGGTAACCGCGGTTGCATCCAGATCCATACCGGACCCGTTCATAACCTGCTCGAAAAAGACGGCTGGACCAACGTGCTTGATCCGGCGTTCAACCTGCACTTGCGCGAAGATGCCATTGCCGAAACCTGGGTGTCCCGCAAGCCGACCGTCGACGGAATCGTCACCGGACTCGAAGTTTTCAGCGAAGACGGCGAACTGATTGTGACGTTCTTCGGCAAACGCAAACCGGGTATTCCGGAGCTCGACCTCTGGCGCGAATTAATCGGGGAAATAGACGCTGAAAAGTTGGCGACCCCTACGGGAATCGAACCCGTGTTGCCAGGATGAAAACCTGGAGTCCTAACCGCTGAACGAAGGGGTCACTCAAAAAGCGAGGGCGTAAGATAGCAGACCTGCCGGGCCGGGCAACAAAAAAACAAACTGTTTTTTATCTATTCTTTTTCCAGCCCGGCTGGCACCATCTTCCGCTGTTCCCGGGGTGCCGGACGCTACATGGCGGACGCGCTGAGATAATACCCGCAGAACCTGATCCGGTTAGTACCGGCGAAAGGGAGAGACACGTACTGCGGCAAAGCTCCCTTTCTATACAAAGGGAGCTTTTTTGATGCAACTGACAGTCAACGGCGAAAGCCATGAACACCGCGGCGACGGGTCCGTCGCCGCTCTGCTCACCGAACTCGGCGCCATTCCCGAGCACACGGCACTGGCGGTGAACGGCGACCTCGTTTTTTCCAGGGATTGGAAAAATTTCAAACTCACTGCCGGCGATACCATCGAAGCGCTGACATTTGTAGGAGGAGGTTAAGAGAACGATGAAGGATGAACTATGAAAGATGAACAACAACTCCATCTTGGCGGTGTTGAATTCAATTCGCGACTGATTCTGGGAACCGGTAAATTTTCGGATACGGAAACCATGCTGAAAGCGATCGAAGCATCCGGAACGGAACTGGTGACCGTGGCGCTGCGCCGGTTCAACCGCGACAAACCGTCGGATGATCTCTGTGCGCCGCTGGCGAGCCTCAAAACCGTTAGACTGATGCCGAACACCTCCGGCGCGATGAATGCAAAAGAAGCGGTGCGCGCGGCGCAGCTCGGACGCGAACTGAGCGGCAGTCCGTTTGTGAAAGTGGAGATTCATCCAAACCCGCACCATCTGATGCCGGATGCGATTGAAACCTATCTTGCCGCAAAGGAACTGGCGGCGGACGGGTTTATTGTTCTGCCCTATATTCCGGCCGATTCGGTTCTTGCGAAAAAACTGGAGGATGCCGGCTGCGCGGCGGTGATGCCGCTCGGCGCGGCGATCGGCAGCGGCGGCGGGCTTGCAACAGCGGAAATGATCAAGCTGATTATTCGAGACAGCAATATTCCGGTGATTGTCGATGCCGGACTGCGGGCGCCGTCCGAGGCCGCACGCGCGATGGAAATGGGCTGCGATGCCGTGCTTGTCAATTCCGCGATTGCCGCGGCGAAAGATCCGGCGGCAATGGCCAAAGCGTTTGCTTCCGGTGTTGAAACCGGGTTCGCCGCGCGTCAGGCGGGCCTGATGCCGAAATCCGATGCAGCGGTTGCTACCAGTCCTTTAACGTCCTTCCTGTCATGAATGCGACTCTTCCAGACTGGCTGGACCCGACGCCGTGGCTGAATCGGGAATACAGCACGGCGGATATACAGCGCGCAATCGGCGCGGAGTCGCCGGATGAGGAAACGCTGGCTGCGCTGCTGTCTCCGACGGCATCAGATTCCCTGGAGCCGATGGCGGCGCGGGCGCAGGCGCTGACGCGCCGCCATTTCGGCCGAACGATTCAGCTGTATGTTCCGCTGTATCTGTCGAGCTGGTGTTCCGGCGGCTGCGCCTACTGCGGGTTCGCCGCGGACCGTCATACAGCGCGCCATGCCCTGGCGTTTGATGCAGTGGAAAAGGAACTCAACGCCATCAAAGCCATGGGGTTTGAAGAGGTCCTGCTGCTGACCGGCGAACGGTCGCCGAAGGCAGATGTGGAGTACCTGCGCGAGTGCGTAACCCTTGCGGCGAAAAAATTCCATACCGTTGCGATCGAGGTTTTTCCAATGTCTGGAAACGAATACGCGCAGCTTGCTAAATCTGGAGCAACGAGCCTGACGATGTATCAGGAAACCTATCATCCACAGACTTACGATGTGATGCACCGCTGGGGCCCGAAGAAGGATTTTTTCAACCGGCTGGATGCTCCTGCGCGCGCGCTGGCGGGCGGCCTGCGGTTTGCGGGGCTGGGCGCGCTGCTCGGGCTGGCGGATCCGCGATATGATATGCTGGCACTCTACCGTCACGCGCGGCATCTGCAGAGGACGTTCTGGCAGGCGGGGCTGGCTCTTTCTTTTCCGCGGATCCGGCATGAAGCGGGCGGGTTTGTTTCGCCGTACCCGGTTGACGAACGGCTGCTGGCGCAAATCGTGTTTGCTTTCCGGATCTGCCTGCCGGATGTGCCGCTGGTGCTGTCGACGCGCGAAGGCGCCGCGTTCCGCGACGGAATGGCGGGGCTTGGGATTTCGAAGATGAGCATCGCCAGCCGGACGACGGTCGGCGGGTACGGAGGCGATGGTTCGGACGAGGGGCAGTTTGATGTGAGTGACGGTCGCGGGCTCGAGGAGTTCTGCGCGATGCTGCACGGCAAAGCGCTTGAACCGGTGTTTAAAAACTGGGACGGCGTTTACCGGCTTACGGCCTGAACATAAAGTAGACCGCACCGAGAATGCAGAGGCCGGCCCAGAGGTAGTCGAGCTTGAGCGGCTGCTGCATGTAGAAAATGGAAAAGGGAACGAAAACGGACAGCGCGATGACTTCCTGCATGATTTTGAGCTGCGGCAGAGAAAGCTGCGTGTAGCCGATCCGGTTGGCCGGAACCTGGAGGAGGTATTCGAACAGCGCGATGCCCCAGCTGAGGAACGCGGCGATGAACCACTTTCGACCGGCCAGATTGCGCAGGTGAGCATACCAGGCAAAGGTCATGAAAATATTGGAGAGAATCAGCAGGCCGACAGCCTGCAGGGCGGGCGGAATAAACAGTTTCATAAAGCCTTTCGCATAAATTGCGCAGAAGATATTCCGGCCGGAAATTTTTGGGAAGAGGAAATGAGATGAAAGAAGCTTTCGGACTCTATCTGGTGATGACCGATCCAGTGGTCGGCTATGAAGCCTGCGCGCAGGCCGCGGTGAACTGCGGCCTGCGCTATGTGCAGCTGCGGATGAAGAATGCTTCGCGGGAGGCAATTGTTTCCAATGCCTGGAAAATCCGTGAAATAACGCGCGGGACCGAGACGCGATTTATCGTGAACGACGATGTGGATATTGCCAAAGAGGTGGATGCGGACGGCGTGCATCTTGGACAGGGCGATCTGCCGCTCGGAGAGGCTCGCCGGATCTGGAACGTCCCGGGAAAGATTTTCGGGCTTTCAACACATTCTGAGGAACAGGCCGCCGCAGTTGTTACTCTGAATCCGGACTATATCGGTGTCGGGCCGGTTTTCCCGACTCCGACCAAGGCGATTCCCGATGCGGATCTCGGCATCGAACGCGCCGGAAAAATCATTCAGAATTCTCCCCTGACCTGTGTGGCGATCGGCGGACTGAATGAAACGAATCTGCCGGCTGTTCTGGAGGCGGGCGCGGTGAACTACTGTGCCGTACGGGCAGTGATGCAGAGTCCTGAGCCGGAGCGGGAGATCCGAAAGCTGCAGACCCTCTGGCAGCAGGTGGTTTGATTATTTCCGGGCGGTTGCTGAAGACTGGATGGCGTCCATGCCCTCAATCTTCAGGTACTGCCCGTTCATCTGCCGGGCAACCATGTCCAGTCGTCCGAGATTTCCTATACTAATAAAACTGTTGGACGGAGGAACTTTCGGAACAAAGTGGATTACGTTGAAACTGAGTTTTTTCTGTTTCAGGCCAATGGATGCTGATCGATAGTCCTGTGCCGCATATTTCTTCTGCATCGCTTTGATGTAGCTCAGGACATCTTCTGACTTATAACCGTAAAGGTGTCCAGCGGCTTTGCGCTGCGGGATTGGAACGCCTTCGAAATACATATTTACCAGCGCGGGGTCGCCGCCCTGATTCGGAATAACCCGAACCGGTTGGCCGGCTTTTTTACGGCGCTCGTTTTCTTCGTTGAGCTTTGCCCGAGCATCCGCAACGAGCTTGTCCCATTTTTCTTTTCCGCCATATGCCTGATAATCGTAACCCTGATATTCCGGAGAGATTCCGGACAGGTATTCCAGCGGTTTGCCTCGTTTTACGTCATTATACAGTTCTGTGATGATTTCCCGCATGTAGTCGTCGGTTCCCAGCCAGTAGATATTATCCACGCCTTTCTGAAGACCGTATGACAGGGCCGCCGGCCAGCCGCGCTGGATGTTCGCAATCGGTGCCAACGGCTCGAATTCAAGGGTTGTTCCGGGAAATGCAAGGGTTGAAATTCCAAACCGGGTTTTGTCGCGGTTCAGCGGGGCCAGCCATGCATTCAGCCTTTTAATGT
Source organism: Kiritimatiellales bacterium (assembly GCA_050253185.1). Taxonomy (GTDB): domain Bacteria; phylum Verrucomicrobiota; class Kiritimatiellia; order Kiritimatiellales; family Tichowtungiaceae; genus Tichowtungia. The sequence continues at coordinate 4,172 of JBFWJN010000044.1, read as the reverse complement.
TTTCGTCACTGGCCTGGCTTAACTCCTTAGAAAAGGCTCGGGCCGTCATATTATCAAAAACAACCACATTAAACAGGGCGGTAGGAGGCAGGCGGCTGATCAGGGATGTCAGTTCGTCCTTGATGATTTTGTAGGCCGGAATTCCGCCGATTTCATCGATCAGCATGTTCCGGTTGGTATCCAGAATGAACAGGATTTTCTCCCCGCTGCTTTTCAGGCCGAACACATTGATCTGCGGCGTTGCAAAGGCCAGGCTGCCTCCACCGAGGCCGACTCCGGACAGGTCAATATTGACTCCGCCGCCGCCGAAACCGGCAATTTCCGGCATTTTAAAATCAACTGCTTTGGTCTGCACGCGGGTGTTGGCCGTGACCCGCTGGCTCAGCTTGGGAGCCTGCTGTTTCATCTTTTTTTCAATTTTGACCGGAACCTGAAGTTTTTTGAGCTTCATTTTCGGTCGAACAATTTGTTTCCCTTCAAATTTCGGCTCAGATCGCTGGACAACTGTAACAGCAACAAACGTTCCGGCGACAAGGAAGACCGCCGCATGGACCAGAATACTGATAATCAGAGCGGACGGTCGGCCTTTGACCGCCGTCGGTTTTTTCCGGTTAAACTGAAATTTGAATGCCATAGTGTTACATACTCATGCTGAACGATGTGTTTTTCACCCGGGCGGCCGCGCAGGCGTTCATAACGGCAACAATCCGTTTATGCAGCACGGCGTCGTCGGGCATAATATTCACGATTAACTCGCTGCCGGAAGAGTCTGCTGCCTCGCGCAGCTCAGCCAAATGGGTTGCCAGCGTATCAAGATCGCGGTCGTCGCTTTTAAAAATCATGCCCTCAACCACCACGTCTCCCTGCGGGGCAATTTCGATCAAAACTTCGATCGGAAGATCGATTGATTCGGACTGATCAACCCGGGCGGGAAGCATAAAAGAGATATCCGCCTCCTTTTTGACCAGCGAGGCCGTCACCATGAAGTAGATGAGCAGCAGGAAAACGACGTCAATGAGCGGAGCAATCTGGAGCTCCACTTTGTCGTCTTTCAGAATTTTCTGCAGATTCACGGGATACTTTTCCTATTCTTCAAAGGCGGCATAAATCAGGTTGACTGCACCGACTTCGGCACAGGCGGTCATCAGCTTTTTGTTGACGCGGTAGGGAACTTCCTCGTCTACACGAATAAACAGGCGCAGATCGGGGTTTTCGTCCAGCTCCTGGCTGACCCGCTTTTTGAGTTCGTCGAGAGTGACCGGCACGGCGCCGATATAGACCTGCTCATTCCGATCGACGGAGATCGTCAGCCGACCAGTTGCATCTTCCGCCACCTTCGACTCGCCGGCGGATGGAATCTCCACGCTCGGCTTATCCAAATCGACCATGGCCGATGCCACGAGGAAAAAGATCAGCAGCAGGAACACCATGTCGATCATGGGGGACATGTCGATGGAAACTTCCACATCTTCTGTCTGTCTCAGTTTCATAGCGGAACGGCTTCCCGGGAACTACTTGGTTTCGTGATGAAACGGCGTATCGGAGGAGACATCTTTCTTCAGGTCCTGGAACGCCAGCGGCATCTCACCGGTTTCAAGCGCATCGAACAGGAAGCCGATGTGGCGGCCCAGCGTCGCGAGGGTTTTATTGAATCCTTTTTTGAAGTAGAAAAAGAACAGCATTGCAGGAATGGCAATAATCAGCCCGGTCGCCGTGGTAATGAGCGCCTCCCCGATGTTGGCGGCAAGCATTTCCGGCTTCCCCATTCCCTGCGTTCCCATGGTGTGGAACGCCTTGATCATCCCGGACACCGTTCCGAGCAGTCCGAGCATCGGCGCAATGGCACCAATGATGGACAGGTAATCGATCGGCTTCATGAGGCCCGCCATCTGTTCGACGGATGCCTCTTCAACCGACTCCTTAACCTTATCGAAGTCGACCTCGTCCTTCATGCACCGCTCCAGGCCAGCACCGAATGTGATTGTGAACAGGGACGGGTTTTCACGGCAGATTTCGAGTGCTTTACGAACCTCGCCTTTGACCATCATCTGCAGAAACGTCGGCATCATCTTACTGCGCAGCAACGTTTTCTCGCGCAGAGAAATCATATTTTCAACAATAAAGAAAATCATGGCGAACGACAGAAGCCCCAGCGGAATCATGGCCCATCCACCCTGCAGGATCAGGTTCAGGAAGGTTATTTTTTCCGGGGCGGCGGCGGCAGCTTCCGCCGCGTCCTGCGCCCAGGACAGAGTTGCAACAGCCCAGATCAGTGCCGTCATCCAGAGGATGGTTTTCTTCATAGCTTCTCTCCGTTCACTTTTTCGCCGCAATCGCGGCCGCTTGCTTTTGAATTCGGGGGTCTGAATAAAATTCGTGAATATCGTCCAATACCGCCTTTTTGGATTCCGGCATATCGAGCTGTCCGTACAGTTCGGCGCACAGCAGTTCCGCCCGCGGCATCCAGTCGGCATCGCGGCTGTGTTCCGCCATCAGAGCGGCCGCCGTGCGAATGGCCGGGACGTACTGTTTCCGGTTCTGGAGCAGGCGCGCGTCGATGTAGAGCCGCGCAGCGGACTGTGGCGGACAAACGGCGTCGCCGTCCGGACCGGCCAGCAGTTTTTCCAAGGATTGGAAATCTTTTTTCTCCAGCTGCGCCAGTCCGCGGTAGAATCGCGACTGTGTTTTAAATTCCTTGGGAAATTTCTGAAGAACATCGGACAGGGCCAGCACCCGGTCATATTCGCCGGTCCAGTAGGAAACCACCATCCAGCGCAGGAACTTATGCGACAGGTTGGACGGGAGGTCGATATACGGCAGATATTCGGGCAGCAGCTCATTCAGCGGTTCGGCCAGCTTGCGGTATTCGCCCTCGTCAAAAAGCCGTTTGATCTGCTCTTCGTCATCGTCGCTGATCTGGAACTGGATGTAGTTAACCTGCGAATCCGGGATACTGGCCACAGCGCCACTGCCGGCCTGGAAATTCAGCATCCCCGACGACCGGCCGGTCAGTTTCCCGATCTGTACCCGGCCGTCGCGGGTCTGAACCCGTGCACTGATCGGTGCCGCTGCCGCCGCGACAGACAGCAGAATCATAAACGATATCAGAATCCGGAGTTTCACGGCTTCACCTCCGCCTCGACGGTTTCCATTGTATTGGTCCGGCCGGCCAGCAGCTCGGCGGTTTCCTGCGGCCCCAGAGCGGTCTTTGCGGTTTCGGCCTGCGGCAGATCGCGAACATATTCATCGAGAAGCATTGCCCGGTACGTGTTGCGGGCGGCGGGGTCACGACCAAGGTGTTTGAGGCAGTCTGCGCTCATCAGATAGGCATCGGCCGCCCAGCGGCCGCCGTCATAGGCCTTATACAGCAGATAGGTGCGCTGGAAGAAGGCGAATGCTTTTTCATAGTTCCCCTGCTGATACCAGCTCTGCGCCATGCGGAACATCGCCTCGGCAGAAACCGACCCGCGCCAGGCCCGGACATTAAAGATCGCATTGAAGGTTTTTCCGGCTTCCGCATAGTCTCCGCGAATCAGTTCGATATTTCCCTTCATCAACTGCGCCCAGCCGGTATCCGCATCGGCTCCGTAGAGGCCGAGGGTTTCGAGCGCCAGAGGCAGCGCATCATCATAGCGCTTCTGAAGATACAGATCCTCCGCGCGCAGCCGGTAGGCGTTTTTCATGAAAGGCGACGCATCGTAGTGTGCTGTGAAGTAATCGAAAAATTCTTTGGAGCGGGAATAGTCCTTCTGCTCCAGCAGGGCGGCGCACATCAGGGCCAGCCCGGACGGGGGAACCGGCGTCAGGTCTTTTTCGGTCTCGAGCAGCCGGCGGCCAAGCTCCGGCGCACGGCCATTGAGTTCTGCGAGCAGCACATCCAGCCGAATCTGCAGTGTACGGGATTTTGCATTCGTCCGGGCCGCCTGAATTTTTTCAGTCACATCCTCAGCATTCACCTGATCGCCGGCATTCCGGATCATCTCCGCCAGATCAAACAGAATGGCGGAAACCCCTTCCTGCGCCGGATCGGAACCATACTGGATGAGTGCGTCCAGATAGGCCTGAATGGCCCGCCCTTTTTCTCCCAGAGCCGTCTCGGCTTTCCCGACCCAGAAAACAGACTGCGCCCAGTCGGCATTCTCTGCAAAATACGATTTATAGTCCTCAACTAG
>JBFWJN010000043.1:0-17241 GCA_050253185.1 Kiritimatiellales bacterium | reverse complement strand
GGTGCTTTGGTCCCTTCAGGACATGAAGCACCGGGTGACCGTTCCGGCCGATATTGCGGCGCGGGCGGAGGGGGCGATTCAAAAAATGCTCGAAGTCAGTTGACGGGATAAAACTGATTGGAGTACTCGTGTTTAAATTTGGGGGATAAATTATGTGGGATTATACAGAGAAGGTTAACGATCATTTTAAACATCCGCGGAATGTCGGCAAGGTGGCGAATCCGGACGGCACCGGCGAGGTCGGCTCGCTGGCGTGCGGCGATGCGCTGAAGCTGATGTTCAAGCTCGACGAGAACGGACGGATCAAAGAGGCGAAATTCCAGACCTTCGGCTGCGCCAGCGCCATTGCGTCGTCCTCGGCGCTGACCGAGATGATTATCGGCAAGACGCTCGAAGAGGCCGAAAAAATCACTAATCAGGATATTGCGGAATACCTCGGCGGCCTGCCGAAGCAGAAAGTTCACTGTTCGGTGATGGGACGCGAAGCGCTGGAGGCAGCGATCTATAATTACCGAACTGGCAAACGGCTGGACAAGGAGCTTGATGGTGAGGTGGTCTGCCACTGCTTCGGCGTGACGGATAAAGAGGTTGAGCGCGTTATTCGCGAGAACGACGTGAAGACGCTCGAAGAACTGACCAACGCCTGCAAGGCGGGCGGCGGCTGCGGAAACTGCCTGCCGGAGCTGCAGAACATCATCGACCGCGTCCACGCTGAAGAACCGGAAAGCGCGGTTGCTGCGGAAAAGCCGCCGATGACGACGCTGCAGAAGATTCACTTAATTGAGGATGTTATTGACCGCGAAGTCCGCCCGGCGCTTCGTCAGGACGGCGGCGATCTGGAGCTGATCGATGTCGACGGCAACACGGTCAAGGTTCGTTTCCGTGGCGCCTGCTCCGGTTGCGTCGTGTCGGCGGTGACGCTCAAGGATGTGGTGGAGGCCCGCCTGAAAGACAACGTGTCGGATGCGCTCGTTGTAGAGGAGATCAAATAATGCGCACCGTGTATCTCGATAACAACGCCACGACACAGATTGCCGATGAAGTGCGCGACGTGATGATGCCGTTTCTGACGGACCTCTGGGGCAATCCGTCCAGCATGCACAACTTCGGTGGGCAGGTGAAAAAATATGTGGAGACCGCCCGCGAACAGGTCGCCGCGCTCGTCGGCGCGGCAGATCCACAGGAAATCACCTTCACCAGCTGTGGGTCGGAAAGCAACAACCTGGCCATCCGCGGCGGCGCCGAGGCGATGGACAAGCCGCCGCACATTATTACATCCAAAGTGGAGCACGCCGCCGTTTCCGGTCCGTGCCACTATCTGGAAGACCGCGGGTTCCGGCTGACTAAGCTGGATGTCGATGAAAAGGGCCGCCTGGATGTCGAGGCGCTTCAGCACGAAGTGAAGGCCGGCCGTACGTTGACGTCCATCATGTGGGCCAACAACGAAACCGGCGTGATTTTTCCGGTCGGAATCATTGGAGAAATCGTTCACGAGTTCGGCGGGATCTTTCACACCGACGCCGTGCAGGCCGTCGGAAAAATCCCGATGAAAGTCAGCGAACTGCCGATCGATATGCTGTCGCTCTCCGGCCATAAGCTGCACGCGCCGAAAGGCGTCGGCGCAATCTATATCCGCCGCGGCACCAAGGTGAAGCCGCTGATTCTCGGCGGGCATCAGGAGCGCGGCCGTCGCGCCGGAACGGAAAACGTTCCGTATATTGTCGGGCTCGGCAAAGCCTGCGAACTGGCGATGAATAATATGGCTGAGGAAAACGGCCGGGTGAAAGCCCTGCGTGACCGGCTCGAAAAGGGAATTCTCGAAACCTGTCCGGGGTCGCGGATCAACGGTGACCCGGCGCATCGCCTGCCGAACACGTCCAATATCAGTTTTGATTACATCGAAGGCGAAGCTATTCTGCTGATGCTCGACGATCACGGCATCTGTGCGTCGACCGGGTCGGCCTGTGCGTCCGGATCGCTGGAGCCGTCGCATGTGCTTCGCGCCATGAGCGTGCCGGGCGTTTCGGTCCACGGCTCCATCCGGTTCAGCCTCAGCACCTACAACACGGAAGAGGATGTGGATGCGGTTCTGGTCGAGCTGCCGAAAATCGTCAAACGTCTTCGCGATCTGTCACCGTTTGTTTAACCCTTAGGAGAAATGATGAAACAGGCTTTAACGAAAATCACGATTCCCGGCGCTCCCGAACCCCGCAGCGGCAAGGTCCGCGAAATTTTTGATGCCGGCGACAGCCTGCTGTTTGTCGCCAGCGACCGCATTTCGGCGTTTGACTGTGTGATGCCCAACGGCATTCCGCAAAAGGGGCAGGTGCTCAATATGATTTCCAAGTTCTGGTTCGAACGAACCGGCGATCTCGTCAGGAACCATCTGATCAGCACTGATGTCAGCGACTATCCGGCTCCGTTCAGCGCGCACGCCGATCAGCTGGCTGGACGCTCCATGCTCGTAAAGAAAACGAAGGTGTTCCCGGTCGAGTGCATTGTGCGCGGTTACCTGATCGGCTCCGGCTGGAAGGAATACAAACAGAGCGGAACCATCGGCGGCATGCCGCTTCGCCCCGGCTACGAAATGGCCTCAAAACTCGATGAGCCGATCTTTACGCCGTCTACCAAAGCTGAGCAGGGGCTCCATGACGAAAACATCTCCTTTGAAAAAGCCAAGGAGATCGTCGGCGTGGAAACCGCGGAGAAACTGAAGGAACTGAGCCTGAAGCTTTATAAACAGGCTGCCGACTATGCGCTCACCAAAGGCATCATCATTGCCGATACCAAGTTCGAGTTCGGTGAACTCAATGGCGAAATCATTCTGATTGACGAAGTCCTTACGCCGGACAGCTCGCGCTTCTGGCCCGCCGATACCTATAAGGTTGGATCGTCGCCAATGTCGTTTGATAAACAGTTCGTCCGCGATTACCTCGAAACGCTGGACTGGGATAAAACCCCGCCGGCGCCGGAACTTCCGGCAGAAATCGTTGAAAAAACGCATGCTAAATATCTCGAAGCGTATGAATGTTTGACCGGAGAGAAGCTCTGAGAGCTCTCTTAGAGCAGTTTCTGGATTACGTATCGCTGGAGCGCGGGCTCAGTAAAAACACCGGCGCGGCTTACGCGGATGATATTAGCCGGTTTCTGGACTGGCTGAGCGAGCGGGGCGTCCGTTCAATTAACGACGTGACCCGCCGCCAGATTCTCGATCACCTGATGTCGGAAAAGGAGCGGGGACTGGCGGCCAACTCGCTGTCGCGCCATCTGGTTTCGCTGAAAGTGTTTTTCCGCTATCTCGCGCAGGAAGGACTGCTCAGCGTCAACGTGGCCGAGACGATGGAGTCTCCCAAGGTCTGGAAAATGCTTCCGGGCGTGCTGACGCCGAAAGAAGTGGACCGGCTGCTGAATGCACCGGACGTTCGGACTCCGCTGGGTCTGCGCAACCGTACGATTCTCGAACTGTTCTATGCGTCCGGCCTGCGCGTTTCCGAACTGGCCGGCCTGCATCTGACCGACCTGCACCTCGATGAACACTTTCTGCGCTGCACGGGAAAGGGACGCAAGGAACGCGTCGTCCCGGTCGGTGGAGCCGCTGTCGAATGGGTGAAGCGCTATCTCAAGGAAGTTCGCCCGCAGCTGAGTCCCGGTCCTCATGAACAGACCCTGTTTTTAAGTCGTCGCGCGCAGCCGTTGTCGCGTAAAACCATCTGGGTGATGATCAAGAACTGCGCGCGCGATGCAGGAATCGCCAAGACCATTTATCCGCATACGCTGCGCCACTCCTTTGCCAGCCATCTGCTGGCCAACGGGGCTGACCTGCGCAGTATTCAGGAAATGCTCGGGCACGCTGACATTGCCACAACGCAGATCTATACGCACGTCGATCCGGACCGTCTCAAAGGTGTCCACCGCCAGTTCCATCCGCGGGCATGAGGGAATGCCTTGCGACCTGTGTTTCGTTTAATTGAAACAAGTCCTGATCATTGATTGGCTTTACACCAAAGCCATGACTTTATTCCAAAATACAGCGAAATCAGGGTCATTAAGAAGAAGGCTACGATGATGAATCCAATAGTGAATGATTTGAATCCGGTTGACAAAAATAAGTAAGTGCTGATGAAACCGCCGATGACTCCCTGACCTAAAATAAACGTAATCGCATCTTTTGTTGTGGTTGCTCCTGAAACAAGATCGCGGTAAATGAAATAGGGTCTAATAACTCTCCATCCATATGCACTGAGGAGAAAAAGCCAGATTATGATCGTTGCGAACAGATCCATTGGGCGCAAATTTATTTCAAATTGTAGAAACCGGTATGATCGATAAGAACCTCAGTCGTCGTCCATCAGTTCGTTGATCTCGTCCCACGCTTCCGGCTCGTCGCGGCGCAGGCGCAGCAGCAGCCGGAACTGATACAGGAGCAGGTCAAGGTGCTGTTGGGTGAGGTCCGGCGTGGAGTTCACGAGATCTTTGACAAACGCGACCAGTCGGTCCCGGGTGATTTCAAGAAAGCCGGGCACATCGACCAGCATGACGGGCTGGAAATTCTGCGCCCGTAGTCGCGCGGCGGTGTGCGCGATCTGTTCCAGGGATTCATCGGAAGGTAATGCACTGATTTTCTGAAGGATCTGTTCGGCATATTCAGGCGTCAGTGCATTCATGGCTTAACTCTCCGACTGGTTGCGAATGGCTGCGGCGACGAACTCTCTGAACAGCGGGTGGGGCAGTACCGGCTGACTCTTGAGTTCCGGGTGCGCCTGTGTGGCGACGAACCACGGGTGATCGGGCAGTTCGATCATTTCAACGACGCCGATGTCCGGATTGGTTCCGGAAATGACGAGTCCGTTTTCTTCGAGCTGTTTGCGGTAGTTGTTGTTGACTTCGTAGCGATGACGATGGCGTTCCGAGATTTTCTTTTCGCCATATGCGGCCAAGGCCTTTGTATCTTTTTCCAGAACGCATGGGCAGGCGCCGAGGCGCATGGTTCCGCCTTTTTCGGTGACACTGCGCTGTTCTTCGAGCAGGCAGATGACCGGGTGTTCCGCCTTGCTTCCGCGTTCTTCATCGAACTCGGTGCTGTGGGCGCCCGCCAGTCCGCAGACGTCGCGGGCGAATTCGATGACGGCGCACTGCAGTCCGAGGCAGATGCCGAGAAACGGAATCCTGTTTTCGCGGGCATACTGCGCCGCGCGGATTTTGCCTTCAATTCCGCGGCTTCCGAATCCGCCGGGGATCAGGACGCCGGATACGGTTTTCAGAATGTCCGGGTTGTCTTCAATGTCTTCTGCCGAGATTTTGACGATCTCCACTTTATACTCCGCAGCGTAGCCGCCGTGGTAGAGCGCTTCGTAGATGGATTTATAGGCGTCCTGCAGTTCGGAGTATTTTCCGACCACGCCAATGCGCACAGTGCCTTGCGGGTTTTTGATGACGGAAATCAATTTCCGCCAGGCGGTGAGCGGCTTGACCGGCTTGGCGATGCGGAAGTGATTGAGGATCAGCTCGTCAACGCCCTGTTCGGCGAGGACGAGCGGGATTTCATAAATGGAGGTTTCAACATCTTTTTCGACGATGACGCATTCTTTCGGCACATTGCAGAAGAGGGCGAGTTTGTCGAGATGTTCATCAGTTAGATCAACTTCGGTGCGGCAGACGAGGATGTGCGGGAGAATGCCGATTTCGCGCAGTTTGGCGACGCTCTGCTGGGTCGGCTTGGTTTTGACCTCTTTGGCGGCTTTGATATACGGCACATAGGTGAGGTGAATGTACATCGAATTGTCACGACCGACGTCCGCGCCAAGCTGTCGGAGCGCTTCGAGGAAGATCAGGCCTTCGATGTCGCCGACGGTGCCGCCAAGTTCGATGAGGATAACATCCGGCTTTTCCTCTTCGAGGCGACGGATCTTAGCTTTAATTTCGTTCGAGATATGCGGAATCATCTGCACGGTGCCGCCGAGGTAGTCGCCTTTGCGTTCTTTGTGCAGCACGTCCCAGTAGATGCGGCCGGCAGTGATGTTGCTCTTCTGCGAAGTGGGCTGGCCGGTGTAGCGCTCGTAATGACCGAGGTCGAGGTCAGTTTCGGCGCCGTCGTCGGTCACATAGACTTCGCCGTGCTGATAGGGGCTCATCGTGCCGGGGTCGACGTTGAGGTAGGGGTCCAGTTTCAGCATGCGGATGCTGAGTCCGCGGTTGATGAGAAGCCGTCCGATGGAGGCTGCGGTGATGCCTTTTCCGAGAGAGGAGACTACGCCTCCGGTTACGATCAAATACTTAGCCATGTTCCGTCCTGAATAAAATGTTTCGTTTGCTCGTGCTACGGGAGGGCACTTTAAAGTCGCAGAACTGGCTTGTCGAAGGAATAGTTTGCCGCGTTGCTTCTTTTTGGATGAATTCCCAAAAAGCACGTTCGCTGCGCTCAGGTCCAATGGCCGGAAAAAAGTTTTCCAATCTCTGGAAACCCCGCCCGGTTTCCGGTCACGGGCACAAAAAAAACGGCCCCCGCAGCTGCAGGGGCCGTTGCCGATTACAGGCTTAGTCGTCCGTCGGCTCGAAGTATTCCTTCGCGGCGCCGCATTCCGGACAGACCCAGTCTTCGGGCAGGTCTTCGAACGCGGTGCCGGCGGCAATGCCGTTATCCGGGTCGCCGACTTCCGGGTCGTAGATGTAACCGCAGGGTACGCATGCATATTTCTTCATGGATCGTCTCCTTTATGTTTAAGGTTCAAAAAATCACGAGAACTTTATCGGTCATCTTTTCCGATGTCGAACAGAAAAGGTTTTTCAACGTCCGGATAAACACGAAATTTCTCGTGCTGTTCAAAGAAAAACGGCGATCAGAACAAGTCTGATCGCCGTTTCCATGTTCCGGTTGGAACGTGGTGGGCGTTTTACATGATTTCGCCCATGGCTTTGTAGAACGCCATCCGTTTCTTCGCATCTTCTTCGGCCTGGGCCAGCAGCGCTTCGGCGTGGGCCGGGTTGGTTTTGAAGAGCGCGGTATAGCGGCGTTCGCTGCGGATGAACTCCTGGAAGTTCGCGGTCGGTTCTTTGCAGTCCCAGCTGAAGCGTTTTTCAGCGGTCGGGTTGAAGCGGTAAAGCGGCCAGTATCCGCAGTCAACGGCGCGTTTGGCTTCCGTCTGGGTCTTCATCATGTTGATGCCGTGCGCAATACAGGGCGCGTAAGCCATGATGATGGACGGACCGTTATAGGCAACGGCTTCCTGGAAGGCTTTCTGCGTCTGCATGCGGTTGGCACCCATCGAGATGGAGGCCACGTAGACATTGCCGTAGCTCATGCACATGAAGCCAAGGTTTTTCTTGGTATTGGGCATGCCGCCGTTGGCGAACTTGGCAACCGCACCGATCGGGGTGGCTTTGGAGGCCTGACCGCCGGTGTTGGAGTACACTTCCGTGTCGAGCACGAGAATGTTGATGTTCTTGCCGGAAGCCACGGCGTGGTCGAGTCCGCTGAAGCCAATGTCGTAGGCCCAGCCGTCACCGCCGAGGATCCAGACGGCTTTGTCGACGAAGTAGTCCTGCAGTTCCGCAATGCGTTCGAGCAGTTCCTTGGTTTCGCCGGAGGCGTCTTTCAGGGCGACGGGCAGCAGCAGCTTAACGGCATCCTGTGCCGCGACGGCTTCGTCGCTGAGGTTGTTGTCGGCGCCGACTTCCATGGCTTTTTTCAGTGCGGCTTCGAGGTCGGCATTGATGCCGCCCTTGGCCAGCAGCTCATTCACGTAAATGTGGAGCTGTTCGCGGTTGCTGTCCACGGCGAGGCGCATGCCCAGCCCGTACTCGGCGTTGTCTTCGAAGAGACTGTTTGCCCAGGTCGGACCGCGGCCGGCTTTATTCTTGGTGTACGGAATGGTCGGGAAGGTTCCGCCGTAGATGGAGGAGCAGCCCGTTGCGTTCGCGACAATCATGTGTTCGCCGCAGACCTGGCTGAGCAGCTTGACGTACGGGGTTTCGCCGCAGCCTGCGCAGGCGCCGGAGAACTCAAACAGCGGCTTCTTGAACTGCATGCCTTTGAGCGTGGTTTCCGGTACGCCGTCGAGGACGTTGTCCGGCAGGTCTTCGAAGAACTCGGCATTCTTGCGTTCGCCGGCTTCGCGTTCCTTCTCGAGGGTGGTGAATTCCAGTGCCTTGGTCTTGGCCGGGCAGGTTTCCACGCAGACGCCGCAGCCGGTACAGTCTTCGATGTAGACCTGAATCTTGTACTGCAGGTCGCGATCGTTCTTGGTGGTCGACTTCAGCGTTTCGAAACTTTCCGGTTTGCTGTCCAGTTCCTTCAGGTCGATCTGCTTTGCGCGGATGACGGCATGCGGACAGGACATGACACACTGGTTGCACTGAATGCAGTTTTCCTTGACCCAGTGCGGGACGCGCGGGGCAATCCCGCGTTTTTCGAGGCAGCTGGTGCCGGTCGGCAGGGTGCCGTCGACAGACATTTTGGAAACGGGAATGTCGTCACCTTTCTGCAGCATGCTCGGCAGAATGATCTGTGCGGTGAATTCGTCGGCATCTTCACTGATGAGCGCCGGCGGGACATAGGAGGTTTCCGCTGCGGCAGGAACCGTGACTTCCTCGATGGCGTCCACGGAAGCGTCGATGGCTTTCCAGTTCATTTCGACGATGTCCATTCCCTTCTTTTCGAAGGTTTTCTTGGCGGCGTCTTTGATCAGCTGAATGGCGTCGTCAGCCGGAATGATGCCGGAGAGCTTGAAGAACGCAGTCTGCATGACGGTGTTGATGCGTCCGCCGAGGCCGACTTTCGTTGCAATCTTGAGCGCGTCGATGTTGTAGAACTTGATCTTGCGGTCGATGATGATCTGCTGCTCTTCCTTGGTGAGGTGGTTGAACACTTCCGCGGTCGGAATTTCCGAGTTCAACAGGAAGGTTCCGCCTTCTTTCAGAGCGGAGAGCATATCGTAGCGGCCGACGTACGCGACATTGTGGCAGGCCACAAAGTCGGCGTGCGAAATCAGGAACGGGTAGTTGACCGAGCTGTCGCCGAAGCGCAGGTGCGATACGGTTACGCCGCCCGACTTCTTGGAGTCGTAGGAGAAGTACGCCTGGGCGTTCTTCTTCGTGTTTCCGCCGATGATCTTGATGGAGTTTTTGTTGGCGCCGACCGTACCGTCGGAACCCAGGCCCCAGAACATGCAGGAAACCACATCTTTCGGCATGATGTTGAAATCTTCGCCGACGGGGAGCGATTTGTTGGTGACGTCATCCGTGATTCCGACGGTGAAGCCGTGGAAGGCTGCGCCGTCGAGATGATCGTAAACCGCTTTAACCATTGGCGGGGTGAATTCCTTAGAGGACAGACCGTAACGGCCGCCGATGATTTCGATGTCCCTGCCCTTGAGCGCGGTGACGACGTCGAGATACAGCGGTTCGCCGATGGAGCCCGGCTCTTTCGTGCGGTCGAGAACGGCAATCTTCTTGCAGGTTTCCGGAATTGCATCAATGAACGCTTCCACGCCGAACGGACGGTAGAGGCGGACTTTGATCAGTCCGAGTTTTTCGCCCTTGCTGTTCAGGTAGTTGATGGTGGATTCGATCGTGTCGCAGCCGGAGCCCATGGCGATGATGACTTTTTCGGCATCCGGAGCGCCGACGTAGTCAAACAGTTTATAGGCGCGGCCGATCTTGGCGCCGACGGCGTCCATGTATTTCTGAACGAGCGCCGGAACGGCGTCGTAGAATTTGTTGCTGGTTTCGCGGCCCTGGAAGTAAACGTCCGGGTTCTGCGCGGCGACCTTGAGGATCGGAGATTCCGGGCGCATGGCGCGGGCGCGGAATTCGGCGACGAATTTCGGATCGAGCAGTTCCTTCATGGTTTCATAAGGAAACTCTTCGACCTTCTGGATTTCGTGCGAGGTCCGGAACCCGTCGAAGAAGTTCAGGAACGGAACGCGGGCTTCAAGCGTGGCGAGGTGCGAAACCACGGCGAGGTCCATCGTTTCCTGGATGTTGGCGGCCGACATCAGCGCAAAGCCGGTCTGGCGGACGCTCATCACGTCGGAGTGGTCGCCGAAGATCGAAAGCGACTGGGCGGCCAGCGAGCGGGCGGACACGTGGAAAACCGTTGGGATCATTTCGCCGGCAATCTTGTACATGTTCGGGATCATCAGCAGCAGACCCTGCGATGCCGTGAAGGTTGTCGTCATCGATCCGGCGGACAAGGCGCCGTGAACGGCACCGGCAGCACCGGCTTCAGACTGCATTTCCATGATTTCAACGGTCTTGCCGAACAGGTTCTTTTTGCCCTGCGACGACCAGACGTCAGAGACTTCCCCCATCGGGGTGGACGGTGTAATCGGATAAAGCGCCGCTACTTCGCTGAACGCATACGCCACATGGGCGGCTGCGGTATTCCCGTCAATGGTGACCATTTTCTTACTCATGCCTGCGTCTTCCTCCTAAGGATTTTTCCTTAATTTTTGTTAAAATCGAAAAAACGACCGTTTCCGGCATCTTCTGTTTTTCATTTTCTGCCTCGATTTGCGAAAAACCGGCGCTCTGGGAGTTGTCGATTTTTACGTTTGTCGCGCAAAGCCGTGAGAATTTCAAAAAACAGCTCGTAACAGAAGCCTTTTTTGGCGTCAAACCCGTGAAACGGCATATTGATATTGGGTCTCAGGAAAGCTTTTTCCGAAGTTTGGAACCTGTTTATTGCTCAGTATAATAAAGTATCAAAGAAGCATAGTCCATTGAACCGGATGCCAATCCCCAGGCTTCTGTTTTGAACTCTGCCGAGTAATGGAAAGGAAGGGGGTCCAAAAAGTGATACCGGTGCATGGCTGAAGTTCGTTCCAACGGTGTTTCAGTGACAGAAGACTGTCCGCGAAACGCATGGTTGAACCGCCTTTTCGAACACCATGCG
Organism: Kiritimatiellales bacterium; assembly: GCA_050253185.1. Lineage (GTDB taxonomy): Bacteria > Verrucomicrobiota > Kiritimatiellia > Kiritimatiellales > Tichowtungiaceae > Tichowtungia. The sequence goes on along the minus strand of JBFWJN010000043.1, from coordinate 6,350 downwards.
AACCCGAAGTAATCTTCTGTTCCCGTTCCTTGCCAAGAGGGGCTTTGTTCGGAATCAAGATAGATCCGTTGATCACCTTCTCCCCACCACCGGCCTGTTCGGCTTTTTACCTGTAGGTTGCAGGCGACGATCCGGCCGGTTCCGGTTATTTTGGCCAGTGACAGCACGTTTCTATTATCGGTCTGGAGATTGTTGTACCGGAGATACTGTCCTCCGAATCGCATCCGGCTGTACTGTTCCGTGATTTGAACGGAATAGTTCAGGTGAACCGGTTTTGCTGATATGTTCCGGATCGCAATTTTCGCCGACCGGTACGGCATTGTCCAGCGAATGTCAGCGGTACTGTTTTGAACACAAGAGGGCAGAGATGAAACATTTTCTATTCGTTCTGAAGTTCCGGACAGCAGATAAACCGGACAGTGGAGGAAAGGTTCACCAGCATTATCCCACCAGGCAGTAAACTCAAGCGCTGCCAACTCATCTTTCTGATCAGTTCTTAACAGAATATTTGTAATGGTTCCGGCGTTGTTTGTTTCAAAAAGAACGGCGGTTTGTTCCGCCGCGATATCGACGGTATTGCTGTCTTTGACAGCATTACACTGCATCGAACGCTTCAGCTTCCTGGAGACTTTGCGCAGGGTCGGAGTGCTGCAGGATATTTCTGCAGTATCAAATTCTGCCACACTCTTTTCCGGGTCAACGGCGTTCCATGCAACCTGATAGTAAAGAGCGGCCAGATCCTTTTTTTCCGGAACTCTGATAACGATCCGGCAGTAATCTTTATGCAGAATAGGAAAATGAAGGTTATATCCATTGGCAGTATACGCAGCGAACGGGGATGAAGCCGGGAGAAACTTTCCCTGAATAAAATCCTTAAACGGCATTTTCACAGCCGGAATTTCCGAATTGTCAACAAACAGTCGAACTGTACCGATTGGGTTGGCCGACCAGATCCAGGAAATCATGCCTTTTCCATGAACTTCAGCCAGGGTTGCATCAACTCCGTCCGGTTTTTCCGTAATATTCAGAAAGAAACCATGATCCATGTCCCCGGTGATCCGGGGAGCAAGATTTGCCAGCATGACTTTTTCAGAGGATGCAGAGCTGGAAAAATGGAGTGATTTCTCCCATGGCTCTACAGGCCGCGCAACCGATTCGGGATCAATAGCATTCAAAAGTATGGACTCCCACGAAACGGAGTTCGGCGGATAACACACTTCCGTTTCCCGTCGGCTGCATGAAACCAGAACGGACAGGCCGGCTGTGATTGCCAGAAGGCTGTTTAATGTTCGGTACATTCCGGGGATTGGAACTTTGAGGCCAGTTTTTTTCGGACTCGGGAGATCATAATGGCATCAATCAGTGCTGCCGGTAGGAAACGGCGGACGAATGCGCCGAAATACGCCACCGCCGTCACACGAACCCGGATCTTCGGTTTCGGACTTTCCAGACATTGGAAAATTTTCCGCGCAACCGCTTCCGGCGGCTTCATGAACGCGCCCGCCGTGCGGTGCGCCTTGCCGGTTTTCCGTGTCTCAATCGCCTCCTTATAAAAGGAAAGAAACGGCGAGTCCGGATTTTTCGGATAGCGGTCGGTCCGGTGCGCAAGATTTTCCGAAAACTTCGTTTCAATCGGACCGGGCTGAACAATCGATACCGCGACGCCCGAACCGGCCAGCTCGCGGCGCAGCGCGTCCGAAACCGCCTCGACCGCGTGCTTGGTTGCGGAATAGATTCCGGCAAACGGCAGCGAAATCTCCCCGAGCACCGAACTGACGTTGACAATACGGCCGCAGCCCTGTCTGCGGAAAACCGGAATCAAGCGGTTCGTCAGTTCCTGCATTCCAAAGACATTGACTTCGAACATGTCGCGGAACATTGCGCGCGGCGCATCTTCGATCGCAGATGTCAGCCCGAATCCGGCATTATTCACAATCGCGCCGAGCTGACCATTAAACCGCTTCAGCACGTCTGTAACTGCCGCGGCGATCGAGTCGCTGTCCGTTACATCCAGCGCAACCGGTTCAAACCCTTCCGCACGTAGCTTTTCCAGATCGACTTCCCTGCGGGCCGTCGGAACAACCTGCCAGCCGTTTTTTTTCAAAAGGCGGGCCGTCGCCAGCCCGATGCCCGACGAGCAGCCGGTCACCAGAACCGTTTTTGGATTTACATTCGGCACTTTCATTTTCAGAGATTTTGAGTTTGTCGGCATGGTATGACGAAAATCAGCTCCCAAACCGATATTCACGGAAATTTTCTCTGGAATTTCCTTCGATTCGCAGAATGCCGACGGGCACGTGCTTCTTGTCGAAACAGGTAAAGTACAGAACGAAGTCTGAGTGGATGTTTAACTGCTCTAGAGACGACGAATCGTTTCCTAGGGCTCCTAAGATGGCTTTTTCATAATCACGTGCCGCCAGAATATCCGTAAACTGGAGGTCGTTATTATAGGTGCTTTGGTAAACACGCAGCATTAAAGGATCATCGGGGCAGGTTGCATAGACTGATATTTTGCGGATAAAGGAAAGGCTTTGAAGTGCGTTTACCGATGTTTCCAGTTGTTTGACACTGTCTTGTTCCAGTGCCGTAAGAATTCTTGATGTCAGAGTTTCAGTATGCTCTGCCGCCAAACGTTTGAAGACAGCTGTTCGATGCTGTTCAACGTGGGCATTTGTGTAGGATAGACCGGCAATGGAGAGTGTTATGACACAAAGAATCATTCCAGCGCCGAAAAGTATTTTTCTTACTGAAAAGCGGCGTCTGTGAAACGATGTCATTTTTTCTGCGACGGCTGTTGCTGATTCAGCGATTTCCCGAATTCCGAGAACAGCTGTGACGGCTATTCCGGAGCAGGCAAGGGCGACGCATGACCAAAAAACCGCATACAGCGCCTGTTCGACTTTGGGGCCGAAAATGTCCCAGCCAAGTATTCCGTTGAAAATACCCAACAAAATCAAAAAGGAACCGGCGAATAACAGGATCAGGGTTCCCTGAACAATAATCTGAAGAAAACTTTTTTGTTCGCTCATTTTTCTCCCTGGCAGGGTTCTTTGTTTCTCTGCATCGTCCTATAACAGACCGCAGAACGGAGATCAAACTTCCAAGGTTTGGAAAACTATCCTCAAATTTTTCCAATGTCTGGAAAAAACGATGAAAAGCGCCGGATTATATTTGCTGCTGATCCTTGCGGGATGTTCGTCAGTGCCGACCTGGCGGCAGTCAGGCATTCCGCCCGTCGTGACAGTTGAATCAACACGGTAACTGGGTCCGCTGAAATTCCAGGAGACCATTCGGGGCGTGACGGCGGGTACAGTGCAGAGTTTCAGGATCAATCGGTCTGGATATTCGCCGACTCGATTATGCAGATCAAGGGCGTGGACGGTTCGCAGTGGCGGTCGAGCACGTGGTGCCATACCGCGGATCTGGATGCTCGAGATAATCTGCAGAACCTGACGGAGCCGGTCGATTGCCGTATGGAACGGCCTGGATGAACGGCCGGTTCCGGTTCCGGAAGGTGCACCGATGCTGACGGTTTCGTGAAATGCCTATCTGAACCGTTATCTGGCGGTCTATGGTGTCCCGTTGAAAAATGAGATCGTGGTTTGTACGGCGGAACGGCCGGAAGGGCCTTGGTCCGACCCGCTGAAAGCAGTCGACTGCATGCCGCCCGTAACAACAAACCAATGGTGCTATTCCAATCTGGCGCATGACGAACTGACGAAGGAAAACGGGCGGGTGATCTATCTGTCGTACTATCGCGAGACCGGATTTCTTCAGGGGGGAAATCCGGCTGGTTGAGGTGACGATCAGCAAACGCTGAGCGGACCCGGATTTTCCAGGCATTGGAAACCGCAGAGCGCCTGCCGGCGGATTTTTTCCAAACCCTGGAAGAAACGGTTCCAATGTCTGGAAAGGTTGCTTTTGCGGGGCGGGTGCGTATGATGCGTCCCATTCATGAAGCAGTCTTTTTCATTATTTCTGGCGTGTAAATATCTGAAACCCAAACGGTCGTTTCTGTCGGTTGTGACGCTGCTGTCGCTGCTCGGCGTGACGCTGGGCGTGGCGGTGCTGATTATCGTGCTGTCGGTGATGACCGGGTTTGACGAAACGTGGCGCGAGCGGATTCTCAGCTTTAACGCGCACGTGAAGATCGTCGAGTACGGTGGCGTGGTGCAGCATCCGGACATGGTCCTGAGTACGATCAGACCGCTGCCGGGCATCACCGGTGCGGCGCCGAACTTGGAAGGGCTCGTATTTCTGCAGACCGGCGACAACGCGCAGCCGGTGCAGCTTCGCGGAATCGATCCGGAACAGGAAAAAACGGTCAGTCAGGTGCCGCAGCATATGGTCGAAGGCCGTTTTGCGGTCGGGTATGACGAAATCCTGATCGGCCGCGATCTGGCGCTGCGCCTCGGGCTCAGCCTCGGCGATACGGTGCTGGTCTATTCGCCGCAGAATTTTGTGTCGCAGGACGAACTGCGGCTTCCGGCGGAACTGACCGTCAGCGGAATTTTTGAAGTGGGCATGTACGAAATCGATTCGGGCTATGTGCTGACGTCGCTGGCGACGGCGCGCTCTATCTATAATGTAGAGCAGGGCGTGCACAGTATTCAGGTGATGACGGCCGATCCAATGAGCGCGCCGCGGATCGCCAAAGAGATTCACGCGGCGCTCGGCCCGTTCTTTTCCGCCCGGACCTGGATCGACCTGAACCGTCAGCTGTTTACAGCGCTGCAGACCGAAAAGAACATGATGTTTTTCCTGCTGATCTTCATCACGATTGTCGCGGCATTCGGTATCACGAACACGCTGATTACGCTGACGGTTCAGAAGACGCACGAGATCGGCCTGCTGAAGGCGCTCGGATTTTCAAACGGTCGCATCATTCGGATATTCCTCTGGATCGGCGCGATGCAGGGCGTGATCGGAACCGGCTGCGGGCTGGGGCTGGGGCTGCTGGCGCTGAAGTACCGCAACGAGCTGCTCAATTTTATTTCAATGCAGTTCCGCGTCGATCTTCTGCCCAAAGAGCTGTACCAGCTCAGCCAGATTCCGGCGCATACGACAACGCAGGACGTCGTTACCGTCTGCGCGACCGTGCTGGTGATCTGCACGCTCGCCGGACTCGTTCCCGCCTGGCGCGCCGCGCGACTCGAACCGGTCGAAGCCTTGAGGAATGAGTGAGCGGAATGGGACGGACTGTCAGATATATCCTGATCGGAGCGCTCGCGGCAGTCGCGCTGCTGGGCTGGACTGTTCTGTTTGTCGATGTGCCGTTTATTCCCTCCCGGCAGCAGTTGGCGTTTGAACAGCAGATGCGATCGGAGCGTTTCGCCCGCCGGATTAATCACTGGTTAGGCAAAGACGATGAACTTTCGGCAGACGATGTGCCTCAGATCCTGAACCGTGATGAGGCGATCGTGAAATCCGTTGATTTACTGAGCGATGGTCGTCAGTCCGATGCTGAAGAAGTGATTTCGAATGCGGTGAAGGAATATTTTGATGATCCGGAACTTTTGTTTGCCAAAGGGGTTCTGGAGCGGTCCCGGTGGGGCCTTTTTTCTTCAAAAATGTGGTTCGGACTGGTTCAGCGAAAAGCTCGCGGAACAGAGTTTGCGACAGCTGCCCGGCTGTCTCTGCTGATTGACAAGGGGTGGGATGTTCAGAAACATTTAGAAGAGCTGGTCGGTCTGGCAGATGAATATCCGGATCATATTTATCTGCTCTGGCTTTCTGCAATTGAGTGCCGCGAAGCAAAAAATGGCGAGCTGGGACAACGCCAGTATGAACGGCTGCTGGCGAAATTCCGTGTCGGACCGGTGATGGTGCATCATACGTACGCGAATATCCTGACGGAAGAGCTGGGTGAGTATGAGAAAGCACTTCATCATCGTTACATTGCTGTCTCGATGTCGCCGAGATCCTGGACCTATGAAGGACTTGCCGATACATTGCTGTATCTCGAACAGTACGAGCTTTCGAATGTGATGTGGTTGAATGCGATCAGTATGGATTCGACTGTTGCACGCTATTATGACCGGCGCGGCGATGTGCTGTATCATCTGCAGCGATATGATGAAATGATGGATTGTTATCTGTGTGCAGAGAAAATGGGAAGCATTTATGCGGGAGCCGATATTGCAGCCTGTTACGAAAAGGGGATCGGGGTTCCCGTTGATGACGAGCTCGCCGTGGAGTGGTTTCGCCGTACCGCAGGCAGAGGGAATGCATGGGCGCAGTATAAGCTGGGCTGGTGCCTGAGAGAGGGGCGCTGCATTGAAAAAAATGCGTCTCAGGCGGTATACTGGTTTCGAAATTCAGCATAAAGTGGAAATGCGGATGCTCAGATA
>JBFWJN010000042.1:0-17302 GCA_050253185.1 Kiritimatiellales bacterium | reverse complement strand
TTTTCCGGTCAGACTGAAATCCGGCGATGTAAAACAAAGCGTTGTGCACACACCCATCACCAGCGGCACAAACAGCAGGTACGGACGGAACTGTCCCCAGCGGCTGCGGGTATTGTCGACCAGCATCCCCATGATCGGATCGTTCACCGCATCCCAGATGCGGGCGATCAGAAACAGGGTTCCGACTGCCGCCACCGGGATTCCAAAATGATCCGTATAAAAGACCATCAGGTAAATACTCATCAGGCCGTAGACCAGATTGTTCCCGAAGCTGCCGCTGCCGTAAGCCAGCTTAACGTTCAGTGATAACTTTTGTGTCATAGATTTTCCGATCTGCCTGATGCCCGCCGTTCAGAATTCGTCAGGGATTCACCGATTTCATTGGATGCTCATTAAACACCTTTTGAAACTTCGCCCGGATTGCAGCCGTTTCAGCCGAATCATCCGTCTTCACAATCGGATGCGCTTCTTCCGGATCGTTCTGCATATCATACAGCTCGCCGCCCTTGTAAAACGCGAAGCCGCGCTTCGAGGTTCCCTTTTCATAAAGCTTCCAGCGCTGATCCCTCACATACCGGCCCTCCTGGCCGGGACAGGTCGGGTGATCCGCAGGCCAGCAGCGATCCTCATTGATATATTCAATCAGGACCGACTCCCGCGGAGTTCTGGATTTCCCCAGCAGCTGCGGCAGAAAGCTGACGCCGTCCAATGCACCGTCGAGAGGCTTCCGCGGAACGGCCCCGGTGGCATCCGCAATCGTGGCGAGGAAATCGGTCGGATCAACCAGATCGTCCAGAACCCGTCCGCCCTGAATGGTTCCTTTCCAGTTTACAATCAGCGGCACATGCGTGCCTGCATCGGTCAGCCAGGTTTTTCCTCCCGGATAATCTTTTCCACGGAACCGCGAAACTACATGTTCGTCCGTACCGTTATCACCGAGAAAAATAATCAGCGTGTTTTCCCGCAGCCCCAGCTCGTCCAGCCGATCCAGCACATGTCCGATCGTCTTGTCCATATACTCAACCATTGCGGGAAAAAACCGCTTGGTATCGTTTTTGAAACGGTCGCCCATTTCCCATTCCGGGCAGTCCGGCGTGGTCTGGTGAGGAAAGTGCGGCAGGACCATCGCATAATATGCAAAGAAGGGTTCCTGCTGATGTTTTTCCATAAAATTCATCAGGTAGTCAGCGCAAAGGTCCGGTCCGTATTTCCCTTCATGAACGACAGCTGTCCACACATTGTCGCGGATGCGCGGCTCGTGATAGTTATATTTATTGGTCGGTTTTTCATAATATTCCGTAAATCCCGCCTCGTGAGGTGTCCGGCCGTCCCGCAGCGCATCGAACTGCCATTTTTCAGTCAGCGTCGTCACATACCCGGCATCCTGCATCATATCGCCGAACGTATATTCATTTTTCGGCAGCACGCCGAAGCCCTCATAATTCCTGAAATTATAACGTCCGGTCATCAGCGCCAGTCGCGTCGGCGCGCAGATGGTATTCACATAACAATGATCAAAACGAACACCGGTTTCGGCCAGCCGGTCCAGATTCGGCGTCTTATAGGACTCTCCGCCGTAACAGCCAAGACACTCCACACCCAGATCGTCCGCAAGAATCAGCAGAACATTCGGACGTTCATTTCTCTCAGCCGCCTGTGCCGTCAGTCCGCCGAACAGGCCGGACGTCAACGCACCGATCCCAAAAATTCTACTCATATCTTTCACTCTTTATCTCCTTCCGCTTTTCGCAGCACAGACATCGCTTCATCCAGCCGAACCACCCTGAATCGTTCCGGGTCCAGACGCCGGGCAATCTCCTGATGCATTTCACAATGACGGTCAAACTCGTGCAGATCGGTATACACTGCGATCAGGTACGGCGGTTCATGCGCATCCGCTTCTTTCCTGATTTGATTCAGAACCGTCTTAAAAATCAGCTCGCGCTGTTCCGGGTCCTTATACATTTTCTGCCACGGACTGCCCCACCCGCCCGGCAGCAGGCGATGCCAGTAGGACAGCTTCATGGACGTCCCGGCCAGCGGAATACCGCTCGGCAGAATCCGGTTATATCCCTGCTGCGTCGAATGCTCGTAAAGCGCATCGACCGCTCCGAGCGGCTGAACGATGTTCAGGAACTCCTCTTTACCGGCCGGGTTTTTAGCCGGATGGGCAAAATCCGTCACAACGCAGCGCAGATCCGCCTGCTGCATCAGGTCTTTGATTCTCAGTGAAACCCCATTCAGGTTTTTCATTTCAAAATTAAACACCTGCATCGCCAGGAAATAGTCATTGGTCGTTGCTGTGGAATAATAATATTCCAGCATCGCCGGGAACCGCACCATCTCCGGATTGATGCACCAGTTCATCGGAACCGACCCGCGCGCCGGATCGAACCAGCTTCCGAAAAAGAACGGCAGCGGTCCCTTCATCGAGTCCCCTTCGCTGCTGAGGAACGCTACGTAATATCTGTTCGAGTCCACCGACACATCATCCGGGGTGATGTGCAGCTTCTGTCGGAACGTCGCATCATGCGGCTGCACCGCCGCATGAAAACTCAGGTTGTTTCCCCAGTGCAGATAGGTGTGGCCGTGCTTTCCGATCAGGTCGAAATATTCCAGCTCCGGCTCGCCGTACCCGAAAACCAGGGCCGGCTTTTCGAGTCCATCCAGAATCCGCTCATACAGTTTCTTCTGCTCCGGCGTGCCCTCGATCGTGCGGCCGAATGCCGGCATATCCTTGTCGATACAGCCCAGATTGAACACAAAACCGTGTTTGGAAATCACATAATCAATTCCCAGAAAACCCCAGCCGATATATTTCCCGTCGACCTTGCCGGATGCCGGTGCATGCGCCAACGTCCGGTCGCAGCGCGGCATCACATGCTCGAGCGCCCATTCATACGCCGAGAGACTGTTGGAAAACGTCCCGGAAAAATCCTGCACAACCGGCAGGCCGGTTTCTTCAAGCCACGCCGACCCTTTCGCCACGGGCAGCAGATTATCCAGCCCGCCGACCATCGCGGCAACATAGCGGCTGCCGTCCACTCCGGGATCGTACAGCACCGCACCGTTCAGTTCGGTGCGGAACATCGATACCAGTTTGGGAATGCTGTCTTCAACCGGCGTAAACTTAAAGTCGTAGTACTGGGTGTAGACATTGGTCCACTGCTGATTGTAGGGCGTCCACGTCTGCGTATAAAACAGACGCGGCCCCTTGCGGTTAACGATTCCCTGCAACACCTCCAGTGAAATGCGCTCATCCAGCGGCCGGCTGTTTCCATACAGCCGCAGCGGAAACGTATAGGCCTGATGAACCTCGGCTCCGCTGGCGGTAAAACAGAGCAGAACCGCTCCGCCGATAACCCCAATGACTTTGCGTAACATTCCGATCATGCATTACCTTCCCTGCTGGATCTGCCAGCCCGCCGCCCATTGCCGATGCAGTTTTTCCACAACGTCCTGATAGTCCGGATCGCCGGCCACGTTTTCATTCGAGTCCGGATCGTTGAGCAGATCGTACAGACTCACTTCCGATACGTCGCCCGTCTGATGATCCATGAATTCCGTGTAGCGATAACGCGCCGTGCGCATCGACGTTCCCCACGCCCGCCCCAAATGGTATTCCGTGAACGCCGCCGTTTTCCAAGGTTTGGAAACTCCATCCAGCAGCGGAACGAGACTGCGGCCCTCGCAATGCGCAGGAACCGGCAGCTTCGCCAAATCACAGAACGTCGGGTAAATATCCATAAATTCCGCCAGGCCGGAAACCCGGCTGCCGGCGCGGCCGTTCCCCGGATCCACCAGAATCAGCGGACAGTGCGCCGCTTCTTCCAAATGCGTAAACTTGCCCCACAGCCCGTGATCGCCGAGATGGAACCCGTGATCGCCGATCAGAATGATCGCGGTATCATCACTCAGATCGAGCCGGTCCAGCTCATCCAGCACACGGCCCAGCTGGGCGTCCACATAACTGACACAGGCCATGTAGCCGTGCATCATGCGCTTCTGCAGCGCAAGATCGAACGGGCCCTCTTCCACATCACCGTAATCGAGCACTTCCCAGTTTTTGTTTCGCAGAACCTTTTCGTTCTTCGGGGGGATAATCGTTTCCAGTCCGCTGACCTGAATTTTTTCCCGGTCATACAGGTCCCAGTATTTTTTCGGAGCGTTAAACGGATAATGCGGACGGAACCATCCCAGGCACATGAAAAACGGCTGATCCTGTTGTGCCAGCATATCCAGTTTTTCAAGTGCGGTATCCGTATGTTTTCCCGGCATATAGGCATTGTCCGGCACATCGGCATCCTCCGTGCAGGCAACCAGCATCTGCGGAGCAATCTCCTTCCACGGCGTCCCCTGCCGATGCTTCTCCATCAGCGCCTCCTGCTTCGCCTTGTTTTCCGGCAGGTTGTAAACGTGCGTATGATAGGCAATCGGCAGCTCACTCCATGCACTGAGATCGGTCTCCGTCGGTGAATGATAACTTTTCCCGACCGAAACCGTATAATATCCGTTCTGCTTAAAATACGCCGGGAGACTTGGAACATGCTGAACCGCTTCCGGCCACATCTGTTTCTGCGTATTTTCGTAGGCCCCGGTCGTCGTCGGACGAAGTCCCGTCAGGAAACTCAGTCGAGACGGTCCGCACACCGGGTACTGGCAGAAGGCGTTCTCGAAAACAAAACCGCGCGCTGCCAGCCGGTCAAAATTCGGCGTTTTAATCTGCTCGTTGCCGTAGCAACTCAGCAGCGGCTTCAGATCGTCCGCAATCAGAAACAATACATTCGTTTTCCGGACAGGCTGATCCCCAAAGGTTCCGGCAGCCGCCAGGGCCACAGCCGTCTGAATAATTTTCGAAGTTTTCATTTGTCTCCATCTTTCTGAATTTCAAACAGCTTTGCCGCATCCTCCGATGCATCGACATCATTCCCCCCTCCAATGTCATCCGGAAGCAGCAGGCGGGCGGCCAGCAGCCCTTCATCTAACCGAGCCGCCTTGAACCGCTTCGGATTGAGTGCCGCGGTCACATCGGCATAAAATGCGGACAGTTCATTGCAGCGGTGTGTATCGCCGTACACAATCACCGGCCCCGGCGCAGCCAGCTGCGATGCCGCAGCCTCGATATTCGCAACAAGCTTTTCGATCAGATCACGGCGCTTCACCGGATCTTTAATGTCATCCGCCCACTCCGATCCCCACGAGCCGGTAATCTTCGCCTGCCAGTATCCTAAGTCATCGGAGCAGCAGACCAGCGGCGTTCCGTCGCTCAGTTTCCGCTGATACGCTTTTCGTCCGGGAGACAGCCACTCGATCGATGCAACGCCCAGCGGCTTCACTGCCCGTACAAATTCATCGAGCCGTTCATCGTTGCGCGACCGCTCCGTCAGCACGGATACGCGCAGGTCCGCCTCCCGATAGCGCCGCGCATGGTCTTTGATAAATTCAGAAAAAGTCGGCATCCGGAAATTAAAGATATCGAACGCTACAAAATAATCATTCTCCGTCGCCGTCTCATAATAATAGTCGAGCATGGCCGGAAACCCGGACATCAGCGCGGGAACGGTCCAGTTAATCGGCGCCGCGCCGCGCTGCGGATCGTTCCAGCTCCCGAAAAAGAACGGCGTCGGGCCCTTCATCGTATCGCCCTCGCTCGTTACAAAGCAGACGCGATATCGCCGGTCGTTCTCATCAATATCCTTTTCCGCAAAATGGAATTTCTGTTTCCGTTCTGCGTTCCGCGGCGGCACCTTGGCGTGGAAACTCATATTATCGCCCCAATGGAGATAATAATGCCCTTTCTCGCCAACCAGCATGAACCAGCTCCACTCAAACTCGCCGTAGCCGAAAATAAAGGCCGGAGCCTCCAGCGCATCGAGAATTGTCCGGTACATATCCGCCTGGCGCCGGTCGCCCTTCACGATGCCGCCGAACGACTGTTCATCCTCATAGATCAGCGTCAGGTTGAAAATGAAACCGCGGTTGGCAATCGTCCAGTCAAAGCTGCGGAACGGGCCGAGGCCGATATACAGCCCGTCGACATCCGGCCCCGACGGCGTGTGCGCCCAGCGCCGGTTGCACTTCGGCATCACATGTTCCAGCGCCCATTCATACACCTCGACGCTGTCGCGGAAACGGCCGGTCAGGTCTTCTGTGATTTCCAAACCCAGAATATTTTCCAATGTTTGGAAACCCAGCTTTCCTTTCAGATCCGACGACTCGCCCGCCAGCATTTCCTTCGTAACCGGCAGCAGCGAATCCGTTCCCGCCAGCGTCATCGCCACGCAGCGCGTGCCGTCGATCGCCGGATCGTAAACGACGATTCCCTTGAACAGATGCCGGAAGCGCTCGAGCAGCGGAAGGAGCCCTTTCATCGGTTCGAACTGCATTCCGTTGCGCTCGGAATAAATGCGCAGCCAGTCCTTGTTCCATGGCGAGCCGGGCCGGTCCTGCGCCGCGGAATAGTCGCTCGGCCCGAACATGATTTTCGGACCGTTCCGGTTGGCCAGCCCTTGAACCGCCTCGACTGCGTACAGCTCCGTCCACCAGTCCAGGCCGGTCACATCAAAAACAACGGCTTTCTGATCCATTCTCAAACTCCGACGGGTTCCGCTTCGGCAGGCACGCGAGCCGCTATCTTAACATCCACAACACACGTTGTCCCGGCTTCCTGAATCGGAATTACAGCCCCCTCACCCGGCTCGCCGTTTACATTCAAGGCAACCGTTCCTTTGCAGATTCCTTTCGGTTTCCGAATGGTGATGTCGTAATCGGCACCACGGAATTTTCGCTGCATCCGAACCGTTTCCCAGTCGGACGGCAGGCACGGATCCACCCGCAGACCGCTCGACTCCGGGCGGATGCCGAACAGGTGCTCCCACACATTCAGCAACGTCCAGCAGGCCGTTCCGGTTGCCCATGAATGGGATCCTTCGCCGGGATGATCAGACTGCGGCGCATAGATGAACTGGCAGGCCGCGTACGGTTCGATCATGTAATTTTCGGCATCCTCCGCCCAGCGAACATTCGGCAGCATGGTCTTCATAATTTCATACGCCTTGTCGCCCCGGCCCGCGACGCATTCCGCCCAGATCCGCCAGCGGCTGTTATGCCCCTGCAGCGATCCGTTTTCCTTGGTGCCCGGAGCAAACCGGCTGATTATTCCAGCCCGTTTTTCCGGTTCCGGAAACGGCGGATAAAAACAGTGGCTGCCGTATTCCGTGTCCAGATAGCGCTCGAAACTGTCCATGATTTTTTTCGTGCGCTGTTCGTCGGCGATTCCGGTAATCACGGCAAACGCGTTCGGGTTTCCAAACAGCGCCCCGCCGCTTTCAAGCTGCTCTTTCGTGCCCAGCACCCAGCCGGAATGGTGCGTTGCGCGCCAGTACCAGTCGCCGTCCCAGCACAGTTCGTTGACCCGTTTTTTTAGCTCTGCAATTTTACGCCGATAGGTTTCCAAACGTTGGAAATCTCCGGCCTTTTCCATGCACTCGTAAAACATTTCGATGCAGATGCACGCCCACCCCGCCAGCATCACCGACTCCGCCTGACCGGAGGTTCCCGGAATGATGTTGTTGTTTTCATCCAGCTCCGGGGTTTTGCCGCATTGATCGAGCGCGTCGTTCCAATCCGCCTTCAGGATCAGCGGCAGCCCGCGATCCGAAAACTGGCTCCAGAAAAATTCCACGCCGGTAATCAGGTGGTCATACACCGACGAATCCGGTTTTTTGGAGTCACCGGAAATACAGGTCCTGGGATTCACCCACTGGGTCTTTTCATCCAGAATCGAAAAATCGCCGGTTTCGCGGCAGTAGTTCGCCACGATGAAAAGCGGGTTCAGCGGATCATCCGAATGGAAGGTCCGCGCGCCGAACCTGTTCAGGAAATTCCCGTTATGGGCATAGTCGCCGTCGTCGAACTGCCAGATCATGATTTTTTTCAGGATCAGCCCGCGCACCCATTCGGGGTCCTGGCTCAGCCGGGAAACGGCATCCTGGCAGGCGTCCCGGACCCCGTAGTTGTAAATCCCCGAATAACAGTATCCGGTATTCCGGTTCCACCACGACAGGATCGCGCCCTGATATTTGAACCAGACATTGACCATCAGGTTGAGGTCTGCATCCGGCGTTTCCACCGTCGGCGCCGAAATCACCGCATCCCAATAGGCGTTCAGGTTTTCAAACGCCGCCGCGGCTTTGGCCGGAGTGTTGTATTTGTCATACAAAGCCGACGCATCTTCCGCCTCGCGGGGAACGGCACCGAGCACCAGAACGTATTCCGCACTTTCTCCCGGCGCCAGCTCAAACCGGTTGCGCAGGGCCGCGCAGGCGTCGCGCCCGATGGCGGCGACATTCCGGAGGTCCGTCTGCTCCATGGCCTGCGGCGACTTCAGATCCCGATAGGCGCCGACGAACTGATACCGGTCTCCTTCATACCCGACAACCGGCGCTGAACTGTTCAGAAAGACCGCATAATCAAACGGAATATTATTGGCGTCCGAGTTTTGCGCCTGCCAGCCGCCGGTGTATTTCACCCAAAGCGTCGAGCGGTTATAGAGTGTGTTTTCCTTAAACTCCTGACGCTGCATCAGCGTATAGAACTCGCGCCACGACGTATCTTCGAACCAGTTTCCCGGAGCCAGCTCCGTGTAAGCCGTCGAAGAAAGCGTACGCTTCCGGTCCGAGGTGTTCGTCAGACGAACGGTCCAGATCAGGCATGGATCTCCAACCTCAAACGTGCCTGTTTTCGAAGCATCCGGCATGGGTGTAAACCAGGTTTGTTCCGCTTCGATCCCGTAATGTTTCGAGATGATCCGGTTATAGCCCAGACCGATATGACAGCGCCACGAATCCAGCGGCTCCGTCGGAGGATACCCGTTGGCGTTCCACCAGTTTCCGTTCTCCTCATCGCGCAGATACAGAAAATTTCCAACTGTATCGCGGGGCACGCCATCAACGTGCCAGCGGGTGATGCGACCGACACTCGGCTGGTCAATGAATGAATAGCCGCCGCCCAGATGGCTGGCGACATAACACCAGCGCCCGTTCGACAGCATATTCATCCATGGCCGCTGCAGCAGCGGCTCGGTTAAAACAAATTCTTTTCCATCCGGCGAAAAAGTCCCATTCATTGCAAATCCGTCCTGTTTTCTGGTTTATTCAGAATCAATCTAGACAGATTTCAAAAAACCGGCTTTACATATGAGGTGGTTCTGTTTGCATTTTTTGCAGAAGGAGTCTTATGCAGGAAAAATACATCACGCTCCAGAAAAGCGATCGTTACGGCTCCATCACCCGCCACGAAGCCCCGGAAGAGATTTTTCCGCCGCATCATCATGAGCACCTCGAAATTAATCTCGTTGAACGCGGACAGGCCAAGTACAACGTCAACGACCGGGTATACAACCTGGAAGCGCGCGGCCTTGTCTTCCTGTTTCCCGCGCAGGAACACGTCCTTTACGAACGCAGTTCCGACTTCCAGATGTGGAACATTACGGTACGCCAGTCGTTCCTGAACACCCTCTGCAAAAGTAAGTACCTCATGCCGCTCAAGGCCCGCGATCCAAAAGAGTACTTCTGCCGTCAGCTGCATCCGGCGACGGCGCGTCTCTATGAGCGGCTCCTGCCCGACGTCGCCGCCCAGCAGAACAGCCATCCCATCGTCTACCGCCTCGGACTGGGGTATCTCGTCGCCAGCCTTTGGAAGGATTTTCAGGAGAATACGACAGCCATCGCGCACCAGCCCGTCACCCCTCATGTGCAGAAAATCGTCTACCTGCTGTCCCACATGGACGAACAGGAAAGCCTGGAGGATCTGGCAAAAAAACTGAATACCGGCCCCAGCCAGATCAGCCGGATGTTCAAAAAGGAAATGGGCGTTTCCATCACCGAATTCCGCAACCGCACCAAACTGGACCGGTTCGTCAATCTCATGTTCAAAAACCCGCAGTATGACCTGCTCACACTGGCCATGGAGTCCGGTTTCGGAAGCTACACGCAGTTCTTCCGAATCTTCCGAAAAGAAATGGGAATGACCCCTGAAGAGTTCCGGAAAAAAA
The DNA here is from genome assembly GCA_050253185.1 of Kiritimatiellales bacterium. Taxonomy (GTDB): domain Bacteria; phylum Verrucomicrobiota; class Kiritimatiellia; order Kiritimatiellales; family Tichowtungiaceae; genus Tichowtungia. The sequence continues at coordinate 7,248 of JBFWJN010000042.1, read as the reverse complement.
CTGCCATTTGAAAAATCCCGTGCTATTTTCGCCCCATGAAAACGGCGCGCTACTGGCACATGCGAACAGACGGGCTGATTGAATGCGAACTCTGCCCGCGGCACTGCCGAATTCCAAACTTTGGAAACGGATTCTGCTTCGTTCGGCAACGGATCGGCGACGAGCTGTTCGCCGCGTCCTATGAAATGGCCAGTGGCATGGCCATTGATCCGATCGAAAAAAAACCGCTCTGCCACTTCCTGCCGCACACCCGCACTCTCTCCTTCGGGACCATCGGCTGCAACCTCGGCTGTAAATTCTGCCAGAACAGCCATCTGACCGGAGGACGGCAATTCACCGGCCGGCCGACTCCGCCGAAAACCGTAGCAGAGGTTGCGTTGCGCAATGGATGTAAAAGCGTCGCGTTCACCTACAACGAACCCTCTATCTTCCTCGAATATGCCGTTGATACCGCCATCGAATGCCACAAGCTCGATTTAAAAACAGTGGCCGTTTCCAATGGCTGGATCGAATCGGAACCGCGCCGTGAATTTTATGACCACATGGATGCCGCCAACATTGACCTGAAAGCCTTCACCGATGAGTTCTATCAGGACATGTGCAGCGCCTCGCTGCAGTCGGTGCTCGACACACTGACCTACATCGCCAACGAGACCAGCGTGCACCTCGAAGTCACTACCCTGCTCATCCCGGGGAAAAACGACTCGGAGGAGGAAATCGATGCCATGACGCAGTGGGCGGTTGAAAATCTCAGTCCCGACACTCCGTGGCATTTCACCGCATACCGTCCGACCGAACGCTGGCACGAAGCGCCTCCCACACCACTGGCGACATTGAAGAGAGCTGAACAAATCGCAATGCAGAACGGCCTGACCACCATCCATCTCGGCAACCTCGGCATCGCGACCTAAACTTAGTTGATCCGCTTCAGAACCTGCTCAAACGTTTCTTCGTAGTGCGTGCAGAGGGATTTGGTGCCGCTGTCAATGATGTTGCCGCCGCCGATGCCGATCGGCGCGAAGCCGGCCAATAGGATCGAAACAACCCCTGCCCCGCTGTCTTCGATGCCAACAACACGGTGGCGGTCTTCAAACGGAATACCGAGACCGACGCGGGCGGTTTCGGCATAGAGCCACGGATGCGGCTTGGGCGAGAGTTCACCGAGCGTCCCCGGTTCGCCGGGCCGAATGGCGTGGCCGGCGGTGATAATCGCGTCGTAGAATGTTTTTGGATCGCCCATTTCCAAGGTTTGGAACGCATTGAGAATTTCGGGCCAGGCTTTTTCGTAAAGCCCGGAGGTGACCAGTCCGATTTTGACGTTCATCGCTTTGAGTTCATAGAGAAACTCTTTGATGCCCGGTGACGGCGTGAATGCGCCCTTTTTACCGCGGCCTTCGAGAATTTCGTTCATCTCATAGTTGGTATGTTTGAAATACCATGTGCGGGCTTCTTCGACGGTTTTTTCCGGACAGTATTTTTTGACGCAATACTGCAGGTGTTCAGAAACCGAGTGACCGGAAACGTGCGGCTCATCGGATGCTTCCAGCTTGAATTTCGGGTCGCCCAGCAGACTGGCCGTGGTTTTTTCAATAATCCAGATCCAGAAGTGCTCGCTGTGGACGGTTGTCCCGTCCAGATCCATCAGCACCGCCTTCAGCGGCTTCTCGATTTTCACATCGTGAACCGGATAATAGGCCGGATAGCCCATGGAGGACTTTACCAGCGCCAGTTTTTCCCCGTTTTCAAAGGCAACAAACTCGACCTTGCGGTCGGTCGTTACCCGAATATCCGTTACCCCTTGCGTTTCAACCCTAAAGAGTTTGTCGCTGGTTTCCGGGAGTGTGATCAAGTCATCAAATTTCATATGCTTTCCACGATTATTTTCAGCCCCTTGTGGCTGTCATTTGGTTTAAATTCGATTCGGGTTCCCTTTGGAGCGGAGATCTGAATCTGTAAGTTCGTCTTTCTGATTTTCCATTCAATGCGAACCGGACCATTCGGTGTTGCGGTGGACCCGCGGGCCCAGCTCAGCCCGGCAACCCAGGGACTGATTTCGAAGGCTTTTCCGCCCGGTTCAGTCGGCCGAATACCAAGGACAATCCGGTTGAGGAAGTAGATCGGGCCGCATGACCAGCCGTGGCAGTGGCTGCGCGTCGGAAACCCCGGCGGAGAGCAGGTGCTGCCGGGAAAGGTTTCCCAGACCGTCGTGGCACCCGCGTCGAGCATGGGAATATAATTTTTACAGATCGACTCAAGGATGGCGGCGGGTTCACTCAGTTTTTCGAGCGCCTCAAAATGGAACTGCGCGGCAAACGGCGAATTAATCCGCGTCATTTCTTCCGGAGGATTGAGCAGATTATTTTTCGCATCGGGCAGATATGGCGTTTCGATTACATCGCACAAAACCGCGAGACCTGAATTGTGCTGACAGATTTTCGGGCTCGGCGTTCCGTTTTCCAGCACGGCATCCGGATAGCTCTTTTTCGCGTCGTCCCACCACGCATTGACGGCCTTAACCAGTTTTCTGCGGCGGGAGCGAAGCCAGTTGAGTGCGGGCTGATCGTCGAGCACCTGCGCGCAGTTTTCCGCCGCCCGCAGCGCTCCGGTCAGCAACAGGCTGTTATGCATGACGGTCGGGTGATCCTGATCAATCGGAGCCCATTCCAGCAGATTCCAGAGCGGCCCGCTGAACAGTCCGTGTGCATCGATGAACCCGAAAGCGCCTTTGATATTCTTCATGATCGCCGGCCACAGTTGTTTGAGGAACCGCCGGTCACCACTGTAAAAATAATGCTCCCACGCGTGCATGCCCCAGAGGAAACTCCAGGCGGGCAGCAGACATTCCCAGCTCGACGGAACCTGACATCCAACCATTGGAAAACGTTCGAGCGACTGGGCGCCGAGCTCAAGACTGCGGGCGGAAACGCTGTAGTTTCCATACGCAGTAAATGCGTACAGCGCTTCATTGCGCGCGTCGCCGATCCAAAGCGTCTGCTCATAGAGCGAGCAGTCGGTAAAAACGTCTTCCATGCCCATCTTCAGGGTTCGTTCACAGATATCCCAGATACGCGTCAGATTCTTATCGCTGCACTGAAACCGTTCGACCGGTTTAACCGCGGCGGTTGATTCGATAATATCCAGCCGACGGATTTCAACCGGTGCGGACAGATTGCGAAAGGTGACAAAGAGAAAGCGTCCGGAACGGCGTTTCAGGGAAACATAACGGTTGAGACCTTCCTTTGTGATATAGCGCATGCCGTTGCGGTTGAACTCCGCCGTATGCTGAACCACACCGTCCGGTCTGATATATTCGACCATGTGCAGATCGATGACGGTTCCGGCCGGAGCTTTAATGGAAAAATCAAAGTAGCCGCACCGCTGTTCGCCGAAGTCATAGCAGAGCTCGAGGTCCGCCCCGCGCGCGGGACGGACCGTTTTGCCGTCAAACAAGCGGTTTGCCGATCCGATCGGCTCACGGGCGGCAAAGTCGGCGGTGTAATCTTCCATGAAAAGCTGTTCGGGCGGCAGATCGACTTTTTTTCCAAGGTTTGGAACTTTTTCGCCCGGATGTTTCCAATGTTTGGAAAACTGATCGACCGCCGTGAGCCAACCCTGCTTTACACGCTCGGCTTCGGCATTTTCGAAGCTGAGCCAGATGATGTCGGTATCCCGGAAAAGAAATTCTTCGTTAACAAACACCTGCCACGCGCTCCAGCAAACGCCCGGCAGGTTTGCAAATGGAAATGAAAGCTCTTTATTGTGTCCGTAGAAACTGACGCAGAAGAAAAGAACGGCATGCCGCCCGGCAGGCAGTGTGACTGCGCCATCAACCGGGAACCCATCCACGGCAACTTTCCAATCCTTGGAAAAAAAGTCGACCGGCTGATTTTCCCGGAGAGTCAGAACGGCGGAAAGAATGACCGGACGACTGGTGCGGTGGTTGGCTTCGATGACTCCCTGATGTGCAATCTGCGTGACCGGCACGCAGACTTTCTGCGAAGCCCTTCTGACCTTCAGCGCACTGTACACCGAAACCGGCCTGCAGCGGTGTCTGGTGAGCGGTTTTGAGCGGCGAGGCGAGAGATTTTTCCAAGGCCCTTTGGCCGCGGCAAACAGTTCAACGGACGGCTGCCAGTCCGGACGCCCGGCCAAACGGCTATCTACAGATTCCGCCGGCTCCATCTGCACGCTGACTTTGGGCGACCACTGCCGCAGTTCCGTCAGCGGAGCCGCCAGCCAGGAGGCATCCGTTCCGATGATGGTCCCGTCGAGTTCGATTTCCGCCAGCAGTCCGGCCTGCTGCGGGATCTGATGGAAGGTTCCAATTCCGTAATAACGGACAGTCACTTCGATCCGGTTTAATCCCTTTTTGAGAAAGGGAAGAAGATCGTAGGTATCAAATATCCAGTGCTCCGGATAGGCTTTCCCCGGCCCGTCGTTGATCCATTTTCCGTTCAGAGAGACGCGGTAGCGGCTGTCGGCGGTAATGCGCAGCACCGCTGTTTTGACGTGACCGATCCTGAACTCCTTTTTAAACCGCGCCGCCAGATTGTAGTCATGTACATCCTGCTGCGCACACCATATCCATTTTGCCTGCTTCATTGCATTCCTTGTCTAAGGTCGTTCGACGTTTACCCGATAGAACACACGGGATATTTGATTTGTATCTTCCATAAAAGTCTCAGCGTCCGACCCCGACACATTGGAGCCGATCATTGTCCAGACCCCCTGCACAAGATCTGTGCTGTAATAGAGGGAATAGATCCGATCCGTGACACTGTTAAACATCAGGTTGGCAGTACCGGACGCGGCATTCACAGAGAGATCAATTTTAAGAGCCGAACTGCTGTCGTTCGGGTTTGTTCCGGCAATGAACTCCTGAACGTTGGAGTATCCATCTCCATCCGGATCCGCACCGGCGTCTGCCAGACCGGCGTTGATTTCGTCGGAACTGAAATTCGCCTCCCTCCAAACACCCCATTCGTTTTCAATAATCACCCCGGCATATTCGTCCACGGAACCGATCGAGACGGACAGCGTGTTGGATGCTGTGATCACGGAGGAGACCGTCGGCGTTGTGCTCTGCGGCGAGATCGCGGTCGTCTGTAAGGCTTCATCCTGAAGCCATACCGGCAGTTTGACTTCGACCGTCAGCGATCCGGTCGGTGTGATCGTCCAGCTGTTGGTGTTCAAATTCATATTATTGACGTCAATAAACAGTTTCCCGGCGGCTTCGTCCTGATACAACGTAATCCCTGTCGTTGAAGAGGCTGTGGTGCCGATCAGTTCCGTTGATGTTCCCCCAAGGACATTTGTCAGTGCCGCTTCGAACTGCGACAGCAGTGCAGGACGGTTGGTATAAGCGAGGAAAAAAGGACTGCCGATGTTGTCTCGCAAATACAAAATCCGACCGGCGTCGAGGGTTTGGACAATCTGAGACGGGGCGTCGTTGGTGTCGGTTACCGACGTCAGGGAACCTAGGGAATATCCGTTGGTATTTTCATCGAAGTTTCCGGATTCCCCCAGATATTCACCGCTGGCTCCCGTCACAATCAGCAACCCTCCGGCATTGACCCACGGCTCAAGCACGCCGCTTACACCGGAAGGATCGAAGACATCTGCGTCCGGTATCACCAGAACTTTCAGCGTGTTCAGAACCGCCGGCGTCAACTTCCATTCAGGGATCATCCGGTACTGAACATGAAGTTCGTCCAGCGCCGTGCCCCAGCCCCAGACGGCAAACTGATGCGGCTGCACATCCATATTCTGAAAGCCGCCGGGGGTGAACCGCCGCAGGATGGATGATGACGAATAATAGACCCCGACGTCCTCGATCGGAACACGCGGTCCGTAATGCGAGGCCGCCTGTTCGACAAATTCAAAAAATGATGCGTTGACCGCTTCGCTGCCGGCGATGCGCGCATTTGACGGCTGGAATTTCGGCAGTGTATGTGTGGCGAGCATTTCATAATAAAGAGCTTTGCTCAGTTCGGCGTGTTCAAATTCATTGCTGTAGCTGTCATTGTAAAGCCAGACATTCACAAAGTGGCTTTTTGCATGCTCCCGGGCCAGCTTATAGAACGGAGCACTTCGCCCGACCGGAGGCGGTCGGAATCCTTTGGTGCCGGCGCACAGCTTCCACCCCATGGAATATTCCGTACTGACCATGTCGAGATCTCCGCGGCACCATCCAAGCTGGAACCCCGGAATATCATTCCCGGCCACCAGAAACGCGGAGTTACTCGCCGCCAGCGCGGCGGATTTAACCGTGGCGTAATAATTCGACAAAGCTTCTGTCCCGGCCTGCCTTTTAAAAATTTCATAGGCGCGCCAAAGCGGATTTTCGCACCAGTCCGCTTTTCTCCAGATTGATGAATTCAGGTTGGTTCCATCCCAGCCCCACAGCGACACGGCATTTGTCATCAGACAGGCGCGAATATCAAAATTCGCGGCATCCGTTATTCCCATATCGGTCAGTTCCGCAGAAGAAAAGGTATTGGTCAGGTACGAACGGAACCGGGCCACCGACCAATCACCGAAAGCCTTGTCAATCGGTGGATTTCCGAAACTGTCCCACGGACCGTAGTTATCGCTCCACATGCCGTTGATGCCGGCATCAGCCGCCTGAAGCGTGGAGGCATATGCGTAATCCGTCCACAATGGACAGGCCGAATCTTTTGCAAAAGAAAAGGATCCTGCATAACCGCCGGTTTCCGGGATATACAGCAATCCGTTGGTCGTACCGGAAGAATAGCCGATAACACTGATCGTCAGGTTTCCAAGAATGTCTTTTGAGCAGCCAGCGTCGTACACCCGGCTGTTGCGTGGATCGGTATCTGATCCATCATAATCGAGCGCCACAGTTCCATCTGGATAGGCCATCGGCGGGCCGCCGTAACGAGGATGCGTTCGCGTATACGGCCGGGCAAAATCCTCATTATCAAAAAAATTCTTGGCTCCAAGCCAGCGGACAGTTCCTCCATTGTAATTCGCCCAGTTCCAGTATATGTGCAGAACCGGCGTCAAATTCGTCTCGTTCCAAGAGCCCAGCTCAGCCACAAAACAGGAGCTGTCACCGTAGGTTTCAAAATACGCAATTTGTTTGACTCCCGCATTCTGGAATGCCGTAATTTTTGTGGCGTTATTTGAAATTCCAACCCGCTGGAAGTAGGTTCCCCAGCCCGGGTCCTGCCCGTTGGCGTTCATTCCGATATTGCCGTGATAATTGGATACGGTGTTAACCGCATT
>JBFWJN010000041.1:0-17573 GCA_050253185.1 Kiritimatiellales bacterium | reverse complement strand
GCCCCGGTATTTCGGTAACGGCTGTTCCGGCTGGAACCGCCCGGATAGACACACACTAACGGAGACGCGATATGTTATCAAAATTCTTTTTGGAGCGCCCCGTCTTTGCTTGGGTGATCGCTATTTTCATCATGCTGCTGGGTGCCCTGGGCATCTACAACCTGCCGATCGCGCAGTATCCGCCGATTGCGCCGCCTTCGATCGCGATTGATGCGTTCTATCCCGGAGCCTCGGCGAAAACGGTTGAGAACAGCGTCACCCAGATCATTGAGCAGAAGATGACCGGTTTCGACGACATGCTCTATCTGTCCGGCACGAGCGATGCCGCCGGCGCTTCGCGCCTTGAGTTAACCTTCAAACCGGGAACCGACCCCGATATGGCGTGGTCGAAGGTTCAGAACAAACTGCAGCTCGCGATGGCCAGCCTGCCGGAGGTGGTTCAGCGCTCCGGTGTGAAAGTGAGTAAATCCACGAAAAACTATCTGCTGATTGTGGGCTTGATTTCTGAAGACGGCAGCATGAGCGATATGGATTTGCGTGACTACGCCCAATCCAATCTGGAAAAGGTTCTGTCGCGTGTGCCCGGTGTGGGCGAAGTGGAAAACTTCGGGTCGCAATATGCCATGCGGGTCTGGCTGAACCCCGATCAGCTCACGGAATATAACCTGACCGTCGAAGATGTGATCGCCGGGTTGAGATCTTATAACGTCGAGATTTCCGCCGGGCAGTTCGGCGGACTTCCGACAGCGGAAGGCCAGCGCCTGAATGCATCCATCATTGTTCAGAACCTGCTCAAGACACCGGAGGAATTTGCGGCCATTCCGCTGCGCACCAACCCCGACGGCTCCGTTGTGCGCATCAGCGATGTGAGCCGAACCGAACTGGGAACCGAGTTCTACGACATTGACGCGCGCTATAACGGAAAGTCCGCCGCCGTCATGGCCATCCGGCAGGCGCCCGGCGCCAACGCACTGGATACAGCCAATGCCATCAAATCGAAACTCGATGAGATGAGCCGCTATTTTCCGGCGGGAATGAAGGTGGTCTATCCCTACGACACCACTCCCTTTGTCAAAGTGGCTATCGGCGAGGCGATCAAATCCCTGTTCCAGGCGATTTTCCTGGTCTTTCTGGTGATGTGGCTTTTCATGGGGAACATTCGCGCCACACTGATTCCCACCATTGCGGTGCCGGTGGTGCTTCTGGGTACCTGCGGTGCGCTGGGGGCGTTCGGATATTCCATCAACATGCTCACCATGTTCTCCATGGTGATCGCCATCGGACTGCTGGTAGACGACACCATCGTCGTCGTGGAAAACGTTGAACGGCTGATGGGCGAGGAAGGACTTTCGCCGAAAGAGGCCACCGCCAAGTCCATGGAACAGGTCACCAGCGCCCTCATCGGTTTTCTTCTGGTGCTGACGGCTCTTTTCGCCCCCATGGCGTTCTTCAGCGGCTCGACCGGAATCATCTACCGCCAGTTTTCCGTAACCATTGTCTCGGCCATGATGCTGTCGGTGCTGGTGGCGCTGATTCTGACACCGGTGCTGTGCGCGAACATCCTCAAGCCGATTGAAAAAGGGCACGAGGCGGCCGAAGGGGCGAACAGGTTCATGCGCCCAGTGTTCCTGTGGTTTGATCGAGGGTTCAACCGCTTTCGTGACCGCTTCGTGGGTCTGGTCGGCTACGGTCTCGCCCGCAAACTGCGCTTCGTGGCTGTTTATATTTTGCTCATGGCCGGTCTGGGATGGATCGTCATGCACATGCCGTCCAGCTACCTTCCCGATGAGGACCAGGGGATTTTGATGTCCCAGATCATCATGCCGGCGGGCGCGACCATCGAACAGACTCAGGAAGTTGCGGATATCTGCCAGAGCTATTTTCTCGAACAGGAAAAAGATGCCGTGGAATCCTGCATGACGATTGCCGGAATGTCCTTTTCCGGTCGCGGGCAGAACAACGGCATGATTTTTGTAAAACTGAAGGACTGGAAGCTTCGCAACCGGCCTGAACTGCGGGTCAAGGCCATTGCCGGTCGTGCCATGGCGGAGTTTTCAAAGATCCGCAGCGGCACCGCGTTTGCCTTTTCGCTGCCGGCGGTGCTCGAACTGGGGAACGCTTCCGGGTTCGACTTTCAGCTGGTGGACCGCGGAGGAGTCGGGCATGACTCGCTGACACAAATCCGCAACCAGCTCCTCGGCATGGCGGCTCAGGACTCGCGACTGGTAAAGGTGCGGCCCAACGGCATGGAAGATGTTCCTGAATACCGGATTGATGTGGACTGGGAAAAAGCCGGTGCGCTGGGGCTGCCCATCACCTCCATCCACAACACCATCTCGGCGGCCTTCGGCAGCGCCTACGTGAACGACTTCATCCAGGGCGGCCGGGTCAAACGCGTATACGTTCAGGCGGATGCCCCTTACCGCATGCTGCCTCAGCATCTGGAAAAGCTTTATGTGCGCAACACCACCGGAAAGATGGTTCCTTTCAGTTCGTTTGCCTCGGGGTACTGGACGAGCGGCTCACCCAAGCTGGAGCGTTTTAACGGCTTCCCCTCCATGAATATCTGGGGCGAACCGACTCCGGGCAGAAGCTCCGGTGAAGCCATGCAGGCCATGGAGGAAATCACATCCAAACTGCCGAAAGGGGTCGGCTACGACTGGACCGGGCTTTCCTTCCAGGAGAAACAGTCCTCCTCCCAGAAAGGACTGCTCTACACCTTCTCCATCCTCATCATGTTCCTTTTCCTGGCGGCGCTCTACGGAAAATGGGACATCCCCATCTCGGTTCTGCTCATCCTGCCTCTGGGCGTGGTTGGCGGTTTCATTGCATCTATGATGCGCGGGCTGCCGAACGATGTCTACTTCCAGATCGGCATGATGAACACGCTCGGGCTGGCCACCAAAAACGCCATTCTGATTGTGCAGTTCGCCAAGGAAGGCGTGGAGGACGAAGGGCTCGGGCTGGTCGAAGCGGCCTTGCGCGCCGTCAAACTGCGGTTGCGGCCGATCATCATGACCTCCCTGACAACCGGCATCGCCGTACTCCCCATGGCGTTCAGCACGGGAGCAGGCGCGGGTGCCATGGTGGCCATCGGTACCGTTGTGCTGGGCGGGATGATCTCCGGCACAATTCTTGTCGTTCTGTTTGTTCCGCTGTTTTACGTGCTCATCGAAAAAACCTTCGGCAAAAAGAAAGCTCACGGAACCGTCAGCGAAAGCACCCAAACCCATTTGTCCACAGAAGGATCGAAAATATGAATATGAACCGTTTTTTTGCAACACTTGGAGTGGCTCTCCTTCTGGGAGGGTGCACCCTGACCCCGCAATACAACCGCCCGCCCGCGCCGGTTCCGGCGGAACTGCCTCCGGCGGCGAGCCGACTCTCCCCGGAAACCCCGGCAGCCGCCGACCTCACGTGGCAGGAGTTTTTTACCGACCCGAAACTGCAGCAGGTCATCGCGATCGCACTGGACAACAACCGCGACCTGCGGCTTGCGGCCTTGAATGTGGAGCGCGCCCGCGCACTTTACGGGATTCAGCGTGCGGAACTGCTTCCGTCAATCAATGCATCGGGTAGCGGGAGTAAGCAGGGAATACCCGCAGCGCTCTCCTCAAGCGGAAACGCGATGACGGTTGAGCAATACAGCGTAAACCTCGGCGTTGCCTCCTGGGAAATCGACCTGTTCGGTCGCATCCGCAGTCTCAAAAAACGCGCCCTGCAGCAATACCTGGCCACAGACGAAGCCCGGCGCGGTACGCAGATTGCGCTCGTGTCGAGTGTCGCCGGGGCCTACCTGACCCTCGCCGCCGATCTGGAGAACCTTCAATTGGCTCAGTCTACATTGCATACACAGCAAAACGCATACGACCTGATTCAGAATCAGGTGGATGCCGGTGTTGCAACCGAACTCGACCTGCGCCGTTCGCTGACTCAGGTCGATACTGCCCGGGGAGAGCTCGCCCGCTATACGCAGCTGATCGCTCAGGACCAAAACGCCCTGAACCTCCTCGCCGGCATGCCGGTTGCGGGAGAGCTTCTGCCTGACACTCTGGCCGACATCATTCCGCCTGCGGAAATTTCGGCAGGACTCTCCTCCGATGTGCTTCTTTCCCGTCCCGATATCATCGCGGCAGAGCACCAGCTGAAAGCGGCCTATGCCTATATCGGCGCAGCCCGGGCCGCCTTTTTCCCCCGCATTTCTCTGACCGCCTCAATCGGTACCGCCAGCGACGAACTCACGGATCTTTTTGGTGCGGGCTCCGATGCATGGAACTTTGCTCCGCAAATCGTCCTGCCGATCTTTGATGCCCGAACCTGGGCCGCATACCGTGTCAGCAAAGCGGATCGGGAAATTGCACTGACTCAATACGAGAAAACCATCCAGACGGCCTTTCGGGATGTAGCGGACTCTCTCGCCGTTCTCGGCACCGTAGAACAGCAGGTGGCGGCGCAGCAGGCGGTTGTAGATTCCGCTCAAAGGATTTACGAACTCTCGGAACAGCGCTACTCGCAGGGTATCGACGGCTACCTCGGTGTGCTGGATGCTCAACGATCCCTCTACGCGGCACAGCAGGGGCTCACGTACCTGCGACTCAGCCGTCTGGCCAATCAGGTGCAGCTCTACGCCGCCCTCGGCGGCGGAACGGATCCGCAGTCGGACCGGCTCAAAGATGAAAAAAATGTGGAGAGGAAAACTGTCGAACCGGATGATGAAATTGGCCGGAACAGCGACTGCGCTGCTGTTTCTGGCCGGGGCGCTTAAATGATGACGGAGAAAACCGGACGGATTTTGCAAAATTGAAAGGAGGGAATATCGATGAATACACAGGCATCAGGCAGCGAGTCGCTTTTTACATCCTGTTTTACCGTTACAAGAGATAACGATGTGTGTTCGATTGCGTTCAAAGGAATGCCTCAAGACTTGTCAGGCATGGAATTGGATGCACTTCGAAAACTCTGGCGGTTCCTGATGAGGGAATATGAACATCCGTCCAAGGTGCTGCTGCTGCAATTCAATGAAGGGCTCTTCAGTTCGGACAAGATCGCCGGCATGCTTGAAAACTACGGACTTTATACGTCGAACGGAAATTCTCTGAATCCAGGCAAAGATCGGGCCGCTTATCTGGAGGCGTTCTTTTTGAGAGAAATTCATATGACTCAACGCATGGTGAAATGGGTTCTGGGAATTGATGACTTCACCGTTTCTGCGCTTGGGGGAGAAATGGTGCTGCCTCTGTTCGGGGTGCCGCTGGCCTGCGACTACCGGATTGTTTCTGACGACTTTGTTTTGATCAATAAAACGAATGAATCCGTTTTCAGCCCGATGGGAGGTCTGCCCTGGTTTCTGACCCGGATTCTGGGCCGTTCGCAGACATGGAAACTTCTTACTGGAAAGACAGAGGTTCATGCAAAAGAAGCATTGGAGCTGGGATTGGTTGATCAAATCGTTGAGAAGTCAATGTTGGCTGCTGAAAGCCGGCGGGTTGCCGATCGGATCGCTTCGCTGCCATGGGGCTGCCGCGTTGGACTGAAACGGACTATGGCGGCGGCTGACGAGGCACTGGACAGCTATTTTCGCGTAGAAGAAGATGTCTTCGAAAAAACGGTCAGTCGATTTGGAAATACGTTTAACGGGAACAGATAAGACAAGAGAGGAAGCAGCTATGCGTAATGATGCAGCAAATATGAAAAAAATATTATTCGTTTTCAACGCGTCGGAACATCCGGGCGGATACAGCGGTTTTGTGAGTAAGGCTTTAGGATCAGAGGTGCTTCCGTCGATCATCCGGCATGTTCAGAAAACCGCATTCGAGATGATGTTTCCACGAGATCTGTCGATGCTGAGTAAATTCGTCCTGACGGCTGAACAGGCGGGAATAGGCTATGAAGTTTTTGAAATCGAAAAATGAGATCCCATTGTTTAAGTGAATTATGAAGACGCCGTGAAAAAGCATCTCTTCCTCACAACTTCAGAAACATTCAGAAATGCGCCATTTTTGTGCCAGAGGGAGCACACTTTTGTGCCGATTTTTTATTGATCTGAAGCTTGCAGGGGGAAGTCGATCCTTTAGAATTCACAGCTTATTTTTGACCAACCCGATTGGAGTGGATTATGGCTGAAGAACTGCAACCGTTACTCGAACAGATTCGCAAGGAAGGCGTCGAGAAGGCTCAGAAAGAGGCTTCCGATCTTCTGGCTCAGGCCAAGGACAAGGCTGCACAGATTGTGCGCGATGCTGAAGCAAAGGCGAAGGCACTGGTTGCCAAGGCGGAATCCGATGCAGAAATTTATACGCAGCGCAGTACCGCGACGCTGGAGCAGGCTGCACGCGATGTGCTGATTACCGTCGGGCAGGGGGTTGAGAATATCATTGCCGACATCATCGCCGGATCGGTCGGCGAAGCTCTGAAGATCGATGTGCTCGAAAAGATGATGGTGAAGATGGCTGAAGCCTGCGCCGCGCATCACGGCGAAACCCGCATCGAACTGCTCATCAGCGAAGAGGACCAGAAGGAAATGGTGAAATTCTTTGCCGGAAAATACCGCGACCAGCTGATTCACGGCATTGAACTACACACCGACAAGGAAATCCTCAAAGGCTTCAAAGTCAGCTTTGCCGACGATCACGTTTATCTGGATTTCACGCAGGAAGCCATTGCCGATGCGCTGACGGCGTTCCTCCGCCCTAAACTGGCCGAAATCGTCGGTCGCGTTGCAAAAAAAGCGGCGGAATAAACAGATGTAACAGTTCGAACGAACAGAACGATTCAACGATTTAAACGAATGAAAAAGTACTGGTATCTGGTCGCCTCGCTCCCGATGCTGCATCTCGGCGAAAAGCCGCCGATGGATGCGGCGGCGTTCCGTGCGGCCTGTGCCGGACATCTTTCGGACGACGAAACGGCGGCCGTAAATGCCGCCCTCGAAAACCGCGAACCGCCCGCCGGTGCGGCGGTGGACTGGTGGAACAGCGAAGTGCAGCTGCGCGATGCAAGTATCCGCATCCGGGCCAAAAACCGCGGAACCGATCCCGGCCGTTTTCTACGTCCTTATACCGGATTCAGTGCCTCCATCGAAAAAGCGGTGACAGACGCATTCACCCGCCAGAATCCGCTCGAACAGCAGATGGAACTCGACCGCGCGCGCTGGATGCTGTCCGACGAAATGGCACTGAACGATCCCTTCGGCTTCCCCGGCGTACTGGCCTTTGCCGTCAAAGTCCGCCTCGCCGAGCGCTGGGCCGGTCTGGGTGACGAGGCCGGACTGGCAAAAGTTGAGGAACTGATTGATCAGGCGACCGCTTTATAAAAGAACAGGAAACAGAGCTATGAATCTTGGAAAAATTGTCGGTGTAAACGGAAACCTGCTGACGGTGGAGTTCGAAAAGCCGGTCATCCAGAACGAAGTGGGCTTTGCAAAATTCGGAGACATCCAGCTCAAGGCGGAAGTGATCCGTATTCGCGGCCGCCATGCCGAGCTTCAGGTCTTTGAAGACACGACCGGCCTGAAAGTCGGTGACCAGGTGGAATTCACCGGCGACCTGCTTTCCGTGGAGCTCGGCCCGGGCCTGCTGACGCAGGTATTCGACGGCCTGCAGAATCCGCTGCCCGCTCTCGCGGAAGAATGCGGATTCTTCCTGCAGCGCGGCAAATACCTCAAGCCGCTGCCGCGCGAAACCAAGTGGGCCTTCACGCCGCTGGTTAAGGCCGGGGATGTTGTGGTGGCGGGCGACGCCGTCGGCAAAGTGCCGGAAGGAATTTTTGAACACAAAATCATGGTGCCGTTCCGTCTGCCGGGCCGGATGACCGTCAAGTTTGTGGCGGGCGCCGGTGAATTCACGGTTGAAGATACCGCAGCCGTCGTCGTTGACGACAAAGGGCGCGAGCACGATGTGAAACTGATGCAGGTCTGGCCGGTGAAAATGCCGATCAAATGCTATGCCGAACGCCTGCGCCCGACCGAGCCGCTCGCCACCTCGCAGCGCATCGTCGATACCTTCTTCCCGGTGGCGCGCGGCGGAACCTACTGCATCCCCGGCCCGTTCGGCGCCGGTAAAACCGTTTTGCAGCAGATCACCAGCCGTCATGCCGACGTCGACATCGTGGTGCTGGCCGCCTGCGGCGAGCGCGCCGGCGAGGTGGTTGAAACCTTGCGTGAATTTCCGGAACTGACCGACCCGAAGACCGGAAAGAGCCTGATGGAGCGCACGCTCATCATCTGCAATACCAGCTCGATGCCGGTGGCCGCCCGCGAAGCGTCCGTCTACACCGCGGTAACCATTTGCGAATACTATCGCCAGATGGGACTCAACATCCTGCTGCTGGCCGACTCGACCTCCCGCTGGGCGCAGGCGCTGCGCGAAATGTCCGGCCGACTCGAAGAAATCCCCGGCGAAGAAGCCTTCCCAGCCTACCTCGAATCAGTCATTGCCGCCTTCTACGAACGCGGCGGCGTGGTTCGCCTCAACGACGGCTCCACCGGCTCCGTCACCATCGGCGGAACCGTTTCACCCGCCGGCGGTAACTTTGAAGAACCGGTGACGCAGGCCACGCTCAAAGTGGTCGGCGCCTTCCACGGCCTCAGCCGCGCGCGTTCCGACGCCCGCCGCTTCCCGGCCATCGACCCGCTCGAAAGCTGGAGCAAATACACCAGCGTCGTGGATCAGGAAGAACTGGCGACCGCCCGGCAGTTCCTGCGTCACGGCAGCGAAGTCGGCCAGATGATGAAGGTCGTTGGCGAAGAAGGCACCTCGATCGACGACTTTATCGTTTATCTGAAATCGGAATACCTCGACTCCGTTTATCTGCAGCAGAACGCCTTCAATGATGTTGACGCCGCCACGCCGGTCGAACGCCAGAAGCACGTCTTCGGGTTCATCGTCCGCTTCCTCAAAACGAAGCTGAAGTTTGACGACAAGGATACCGCCCGGAGCTTTTTCCATAAGCTGACGCAGATGACGCGCGACTGGAACCAGATGGTTTTCAACTCGGACGAATTTAAAAAACAGCAAGAACAGCTCGTTCACCAGATCGCGGAAGTCACCAGTTACGAATAATTTTCCAAACATTGGAAAACCAATGATAGAACCTGAAAATAGCATGCTTCTCCGGAACTCCGATTATTCGGCGTTTATTAAGGATGTGAAGCAGCGCATCCAGACGGCGCAGATTAAAGCCGCCGTCCGGGTGAATCAGGCATTGCTGACGCTGTACTGGGAACTGGGCGAACAGATTATCGAAAAACAGTGCGAAGCCAAATGGGGCGACGGATTTCTCGAACAGATGAGCTGTGATTTGCTGGATGAGTTTCCTGATCTTAAAGGATTCTCAAAACGAAACTTAGAATTAATGCGCCAGTGGGTTTCTTTCTGGAGTCCAATTGGGCAACAAGCTGTTTCCCAAATTGCGCAACAACTTGTTGCGCAAATCCCGTGGGGTCATAATCAGTTGATTATGAACAAAATAAAGAATTGCGATGAAGCTTTGTTCTATGTCCGGAAAACCATTGAAAACAACTGGTCGCGGGCGGTTCTGACGCATCAGATTGAGAGCGGGCTGTACCAGCGGGACGGCAGGGCGATTTCCAATTTCGAAGCAACTCTTCCGGCACCGCAGTCTGATCTGGCGCAGCAGACTCTGAAAGATCCCTACAGCTTCGACTTTCTGATGCTCCGCGAGCGGCACGATGAGCGGGAGCTGGAAACTGCGCTGGCGGATCATGTTTCTCGTTTTCTGGTCGAGCTTGGGGCTGGGTTTGCCTATGCGGGGCGGCAGTACCGGCTGGAAGTCGGTGGCGATGAGTTTTTTATGGATCTGCTGTTCTATCACGTCCGGCTTCACTGTTATGTCGTAGTGGAACTCAAAACAGACAAATTTAAGCCGGAATATGCCGGAAAACTGAATTTTTACATTTCGGCGGTTGATGGGAACCTCAAAGGCGAACAGGACAATCCGACCATCGGTATTCTGATCTGCAAGTCGAAAAACGACACGGTGGTCGAATATTCACTTAAAGATGTGCACAAACCGATCGGTGTCAGCGAATACGTTATTACGAAAAACCTGCCGGATGACTTGAAATCATCACTTCCCAGCATTGAAGAGATCGAGGCCGAGGTGGATAAGGAATTTGGAATGGAGAAGAATCATGCATAAGGTTTATCACCGCATTGAACAGGTCGCGGGCAACGTAATTGTTGTCAGCGCCGAAGGCATCATGTACAGCGAGCTGGCCCAGGTCGAGTCGGGCTTCGGAACCTCGCTGGCGCAGGTCATTCGTCTCGAAGGCAACCGCGTCTACCTGCAGGTGTTCGCCGGCGCCCGCGGCGTCGCGACCGACTCGAAAGTCCGTTTCCTCGGCCGTACGATGCAGGTCCCGTTCTCCGAAAACCTGATGGGCCGCGTGTTCACCGGTTCCGGTGTGCCGCGTGACAACGGTCCGCAGCTCACCGAAAATGAAATCCCGATCGGCGGTCCGTCCGTCAATCCGGCCAAGCGCATTATTCCGCGCAATATGGTCCGCACCGGGATTCCGATGATCGACGTGTTCAACACGCTCGTTGAATCCCAGAAGCTTCCGATCTTCTCCGTCGCCGGTGAGCCCTACAACGAACTGCTCGCCCGCATTGCGCTGCAGGCCGAAGTCGACGTCATCATTCTCGGCGGCATGGGCCTCAAGCACGACGACTACCTCTACTTCCGCGACTACCTCGAAGAAAACGGCGCGCTCTCGCGTTCGGTGCTTTACGTACATACCGCCGCCGACCCGACGGTCGAATGTATGCTCGTTCCCGATATCGCGCTGGCGACCGCCGAAAAATTCGCGCTCGAAGACAAGCGCGTGCTCGTGCTGCTCACCGACATGACCAACTTTGCCGACGCCATGAAGGAAGTCGCCATCACAATGGAACAGATTCCGTCCAACCGCGGTTATCCCGGCGACCTCTATTCACAGCTCGCCGCCCGTTACGAAAAAGCGGTCGACTTCGAAGGGTCCGGCTCCATAACCATTCTGGCTGTGACCACCATGCCCGGTGACGACGTCACCCATCCGGTTCCGGACAACACCGGCTACATCACCGAAGGTCAGTTTTACCTCAAGAACGGCCGCATCGAGCCGTTCGGTTCGCTGTCGCGACTGAAACAGCAGGTCAACAGTAAAACCCGCGCCGATCACCGCACGATCATGGACACGATGATCCAACTCTACGCCTCGTACAGGGAAACGCTCGAGAAGCAGTCGATGGGTTTCCGCATGAGCGGCTGGGACACCAAACTGCTGAAATACGGCGAACGCTTCGAAAAGGAAATGATGGCACTCTCCGTCAATATTCCGCTCGAACAGGCTCTCGACCTCGGCTGGCAGATTCTGGCCGACTGCTTTGAGCCCCAGGAAACCGGTATTTCCTCGAAACTGACGGAACAGTTCTGGCCGAAGAAGAATTAACCGCGAAGGAACACAGAGAACGCAAAAAGGAAATACGATTTCAACGGCTTTAACGAATTGAACGGTTTGAACGGTTGATATGGCGAAGATCAAATACACCAAAAACGAGTTGAAAGCGCAGCGCGACGCACTGACGCGCTTCCGGCGCTATCTGCCGACGCTGCAGCTCAAGAAGCAGCAGCTGCAGATGGAGCTGCGCGGACTCGAAGCGCAGATTGCCGCCAAGCGCGGCGAAGAGGAAAAGGCGCGCGCCGACCTCGCTTCGTGGGTTAAGCTGTTCTCCGAACCCTTTGATTTCATGCCCTACATTCAGGTCAAAGAAATTGTCCGCTCCAGCGGCAACATCGCCGGGGTGACAATTCCAATCTTTGGAAGCATCTCATTTGTCGAAGAGACGCCCGACCTGTTTGAAACTCCGGCCTGGGTGGATAGCGGAACGGAAATGCTTCGCCAGCTGATCCGTTTACGCGTCGAACGCCAGATCATTGAAGAACAGCACCGCCTGCTGGCCGAGGAACTGCGCACCACGTCGCAGCGCGTCAACCTCTTTGAAAAAGTGAAAATTCCGGAATGCCGCGAGAACATCCGTGTCATCCGCATTTTCATGGGCGACCAGCAGACCGCCGCCGTCGCCCGTTCTAAAATCGCCAAAGGTAAAAGCGTAGAAAAAGTGAGATCGAGTTAACCCACCAATAACACGAATGAGCACGAATCAAGACATTCTGTACAAAGAAGAAAGCTACGCAATCATCGGAGCGTGCTTTAATGTGTACAATGAAAAGGGCTGTGGTTTTCTGGAGCCGGTGTATCAGGAATGTCTGGGGATTGAATTTGTTTACCAGAAGATTCCCTCGGAGCCCCAAAAGAAACTGGATTTGTTTTATAGAGGACAAAAGCTGGAGCATTTCTATCAGCCGGATTTTATTTGTTTTGAAAAGATAATTGTTGAACTGAAAGCCGTAGAGAAAATTACGGATGCGCATCGGTCCCAGGTATTGAACTATCTAAATGCAACCGGTTTTAAATTAGGATTAATTGTAAATTTTGGACATCACCCGAATCTTGAATATGAACGTATTGTTCTTTGATTCGTGTTTATTCGTGTGATTAGTGGGCGGTAACTATGATCGTCAAAATGAAAAAGCTGACGCTGCTGTGCACGCGCGACTCCCGCGAGGAGACGCTCGACGCACTGCGCGATCTGGGTGTGGTGCATCTGGAGCACATCCGTGCGCCGGAAGGGGTCGGCCTCGACGAAGCCCGCAGCCTGTATGATCACCTGAAACGCGCGCTCGAAGTGCTGCCGAAGCATCCGCACGTCAAGCCGTCCGGCAAAACGCCGCACGAAGTCGTCAAAGCGGTCTGGGAGCTGATTCACCGCAAGCAGGCGCTGACGGAACAGGCCGACGCGCTGGACATGGAAATCCATCATTATGAACCGTTCGGCAGTTTTTCGCCGGAAACGATTCAGGAACTGGCGTCCGCCGGTATTTCCGTAAAGCTGTGCAAACTGCCGGTCAAAGACACACCGGAGTTTCCGAACGATGTGAACGTGATTGAGCTCAGCCGCGATCGCAGCAGCATTTATGCGGCACTGATTTTCCGCGGCGAACTGAATATTGAGGTGGAGGAAATTCCCCTGCCGAAAAAATCGCTCGATGCGCTGCGTGCCGAGCTCGACGAAGTCCGCTCCAGACTCGCCGCGACGGAAGAAGAATTCAAAACCTTCTCCGGCGATCACGATGCGGTTGCCGCGCTGACCGGCGACGCGGAGGACCGGGTGGTTTATCTGGAAGCCCGTTCGGGAATGGGGGACGAAGAGGACGTTTATTATCTGCGCGGCTTTTTCCCTGTCGAGCAGGAATCTGCAATCCGCGCCGCCGCCGCGAAACAGGGCTGGGCCGCGCTGATGGACGCGCCGTCCGCTGACGATCATGTTCCAACCCTGCTGCGCAATCCGAAGTGGCTCAATCCGATCAAACCGGTTTTTCAGATGATCGGCGTGCTGCCGGGCTACAAGGAAATCGACATCAGCGGGCTGTTCCTTCTGTTTCTCAGCATTTTCTTTGCATTTCTGATCGGTGACGCCGGCTACGGACTTCTGTTTATTGCCATCTGCCTGTTCTTTAAATTCAAACTGCGGGACAAGCCGGCAGCGAAGCCGACGCTTAATCTGCTCATGATCATGAGCGCCTTTACGGTGCTCTGGGGCGTGTTGAACGGGACCTATTTCGGCATCCGCTTTGATCTGCTGCCCGCGCCGTTGCGGGACATCAGTTCCCCGTGGCTGATCGCCGGCGGCAACGAGGATCTGGCCCGGAACCGGGTTATGTTCATCTGTTTCACCATCGGCGCCATTCACCTGACAATTGCGCACGTCTGGAACTTCATTCGGAAGATCAATTCCACGTCCTGCCTGTGCGATCTCGGCTGGCTGTGCACGACATGGTCGCTCTATCTGATTGTGCTGAATCTGGTGCTCGGGATGGTTCAGCTGACGCCGATCATCGGCATTGTGCTGGGAATCGGCGTCGTGCTGGTCGCACTCGGCCTGATCCTGTCGAAGGAACTGTCCGGGCTGATCACGCTCGTTCTGGACGTCATCAGCAATTTTGTGGATATCATTTCCTACGTTCGTCTTTATGCGGTCGGCGCCGCATCGCTGGCCATCGCCCAGTCTTTCAACCAGATGGGGCTGGACGCTGGGCACGCCATGCCGCCGATCATCGGCGGGCTGGTCGCCGCCCTGATCATCTTTTTCGGCCACGCCCTGAACATCGTGCTCGGAGCCATGAGCGTACTGGTTCACGGCATTCGATTGAACACGCTGGAGTTCTCCGGACATGCCGGGGTTCAGTGGGGTGGAGTTGCATTTAAACCGTTCATCAAGCGGGATGACGGTGAAACAGTCCGGATGGAGTTACAGAACAATCAAACTGCAGTTTAATGACAGGAGGAAGCAATGGATACTCAGACAATGACAGCACTGGCGAAAATGGGCGGCGCAATGGCTCTCGGATTTGCCGCTATCGGGTCGGCACTCGGAACCGGTACGGCCGGCATGGCCGGGATCGGCGCATGGAAAAAATGCTATGCCCAGAATAAAGCGGCTCCGTTTATTCTGCTGGTGTTCATCGGTGCGCCGCTCTCGCAGACCATTTACGGGCTGCTGCTGATGCTCATTTTCAAAGGTAAGGCAGTTGCGTCTCCGGAACTATGGCCGATCATGCTCGGCGGCGGAATTCTCGGCGGAATCGCAATGGGCGTGTCTGCCTGGTACCAGGGCAAGGCCGGCGCCGCCGGATCCGATGCGCTGGCGGAAACCGGCGAAGGCTTCACGAACTACCTGACCACGCTCGGTGTCGTCGAAACCGTCGCGCTGTTCGTCATGATCTTCATGCTGCTGTCCTTCTAAAGGACACCGGCGGAACATTTCCAATGTCTGGAAAAATCGATGGAGTTTTTTCCAGACATTGGACGCGTTAAGCAGTACTTTTTCCAGCCTTTGGAAAAAATATGAACCTGCAGGAACTCAATCAGATTCGGGAAACGGCGCTGGGCGAAGCTCGCGGGGCGGCAGATGCCGTCGCGCTCGAGGCCGTCCGCATTAAATACCTCGGCCGCAACGGACTGCTGCCCGAGGTGATGGCGCAGCTCAAGACCGTTCCGAACGAAGAAAAGCCGCTGTTCGGCAAAGGCGCCAATACGCTGAAAAATGAACTGACCGATCTGATCAAGGAGCGTCAGGGCGAACTGGCGTCCGGTGCGAAAAAGGGCGGCGTATTTGATCCCACGCTTCCGGGACTCTGGCCGTCGCTCGGTTCCGAACATCCGATCAGCAAGGTGACCGCCCGCATCGTCGAGATTTTCCGATCGATCGGCTTCACCGTTGCCGACGGGCCGGATATCGAAACGGTCTGGAACAACTTCGATGCGCTCAATACGCCGGCGGACCATCCGTCGCGCGACGAGCAGGACACCTTTTACCTGAATAACGGTGACCTGCTCCGCTGCCATACCTCTCCGGTGCAGGTGCGCTATATGGAAAGCCATACGCCGCCTATCCGCATTATCGCACCGGGCCGCTGCTACCGCCGCGATACGCCGGACGCGACGCACAGCGCAAACTTCCATCAGGTCGAAGGGCTGTTTGTTGCCGAAAAGGTGTCGATGGCCGACCTGAAAGGCACGCTGGCCTATTTTGCGAAACAGTTCCTCGGCGATGACGTGAAAATCCGGTTCCGTCCGCACTTTTTCCCCTTCACAGAGCCGAGTTTCGAAGTGGACTTCTTTTTTGAAGTGGGCGGCAAGGCCCGCTGGATTGAAATTTTAGGCGCGGGCATGGTCGATCCGAATGTCTTTAAGAAAGTTGGCTACGACCCGGAGAAAGTCACCGGTTTTGCCTTCGGTATGGGGATCGAGCGGCTCGCAATGATCATGTACGGCATCAAGGACATCCGCAATCTGTATGAAAACGATGTGAGGTTCCTTGCGCAGTTTTAACGCTCAAACATATTTTCGGGGGAGAATTTAATGAGCAAAATTATCGCGATTGATACGCTGGGGGAGTGCAGGTACGATTCGCCGTTCAAGGCGAAGCGGCAGCATTTTTTTTATGACGACAACGGACTGATCCGGCATGTCCATTCCCGGGACTATACCGCAGGGTCGTCCGTCGACGAGATCGAATATTTCGAGCGCGCCGGCGCCCGCGAAAAGATTTACTTCAAGCCGGAGGAAGTGGTTGTCGGGGTCGTGACCTGCGGCGGTCTCTGTCCCGGACTGAACGACGTGATCCGCGCGGTGACGTTCTGTGCGCACGAAGGCTACGGAGTCAAAAAGGTGCTCGGTTTCCAGTACGGCTACGAAGGCCTGGTCGCAAAATTTTTCCATCCGCCGATCGAGCTGGATACGACGAATACCGATGAAATTCACGAAAAGGGCGGCACGATTCTCAAATCGTCGCGCGGACCGCAGGACACCCAGGAAATCGTCCATACGCTTCGTCACTACAAGGTCAACATCCTGATCACCATCGGCGGCGACGGCACGCTGCGCGGCGCACGCGACATCCAGGACGAAGTAAAGGCTCAGGGACTGGACATTGCGGTGATCGGGATTCCGAAAACGATCGACAACGACATCGGAACCATCGAACGTTCCTTCGGTTTCCAGACTGCCGTGCAGAGCGCTTGGGAAGTCATCAACTGTGCTCACGCCGAGGCCAAGGCCTATCGCCACGGTGTCGGGCTGGTGAAGCTGATGGGACGTGAGTCGGGCTGGATCGCAACCTCGACGGCCGCGTCGAACAGCAACGTCAACTTCTGCCTGATTCCGGAAGTTCCGTTTGACATTGAAGGTCCCAACGGGTTCTTCGAACACCTGCGCCGTCGCCTCGAACTCAAGGATCATGCGGTTGTCGTTGTCGCCGAAGGCGCCGGACAGAACCTGATCCCCCATGCGGACTCCAAAGACAAATCCGGCAATACGAAACTGGCAGACATCGGTACGTTTCTGCGCGATGAAATGCTCCGCTGGTTCGGCGAAAAGAAGTGCGAACTGAACGTCAAATATTTTGATCCGAGCTACTCCATCCGCAGCACACCGGCCAATGCCGCCGACTCGGAATACTGCCTGTTTCTCGGCTACAATGCGATGCACGCCGCAATGGCCGGCAAGACCGGCATGGTCGTCGGACTGCACAACCACCGGCTGGTGCACCTGCCGATTCCAATGATTGGACACCGGAAGCTGGTCGATTCGCACGGCTGGGTCTGGCAGGGTGTTCTCCAGACAACGCGTCAGCCGACGCACATGGTCAATGCTCCGGCGGAGTAATTCGGCGAAAACGGAACCGCGGGCCGCCTGCTGAAATCTGCAGGCGGCTCAATTTTTTTCTGATCCCCGGCGGGGGATTCTGTATAGTCCGCACCATGCAACGCCGGACCATTTCCATTCTGATTGCCGCGGTACTGATTCTGGTCACCGTTGGGATTGTTATGCTGGCCAGCGCCAGTATGGTCAAGGGCGCTGCGGAGGCGCAGTTCCGCAACGATCCTGCCTATTTTGTAAAGCGGCAGATATTCTGGATGCTGCTGTCTCTGATTGCCGCAGTAGTGTGTGT